>NZ_JBHSRM010000003.1:0-320163 GCF_042658975.1 Sporosarcina thermotolerans | reverse complement strand
ACTGGTTTAGCTTAGGCTCCTGTTCCCTTTTTTAATTTTAGTTCGAAGACCAATATGGTAAAAAAAGTAACAAATGGAAGTCCTTGTATTCTATGCAACGCCAGTGTTGGGTACCTGTGCTGTAAACGATTCAGTAAATACGCTATAATTGAATAAATATACAATATCGACGCTGTAATTTGAAGTTTATTTTAAAATAATGTATTTATATTCATATTGGCTGAATAATCGTGAATGTTTCTTGCACAGGTACCTTTACAATTCCTGGACACAAAAAATTACTTTTGGATTTTCTCCGTCCAGCTTTCAGCAGGGGGTAGGATGGTATTAAGAAAAGGAACTGGATAGCAACTGACATTCAGTTTTGTTTCTAAACTAATCCGAAGAGGGGTCATTTATTATGAAAACAAAACAAATTATTCACCGCGATGCGATTGTGTACCATCTTGTCCAGGAATTGATGAGAAGAAAGGACCTGAATTTACCTGCTTTGCCATTGCAAGAAGCCTATCGTCTGCTTGCGAATCGATTTAATCTTTCAGATGCTGATCTATCGAAAGCGAACAAGTCGGATGGTAGTAATAAGTGGGAAACTGAAGTGCGCTTTGCTTGTGCATTTTTACGGGAACAACGGATTGTGCGTAAGTTGTATGGCAAGTTGGAGTTGACGGATGAGGGTTATGAAAAAATGGGAAAGTTGTTTTGGGTTTTGAAGGGACCGTCTAACAAACAGAATCAGTAAATTAGAAAGGGCTAATCTCTTTTGGGATTAGCCCTTTTGCTTAATCAATCAGTCTTTCTAACACTTTTAACACATCGTTTATCGTGGAAATTATGACACCGTCATCTTCATCTGCCTCGTCGTTGCCAACGCTTGGCAATTCGTATAGATTGATCAATTGACTGAAGAAATTAGTAAAGTCCAAAGTGCCATCAAAGGTTTCCATCAACACTTCAGGGGCTAGTCCTTCTTCTTCATCAACAGTAAAGACATGATAGGAATTATTTATATCCTTCACGAATACTGAAACGGAATAGTTCCCTTCGTCTGATAGGAATGTCAACGTTTGCGGATGGGCTTTCGATATGAAATATCGTTGTCCCGATACGAATTCCACGTCTTCCAATTCAATGTTATCGGACAGTTGGTAAGGCAGGTTTACGATTAGGGCCTCAAGTATATCGTCCGCTGTGACCAAATTATAGTTAGCTTCCATTGTTGTTTCGGAAGTTGAATCGAGAGCTTGTAGTTGTTCACCAACAGTTTTTCCCATTTTTTCTCTCGCAATCCTTTCTTGTTCCTCAAGCATATTGAAATTCTGAATAAGCGTTTTTCCTGTGGAAAATAGTTTTTGAATAAACTCTTCCTTTCGGGAAACGTCGATATGTGTAAAGAAATCATCTCTCATAATGCAATAGTTCAATAGAAAATAATACTCTCCGAAGAATTGAATATGGCCATGTAGAGAAGGGGATTTGTATCGGTCCCCTTGACGTTTCCTAAGCGAAAGCTGTTCATTTAATTCATAGTGTTTACGGTAGGATAAACTTCTAAGTCGGTCACCAATATAAAATGTATGTGGGTTAAAATACTTTTTCGGATTCTCTTTCTTTTTCTCGATTATTAACTTTGCATGGCCAAAAAATCCTTTATCTTCATGAACGAACTTATTGAACTCCAATAACACCTTTTCATCCTGTTTAACAGCGGGATAAATTATTTCAGCCATTCCCTCATAAAACTTCTTCTTCGATTCTTTCTCCTGAAATTTTATTAGATCCGACAGTGAATTATAGGCATTACGAAGAGCCGCTACGGCCTTCTCGGAAGGTGTCAGCTGCAATCCGACGAGATACTCCATGAACTTAACTCCATCTAACATTTTAGGTTTGGTCTCGATACTAGTCACTAAATCCCCTCCATAAAATAGTTGGAATAAAAAAATCCAGCAGATTATTCCATTTATACTGATTGTAATACAAAGAGGAGGGATTTCAAATTGAATATTTTGAAACCAGAAATTAAATATACGGAAATGCGCCAAGGGGAGCGGGGAAGGATCGTTACCATTCCGGACAATAGTTATGAGGTCTTACAAAATGACTTTACCTTGGCAACGCATCTCAAAAGTATCACGGAACTAAATCTGAAGAAAGTCAAGGGCATCTATATTCAGGCGGATAGTGAAATCGATGCAGTGATTGCGGCGCTCTATTCCTATAAGAAATTTTCTTATGATAATGAAATGGGTAGTGAAAATGAAATCTACGATTATGATGATGATTTTGATTACGATGACTATGAAGATTATGAGGATATTGAATGGTTGCAGGAAAAGTGGGCGGACGGCACATTCTGCCACGTGCCAATTTTAACCGGAACTGAGTTTGTTCATGGCCATATTAAATCCCCTAACCCGTTTATGATGGATGCTCAATATGCTCAAAAAATACAGCTGACACCAAGTGAGCAGGATCCCTATTGGAAGAGTATTTTAAGTCCTCTCATTATCAACATCCATAACACTGGGTTGGAAGAGTTGAAGCGTGTGATGGAAATGGAAGATCGATTTTACATTCTTTTCGAAGCAAGGGCTGATCTGCTTAACGCCTTCTCGCTTTTCATGGATGTCGGGGATGGCGACGACAGGCAGGAGACCGTGTTGAATCAATTTCAGAAAGACTTTATTTTCGAGGCGGATATTGAATTTATCCAAGTATCAAAGGCGCCAATGCCTTATTTAACTGCACTTTTTAATCAAACTGCAAGTGAATTGGGCAAAAAAATCGCTCCGTCGGTCAATTGTGAGGAAGTTATTACGCAATTGGTTAATTACCGAAAGCAAAAGTTTGAAAGCATCCGTGATATTGAACGGATTATCCATAAGGCGTTACGTTATTCTGTCGGAAATTCAATCGGGAAAAGCGAATTCGAGAGAATCTTTTTAAAGGATAAAGTATCAATGGAAGATAAAGATCTTACAGGCAAAGCGATTAAAGAGTTGAATAAGCTGATTGGGTTAAAAGAGGTCAAACAGCAACTGCTGCGTATCGTCGATCGGATGAAACTCGCGGAAATGCGGAAACAAGCAGGATATCCCACTATCGATCATCATATGGCTGCAGTATTCATGGGCAATCCGGGGACAGCGAAGACAACGGTTGCGAGGATTTTCGGGCAGTTATTATTTGATTCAAAAGTATTGACGAATAATGTTTTCATTGAAGTTAGCCGTAAAGATCTAATTGGACAATACGTCGGTTGGACTTCCCATAAGGTGCAGGAGGTTTTCGATAAGGGGAAAGGCGGCACGATTTTCGTTGATGAAGCTTACAGTTTGGTTAATAAAAAGGACGGATACTCGGACGAAGCGTTTTCAGCCATTATTCAACATATGGAGAATAATCCCGATACACTCGTTATTTTCGCCGGGTATACGGACGAAATGCTCGATTTCATTCAAAGTGCTAACCCAGGGTTGCAGTCGCGTTTAACAAATATTATCCAGTTTGAGGATTACGAAGAGAAACAGTTACAGGAAATCTTCTATTACCATGTGGAGCGATCGGGCTATGAGTTGGAGAGTAAAAAAGCGGCAAGTAAGATTGTAGGTCTGTTCATAAAGAATTTGAACCGCTTGGACGGGCGTCAGTTTGGGAATGGCCGTATGATGCGTAAATTATTATCTTCATCTGTTGGTTATATGGCACAGCGAAAGCCGAAAAACATCAATTTATTGTTGGCGGAAGATATTCAATCCGCGAGTGACGAGTTGCTTGAAACGGAAGCGATCTTACAAATGAAGCAAAAGGAAAAAAGAGTAGGCTTTAAAACATATTAATTGGAGGGAAAATCAATGTTTATACCAAAAGTGGCTCATGCATACCGAAAGGAAAATGTACCATCTGTTGCATTGTTGCAAAACGATTGCGCAGTTGACGGCTTGAAATTCACTGTTTTAGGAAACGATTTATATTTCATCGAGGGGAACGAGATTTATTACGTAAATTGGAATGAGGGGAAGTCGGAGAAAACCCTCATATATGAGTCGGATCGCCCGCTTCGCCATTTGACGAGTAACAATCATTTCATCGCGGTCATTGAGGAAGGGAGCGGGTTAGTCTTCTTCGATTCGGAGAATAAAAGTAGAATGTATTCCTTCGAGGGAATTAAAGAGCATTATAGTTTTTGGGATAAAGTGATTCTGTACAATGAAGACCAAGATGTGTATTTCGTCAATATAGATGAGGATATGTCGGGCTATTACCTGACTGCAGACAAGCCTATCACACAATTGATACAGGATGAGCAAATGGTTGTCGTGCAATTGGAGGAGCCTCATTTCCACAATGCGTCAAAATTGCTTTATCACGAACTGGCTGATGTCACTGAACTGGTCGGAAAAGAAGTGAAGTTTGTCGCTGACTTTTTATCCAGTAAAGTGGTGCAGGAGGAAGATTCAAAGTTCATCAGAACAGACGCAATGGATGCTTTGGATTATGGGAATTACGGTAAAGCGTGGAGTGAACTGCAGCAAGAATCAATCGAAGTGTTGTCTTATTATCATGAAGATGATCATCATTTTGGATGCTTTTATGAGGAAGACGAATACAGGATTGCACTTTTGGATGATTCATTTAAGCATATTACAAAACTTGAAGTTGAAAGGGTTCCGGATTGGTTCGCGGTGATCGGCCAACTTGTCGTTTATTACGATGGCGAGGTCAAATGGACGAAGATTGCCGCTTGATAGGCTGGAGGAAAAAAATCGGGAGGTTGGAAGATATGACAGTGAATTGGTACAAGGATAATCCGGCAATCGTTTTTGAATTTGAGGTCGTAGGTGAAATTGGTGGTGTAAAATCAATGAAACCGATGGATAGTGGATTGATAGGGAGAGATAAAATCCATCTTGAAATAATCGGAGATGAAAGGATTTCGTTAATCGCGGCGAACGAGGTGGTGGAATGGTTCGAGCACCAACTTCCGGATGCAGAGATTGAGTGGAATATTACACAATCGACAGTTATAAAACCGGGAATGATTATGGTGTGTTGTGTGAGGTTGTAGGTTGAGTGGATTGGGGTGCCTTTTTTGGGTACCTCTTTTTTGGTGCCTGTGCAGCGAACTATTCAGTAAATACACTACGATTGCATAAATATAAATGTACACGATTGTAGGTGTGGTTTTTACTTAAAATTTATGTATTTTTATTCAAAATGTATGAATTAACATGAATGTTTCCTGCACAGGTACCTTTACAAATCTTTTGCACAGGCACCTTTACAATTCTTTATTCCAAAGCGGAATGAACAATTTCACTCCTCTGCGGTTCATTGGTAAGAGCTTCATGTCTGCAATGAGGTGGCTGGCTTACCCGACTGTTCCCGAAACGAGCAGAACTTCGAACTCCCACTCTTGTTGTAGATGACTCAAAATGAATGCATAAAAAGCGTGCCCTAAAAGTAAATGGGTGTAAGATCGGTGCGGCAGGAACGAGGCGATGACGATATAGCTTCCGGCTAATAGGATACCGGTTGATTGATGCACCTCAATGCCAAGCCACATCACCATGACGCCGGTTAGCGTCAACATTCTTCGTTGTGTGATGAAACGCGATACGATGAAAAAGAGCAAGCCTATTCCCGCGTACAGAATAATGGAAGGGGTAAATCCGGTTGTGAAAAACTGGTATGCGATGGCGACTAAAATGCCAATTCCAACGAACTGCATCAGCCATAGAGTGAACTTCTTGGAAATGGTGATTCGATTGCTTGCCAACCCGTTCGTATCCAGGTCGGGGACGAGCGCTGACGCACCGCCAATTAATGAGGCATCTACAACTGTGTATAAATCAGGCTGAACTTGATATCCTGCAATTGCTCCGGCTGCGTGTGAACTTCCTGTTGCACAGGCTCCTTTACAATCCAACAACCAATGTCTCATAAATAATATAGTTTTGAATATTTACAAACAAAGGACGATAACTTATAATTGCAGCGAGAGAAATTGAATCAGGCGGGGTTAACGTGAATGACGTACCTACATTTAGAGTTGACCATATGCCATATGGCGGTGTGAAAAAAGTGATACTGGTAAAGAGGGAATTAGATATTCTACCGAAGAAATGACTGAAATTAAGTTTGTATCATTTATGTCCTAATGACTATAAACTATGGAATCATCTGTTGACTTGTAAAATCATATGATGTATATTCATTAATATCGGAATATTTAGCCTTACTAATTAAGTTTGAATATATTAAAAGGATTAAGAGGAATAGTGTTACAAATTGAAATCGATTTTAAAGGTATCGCTCGTTTTGAAATCGATTTCAATATCTGCAAGAATTAATGAAACCGCTTTCAATGGATGATTCTATTAAACTATTATTTCATTGAACAGTAGTTATTTAACTTGAAAGGGGTGAAGGAAGTATTAAATTTTTCACGGTGTTGTAAAAATAATGAACTAAGGGGATGGGAGTAAGATGAGAAAGTTATCTATCACGGCGCTGATTTGTGCACTTATGTTGGTGTTAGGGGCTTGTAGTGAAAAGGCTAGTGGGGAAGTCGATAAAAATTATCCAAGTAAACCAATTACAGTAATCCAAGGCTTTAACCCGGGAGGTGGAAGTGATCAACTGGCACAGTTAACACAGCCATATCTCAGTAAAATTCTTGATGCAACATTTACAAGTGAATATATTCCAGGTGCTGCAGGTGCAATTGGTTGGACTCGGGTAGCACAAAAGGAAAAAGCGGATGGTTATTCCATTAGTATTACAAATTCCCCGATGCTAATGACAAATTACATTATGAACTCTGATATTAGTTATACATTAGAAGATTTTGATCCGATTGCGAACATTGTTACGGATCCAGGAATCATTGTGGTTCCAAAAGATAGTAAATTAAATACTTATGAAGACTTTGCTAAATATTTAGAAGACAATCCCAATGGGTTGAACGTCTCCCACTCTGGTGTGGGTGGGGATGATTTCTTTACGGCACTTAAATGGATGAATGAAACAGGGTTATCAATCGAATTAATTCCTTATGATGGAGATGGGCCATCTTGGCAGGCAGCTGCTGGCGGGGATGTTGAGGTTAGCTTTAATAACTTAGGAGTTGTGTTTGCACAAGTAAAAGCCGGTAATTTAAAGGCATTGGCTGTATTTAGTGAAGAAAGAATAGAATTATTGCCTGATGTCCCAACTGCAAAGGAATTAGGTGTGAATGTAGTATCGGGATCATCACGAGGATATAGTGCACCAAAAGGTTTACCAGAAGAGATAAAACAAAAATTATATGATGCATTTAAACAATTGGAAAATGACCCGGAATTTGTAGCAGGTTTGGAGAAAGTAGCCCTTCCTATGGATATCAAAATTGGCGAGGATTATGCTGAATTCCTTAAAGAGGATGAGAAATTATCTGAAAAGCTGTGGGAAGAAGTAAAAGACCAGTATAAAGAGTAACCAAAATGTTAGGAGGAAGGTTTTTCATCCCCTTCCTCCTGATCTTAAGGAGGGATAAAAATGTCATCGATTGTAAAACATTCAATTGCGAGCGGGCTAGTTTTAATAATGTGCGTTGTTTTTTATATGCAATCTTTAAATTATCCAGTTAGTGCTGCGAGATTACCACAAATTTTAATTTTCATAATCGCTGGTTTGAGTCTTATGATGTTGATAGAAGCATTTAAAAAACGAAATGAAGCTAGTGCAAAGAGTGAAGGGGAAGCAGAAAATGGAAAACTACATATAAAGCGTGTGTCCATTTTCATTGCAATGATAGCGTTGTATATACTCCTAATGGATATCATTGGTTACTTCATCGTAACTCCACTTTTTGTTTTTGCGAGCTTGATGTATATGAAAGCAACGAATGTACTTACAGCCATTATCTTAGCAGTTGGTTTTACTGCCTTTATATATGGTTTATTTAGTTTGTTTCTGCACGTTCCTGTCCCAAAAGGGATCTTCTTTTAAAAAGATTTTGATATGGCAAGTGGAATCGTAAAATCGACGCTATATAATCGGAGGGAATTGAATGGAGGAAATGTTGACTGGTTTACTAAATGTTATGTCATTTAGTAACTTATTTTTTATTGCTGTAGGCATGACCTTAGGTATATTCATCGGTTCAATGCCGGGATTATCAGCTACCATGGGAATTGCAATCCTTCTTCCACTTACATATGGTATGGACCCAGCAACTGGGATTGCTATGCTTGCTGCTTTGTATATGGGTGCATCGTATGGGGGGTCCATTACTGCGGTATTGATTAACACACCTGGAACACCTGCCGCGGCAGCAACTGTATTAGATGGATATCCAATGTCACAAAATGGTGAAGCGGGAAAGGCGTTAGGTATTTCTCTGGTCTCATCTTTTATTGGGGGGGTCGCTGGTGCAATTGTCCTTTTAACCATCGCGCCGTTTTTGGGGGAAGTAGCACTTAAAATAGGAGTAGTAGAGTTATTTGCAATTGCTGTTTTAGGGATTACGATTATCTCTTCTCTTTCAACTGGATCAGTTATTAAGGGTCTATTGTCCGGTACATTAGGCTTGTTAATTTCATTGATTGGAATGGATGCAATAACTGGTACTCCTAGGTTTACTTTTGGAAGTATTTATTTATTTGATGGTATTTCTTTTGTTGTTGCGTTAATCGGGCTTTTTTCTATACCTCAGGCTTTGAAATTAATTGAGCGAGACACTCAGGAAATAAAGGTAAGTAAGATAAATGACAAAATATTACCAAGTTGGAAAGAAATATTTAGACTTAGGTATACCTTACTCCGTTCAAGTGTAATTGGAGTCATTGTTGGGCTTATCCCGGGGACCGGTGGAGATACGGCCAGTTGGTTTAGTTACAATGAAGCCAAAAGGTTTTCTAAGGAAAAGGAAAAGTTTGGAACTGGACATGCGGAGGGAGTAGCTGCTCCTGAATCCGCAAATAACGCTGTAGTAGGAGGCGCGCTTGTTCCAACAATTACTTTAGGAGTTCCAGGGAGCTCTTCAACAGCAGTGCTTTTGGGTGGGCTGATGATTCATGGAATTATGCCAGGACCGACCTTAATGACAGAGCATGCAGATGTTGCTTACACATTACTTTGGGCAGTTCTAATTTCATGTTTCTTCATGTTAGGTCTTGGTATTTTGTACACAAGGGTAGCAGTAGGTGTTACGAAGGTTCCACCAAAAGTATTGGCACCGATTATTATCCTGTTATGTGTGATAGGAACCTTTGCGGTCCATAATAGTATGGTGGATGTCATGATCATGTTTGGCTTTGGGATTGCCGGTTATTTTATGGATAAATTAAAAATCCCCGTGGCACCAATGGTTGTAGGATTAATTCTTGGAATCATGTTGGACACCACTATGAATCAATCACTTAAAATTGGTCGCGGAGATTGGATGATCTTCCTCTCAAAACCTGTTGCTGCGATTCTTTTATTCATTGCATTAATTACAATTCTTCAATCAACACCTTTATTTGGTAAGTTGAAATCGTTAATTAAGAGGTAATTCCATTTGGTCAAGTGTATCTAAAGTGATTATACTTGACCAAAAAAATAAATAAATTCATCTGATGAATTTATCAGCGGTTTGTATATATTGGAGGTATTTTATGTCTAAGGTTCAATTTCACGATTTGTTGGGTGAAATGGAGAGAAAGATTGAAAGTGAAGTTTGGAAAAAGGGATCCAGGCTTCCAACTATGAATGAATTGGCCGCTCAATACAATGTTGCAATCTCAACTGTACGTGAAGTGTATCGTGCTTTAGAATCCAAAGGTTACGTTACTATCCAACAAGGTAGAGGAACATTTATAGAATATAATCGCTCAATGCAATTTACTAATGTAAGTCGTACATCCTTCATAGAACTATTAAAAATAACTGAATTTCGTACGATTATAGAGCCTTCATTTGCAGGATTAGCAGCCAGGGAGGCCTTCAATAACGAAATCGATTTAATAACAGAATCAGCTGAAATTATGCGTGGGATGGCCGAAAACAACCAGGTGACAATTAGTGAGGATTTACGTTTCCATAGATTAATAGTGGAAGCAACCCACAATGAGTATGCACTTAAAGTGTATGATAATTTACAAGAAGAGTTAAAGCGAATGCGTGCATATACGAGAAAGCCAGGAATGGTTGAGAAAGCGGTTCATTATCATCAAATGATTGCGAATGCGATTGCTAACAGAGATCCTCAAACTGCCAAATATTTAATGGAGTCACACTTGCAATCGAATAGTGAACTAGCAATGTATGAGTTATCTGGACTGGCTCTTGCTAATGGTGTATTAGAATAGTCCACTACAAAGAAGGATTTTAAAATATGTTGGAGGGATTTAAATATGAAAATTGGCGTTATCCATGCAACATGTAATGCTGTTCCCCCACTTAATGATGCATTCAAAGAATTGGCACCCAAGGTTATAGTTCTAAACTTTGTGGATGAGCACATCCAATATTATGCGAATCAAGTAAAAAAAATAGATGATAAGATTCATCGTGATTTTGTTAATATGTCGATAAAAGCTCAGGAGGCTGGGGTTGATGCAATAATCGTGGCTTGTACGGTGCTAACCCCTATTGTAGACGCTGTAAAACCTTTTATAACTGTACCTATTACAGCTGTAGACAGGCCTGTGTTAGAGATGGCAGTAAAGAATTTTACCAAAATAGGCGTTGTAGTAACTAACGCCCCAACTGGTCCGGCAACAAAAGAACAATTAGAAAAAATTGCATTAGAACTTGGCAAGGGCATTGAAGTGGATATAGAAATTGAAACAAAAGCTATGACGGAATTGAAAGCTGGAAATGTAGAGAAGCATAATCGCCTTAATGCTAGTGCAGCAAGGAAATTGAAGGACAGAGGTTCTGAGGTTATTATACTTGCTCAGATTACTCAGGCATCGGCCGAGAAAGAAGTCAAAGAATTAGGATTGCCGGTACTAACGACTCCGAGAGAAGCAGTAAAAACTATTTTAGAACTTAGTAAGAACAAAAATCAGTAGAGTTTATAACAATATAACTGATAGTCTATCAAGAATAATTCATATTTGGATAGGGAGAGATTAATATGAAGGTAAGTTTTATCGGATTAGGCGTAATGGGAATGGGTATGGCTTTAAATTTATCAAAAGGTGAAGGTGAAGGACATTACGAATTTATAGCATGTGATCCAAACGAACAGGCTTTAGAACAATTTAAAAACAAGGGATTAAAAACAACGACAAATATTTTAGATACTACTGACAGCGATTATATTTTCTTATGCCTGCCAAATTTAGATATCGTTAAAACCGTGGTATTGGGGGAAAATGGTCTTCTAAAACACTTGAAGCCTGGTCAATCCATTGTGGACTTCAGTACGATTAGTTATTTAGGTGCTATGGAAATTGCTGAAGCATGCAAAGCGGATGGAATTGAATTTTTAGATTGCCCTATATCTGGTCAACAATCAAAGAGTTTGGATGGCACTCTTAGCTTAATGTGTGGTGGAAGCGAGGATATATTTAATACAATCAAACCGCTGCTTGATAGAATGGGTTCGCAGGTTATTTATATGGGTAATAATGGGGCTGGACAGTTAACGAAAATGATTAATAACTGTGCATTGAACATTTGTGTTGCAAGCTTTAGTGAACTATTGCCTGTTGGCGTTAAACTTGGTTTAGACCCTGAAAAGCTTGGTGACGTATTAATGACAGCCACTGGGTCCAGTTTTGCTTCCAAGGCATTAATTCCAAAGATTTTGGAAGGGAATTTTGAACATGGATTTTCACTTGGAAGAGCATACAAAGATATGGAAAGCATGTATGAAGTCTTAATTAAATCTGAAATCCCATTACCGACTTTAAGTGGAACGATGCAATCTTACCAACTTGCATTACAAAGCGGACATCGTGATGACTACAAACATGCAATGGTCAAATTCTATGAAGATATGTTAGATGTAAGGGTTCGTAAAGAGGGTTTTTGAGAAAGTAAATAGTACATCAGGGGGAGATTACTTTGCTCATTGGTTGTATTGCAGACGACTTTACTGGTGGTAGTGACATTGCCTCTTTTTTTGCGAAAGGAGGCTTACGTACGATTTTATATAACGGAGTACCAATAGAAAATAGTACTCCAGAAGTTGATGTATGTGTAATTGCCTTGAAAACCCGTACACAAAATACAAAAGAAGCAATTAATATTGTGACGTAGTACTACTTGCACAATTTTCTATGGCACGTGCATTGGATAGTTATGACCGAGGATCAAAACCAATTTTAACTGGTCCAGAGGTAAGCGCAAACGCAATCGTATCACTTGTGATGTAGGCTACCCAGGTTCCTATACATGGTTGATTTCATTCAATTCACTAAAACTTTATAGTTATAGATTGAAAGTATGGTAGGGCTGGCATTTGTGATAGCTGGCCTTATTTTTTATTCATTTTTATTGAATAAACGGATACTTTTGTTGCGCATGCGGATATAATCAAAGCGCCGGACAGTGAGTCTGAGGGAATAGCTACACTCATTTCGAGGTACCCATTAGCGTTACATAACTTCCGTAAAAGGTAATTACTTTTTTACGAATAGGATTACTATAAATAAATTAAAAAAGGAAACAGGACTGTAAAAAATGACGAATTCAGTTCGCTCTTTTTTACATTTATTTCACTTTACTTGTTTTTTCATTTATTGATTAAATGCATGCTATTAATCGGTCTCACAATCGCAAAATCTTCTCCATAACGAAGTTGTATGAATATACAACCGTTATTCTGTAAATAAAAGGTTTACTTTTAAATCCTGTATTTTTATTCAAATTGCATGAATTATCATGAATGTTTCTTGCACAGGTACCTTTACAATGGACCTTCACAATATAAATTCGAATTATGGTAATATATAAATAGATAGTCTTGAGAAAAGGTGAGTATATGGGGAAAATTGCACTTATTCAAAGCCAGGTTTATATGTCCTACTCTACTAAATCGGATATTCGCCCATTGTTGGAGAGCTTTGATTTCATTGAATCTGAAGATATCATTTTATATACCGCTCATAATATTCCAAGATTGAAGTTCGATCTTACAGACATTGATATATCTATGGTTCTTTTCACTTCTAACTCATTAAGTGAAAAAACGATTAAGGAGGAAGTGGAATCCGAGTCATTTAAGCGATCCTTTGAAGAATTTCTTTCGAGAGGTAAGGGCTGCTTGATTCTACATCAATTAAATTCGATTCCCAAGGAGTTTTTCGAACCATTCACTGCCTATAATTTCTTACCAATCGAAGCACCAATGGCCGTTCGTCGAAAAGAGAATCCTTTAATTGGTGATCTTCGAAATTCCAAGTTGTCAGAAGCCCATCCACTTTTTCATTATCCTAATAATGTCTCCCTGAATGAACTGAAGCAATATTGTATGAAGAAAAAGGGTTTATACTGGCACTATTTAGATGACTCTTATTCTTCTGCTGAGTGGGAAACGTTATTACATGATGAAGACGAAACGCAAACAAGAAAAGCGTTGCTGATGGCTACAAGGGAAACATCCAAGTATCGTGTGGTCATTTCATCCCTTAATCTTGATTGGCAAAAAGAAACCGTTCTGCTTGAGAATATTATCAAATTTGTTATTGATGGGAAATGCAATACCGCCGTTTTATGGGATTCAACCTATAAAAGTATGGCATTTGAATTCTTCCTGGAAACATTAAATTCTCTAAATTACCGATACCAGGAATATGACTTATCAACTATCGATCAGATGGATGAATTCAAAAAACAAATCATGCAAGGTACCCATTCGATTGTTGTTTTAGGTCCAACGCATTCAGACAGTGAGAATAAAAAACAGGGAAAGTTAGAGGAGATTGAAGAATTTCTTCAAAATTACATAGTTTCTGGGAATGTAAAGTATATTGGTATTGAGTCAAACGATCTCCGTTTAAAACAATTTTTTGTGGCAGGTCGGGAGAAATCTGCACTTAGGATTCTACAGGACACGGAACTTAAGATTCATGGCATTCTCAAAGAAGGAAAGTATATTGATGACAGCTTTTGGAGCACCTTCGATACGTTAAAGACCCACAAAGCGTTAGAAAAAAGCGATGTCAGCTATACAGAATTCACATCGGAATTAGTCAAACCAATCTTGGACAAGGAAAAGGAAAAAGACTCCTTTAACGGATTACTTGTACCCACTTCCGCTTTATTATGGTTGCGGGCTACCTATGGGGACGATCCGGAAAAACTTCAAAAAACAGTCGACTGGATGAAAAAGGCGCTGTTAAGCGGTGAAGAGGCAGAATCGGAATGTATTGTAGCCTATAATGCTTTTTTAGAATTAGGAATTGAGACGTCTTTTGCAACAAAGCAATTAAAAAGGTTAATTAAAGGTAAAGACTTAACTAAGAGTAATGAAATCGAAATCATTCATTACATTAAAGCCTCAATTCTCTTAAAGGATGTCCAACTAATTAAGCAATTTGTGATCACCTTGGAAGCAAAGAAGAATTCAGAAAATCTATGGATTGATATTTCTGTCTCAGCAAATATCTTGAACCTACTGTTGGAAGCATTAGTGATTTTAAAGCAAACAGAAGAGGATACAAAGGATATTGAAAATACGATAGAGGATTTAGTTTTTCCAACCATCATTTACATTCAAAAGCTTTCTAATCGAAATAATGGCGTACTGGAAAACTACTTCCACTGGGATAATAAAGCAAATACTACTTTGAAATGCATCAGTGCGATATTAAATTTAGAGGATTTAATGGATATTCCCGTTACAGAAATGGTCCAATCGCTAATTAGCTACTCGCAAACAAGTAATCAAATCATAGATAATAAAACAGCTTTTAAGGTCATTGATGATTATAAAAATGATATTTCCGTTTTAACTGAGAAAAATAAACAGTTAGAGGATCAGGTCAAGACAGAGTTACAAAAGCAACAAGGTCTTGAGGAAGAAAAGGAAATTCTTCTGAAATCGAACAAAAAACTAACTGATACGAACATGGATTATGAAGAGCAAATAAGTAAAAGTGACTTCCAATTAAATTTCTGGAAGGGTGTTATCATTCTTGGGGTAACCTCCTTAATAACGTTAACGTTTACCGTGATCTACATGTTTAATTATCCTGAAGTTTATGTGGATATCATCAATTTTTATAAAAAATATGATATTAATTTACCGACAGTTATCGGAACCGTATTCACTTTATTAGTTGGTGTAACTACCACAAATTATTTTAGGAAGAAGCGAAAAATTACAGGCGTATAGGAGGGGAAACAATGAATTTAGGGAAACTGAATACTGAAAAAATCAATCCAAAAACCGTTGGCATTGATATGTGCTCTTCTCTTGAAATAGCCTGTTTAATGAATAAGGAAGATGAAACCGTTGCAAATGCAATCAGGCCAGAACTCCCGCAAATCTCTAAGTTGGTTGATGCTGCCTATCCTATCGTTCAGAAAAATGGGCGGATATTCTACATGGGAACAGGATCAAGTGGCCGTTTGGGTGTGTTAGATGCTTCAGAAATTCCTCCAACCTTCAATCTGATGCCGAACCAATTCATCGGAATCATTGCTGGTGGAGATGAGGCACTTCGGACTTCCAAGCCAACCGTTGAGGACAGTGAGTCTGAGGGAATGGCCGCACTAAAAGCCTATTCGATCACCTCGAATGACCTTGTGATCGGATTAACCGCAAGCGGAAGAACACCATTTGTAAAGGGGGCACTCCAATATGCCGCATCCCAACAAGCATTTACAGGATTAATCTGTTGTAATAAAAATGCGGAAATATCTCCGTTTGTCAATGTGGCCGTAGAGATTGATACGGGACCTGAAGTGATTGCAGGTTCAACCCGCTTAAAAGCAGGCACTGCCCAAAAGATGGCATTGAATATTTTCTCAACCGCCACGATGATTAAAGCAGGAAAAGTATATAAGAATTTAATGGTGGATTTAGTGGTAAGTAACGAAAAACTACAAGATCGGGCCATTCGGATTATCGTTGAGGCAACAGGTGCTACATATGAAGAAGCGGCGGAAGCCTTTAGAATCTCAAAGGAACAAGTCAAGACCGCTATTGTCTACCTGTTAACGGGTGAGCCAGTTGAAGAAATACTTGTAAAACTGGAAGAAAACAAAGGTAAAGTTCGAGATGTTTTGGACGGGCTTGGGTATGGTGGTTGATGAGGGGAACGGGACCTGTGAAGGGTACCCGTTTTTTTGTGTCGGATTTTTTTGGTACCTGTGCAGCGGACTATTCAGTTTATACACTACAATTGAATAAATATAAAAACATGAAGCTGTAGGTTTAAGGTTAATTTCAAATCAGTGTATTTTTATTCAAATCGTTTGAATTATCATGAATGTTTCTTGCACAGGTACCTTCACAATTCTCTTGCACAGGCAACTTTACAATTCTTTATTCCATAGCGGAGCGAACCATTTTACGCCTCTGCGGTTCATTGGTAAGAGCTTCATGTCAGCGATGAGGTGGCTGGCGTACCCGGCTATTCCTGCAACGAACAGACCTTCGAATGCCCACTCTTGTTGTAGATGACTCAAAATGAATGCATAAAAAGCGAGCCCTAAAAGTGAATGGGTGTAAGAGCGGTGCGGCAGGAACGAGGCGATGACGATATAGCTTCCGGCTAACAGGATGCCGGTTGATTGGTGCATCACAATGCCGAGCCACATTACCATGATGCCGGTTAGCGTCAACATTCTTCGTTGTGTGATGAAACGCGATACGATGAAAAAGAGCAAGCCGATTCCCGCGTACAGAATAATGGAAGGGGTAAATCCTGTTGTGAAAAACTGGTATGCGATCGCGACTAAAATGCCAATTCCAACGAACTGCATCAGCCATTGAGTGAACTTTTTAGAAATGGTGATTCGATTGCTTGCCAACCCGTTCGTATCCAAGTCGGGGACTAATGCTGACGCACCGCCGACTAAAGATGAGACTATGACTGTGTATAGATCAGGCTGAACCTGATATCCTGCAATTGCACCGGCTGCGGCGCCGATAGCTGCGTGTGAACTTCCTTTCATCTGTAAACCTCTCTTGTTGTGTAATCTTCTTATTATCTCTTATTGGGAAGGGGCGTGGCAATGGGTGGATGTTAGCACTTGGGGGAGCTTTGGTGGGCATATGGGTAGAGGATGTTTTGATTCTTAAGGTACCTGTGCGTAGTTGAATTCAGTTTATACACTACAATTGCATGAATACAAATTCACGTAGTTATAGGTGTAACGTTTATTTTGAGTGAGTGTATTTTTATTCAAATTGGTTGAATTGTCATGAATGTTTCTTGCACAGGTACCTTTACAATTACTCCATTCTATAAATTTCTATTTGCTTATTTCTCGATATGATATATAATTACTTTATTAATTTTCGTAAATAGACCTAAAATAACTTTGAAGACAGATAAAAACTTTAAAGTTTACTCCTAAACACGAACTAATAATTTTTATTCAAATTAATTATTCGTGTTTCGGGTTTTGGTCGATAGATATTGGAGGAGGAGCGAAATGGAAAAGATTAATAATAAATGGATGCGTGCTGTGCTTCCAGCTTTGTTAATTCATTGTAGTATCGGTACGGTTTACTGTTGGTCGTTGTTTAAGGGTGATATTGCCACTTATATGGGGAGATCTGTCGGGGAAGTGGAGTGGGCGTTTAGTATAGCAATTTTTGTTCTTGGGATGTCGGCAGCTTTCGGTGGGAAGTTTGTTGAAAAGGATATACATAAGTCATCCCTGCTTTCGGCATTATTTTTTGTTGCTGGGATGGCGGGAACGGGTTTCTTTATTTACCAAAAGTCATTGCTTGGTGTTTATATTTCTTATGGCGTTGTCATGGGTATTGGGCTTGGAATTGGTTATTTAACGCCGGTCAAGACTTTGATGCTTTGGTTTGATAAGCAAAAGGGATTGGCAACGGGGCTTGCGGTTGCAGGTTTCGGATTAGCGAAGGTCATTGCAAGTCCATTAATGGTAAAGCTTTTAGGGGAAAGAAACGGCGAGGGGATTTTGGTGAATCCCTCCAACATTTTTACGATGTTTTATATTTTAGCTGGAATTTATTTAGTGATGATGTTTATTGGGCATGTACTTTTAAAGAAACCAGAGGGATATGAGGAAGAAAGCGTCCAAACGCAAAAATTTAGTTATAGATTGGCATTGAAAAATAAAACGTTCATCGGTATTTGGTTAATGTTTTATATTAATATTACTTGTGGATTGGCTTTGATTTCCCAGGAAAAAGGGATATTGGCGTTCATTGGATTTGGAGCGATTGGTTTGGTGAGTTCGTTAACCGCGATTTTCAATGCGGGCGGCCGGATCTTTTTCTCTTCATTGGGTGACCGAATGAAGGATCGTAACTCCATTTATAAGATCATCTTTATTTCATCTATTTCAGCCTTTTTATTAACGATTGTGTTTGATGGACTTAATAATTCGATCGTAATTCTTGTTATTGCTTTACTTTGTATCATAAATGCAGGTTATGGCGGAGGTTTTTCGTCTTTACCACCCCTTTTATCGGACCGCTTCGGTTTGGACAGTATTTCGACTGTGCATGGATTGGCGTTATCCGCTTGGGCAATTGCGGGACTGACAGGCAATCAGCTAAGTGCTTTTGTTTTGGACAAGACGCAATCGTATGACATGGTGTTGTATGTCATCATGGGGCTCTTTGCGGTTGCGACTTTGATAAGTATTTTCCTTGTGAAACCTGAGAAAGTCAGACTCCAAAGTGAAGCAAAAGAGCAGATTGTAGTAGACGTGAAGAAGGATGCGTTGATTTAAATGGTATCTTTTTATCCTTCATGGGTTGTTACTTGAATCTTATCTATGTATTTTGTGATAACATAGGGTGAGAAAACTATGAAGGCAGGTACAACCTTGACACTAATTTACGCTATAATTGATTTCATCCTGCATATTGATGAACATTTAGTTGAAATCATCAAAACTTTTGAAGGATGGTCATACGGTATCCTCTTTTTAATCGTATTTGTTGAAACAGGACTTGTGATTTTCCCTTTCTTACCCGGAGATTCTCTATTGTTTGCCAGTGGTGCGCTTGCCACGAGGGGGGCATTTAACTTTGCTCTCTTAGTCATTGTCTTTTTAACCGCAGCGGTACTTGGCGATACTGTGAATTACCATATCGGTAAGAAAGTGGGAACTACCATTTCTTCAAGGAGTTTCATGGGGAAATTAATTAACCAAGAAAAGATGGCGAAAGCTGAGGGCTTCTTTAATAAGCATGGTGGAAAAACGATTGTGATCGCTCGTTTTATGCCATTCATTCGCACGTTCATTCCTTTTGTCGCAGGTGCAAGCAGGATGAACTACCGTTATTTCTTAATCTATAACGTGGTTGGTGCAGTAATCTGGGTCGGGGTTTGTACAACTTTAGGCTATTTTTTCGGCAATATCCCGATTATCAAAGACAATTTTTCAACCGTACTTCTACTCATTATCTTCATTTCTGTGTTGCCGGCTATTATTGGTGTAGTCCGGGGGCGGATGGGGAAATGATTAAAGGCCAGCGTTTATTATAGCTGGCCTATTTTTTTGCGCTTTTATCGATCGATTAGTAAGGTACCTTTACACACTCCATATACATTTTATCTGCTATCTTAGATATCCTCATCGATCGAATTGCTAAATGTTATATAATAAATAACTTCTATAATAGGTAGAGATTCTTCTACTATTTTTATTTGTGATAGAATAATAAAGTATTATTCTTATTTAAATCTAATTATTCTAATTGTATTTATTGAACTAAAATCGCTTTATATAGCTATTAAATGAAGTTTTCACGAGGGTCAGTTTTATTACTGAACTCGTTTTTTTTGTTACCGTTTTGTAACTTACCGTTCATACCACTGTAATAATTCTTCTTTATACTAAGACACTTAGTGATAGCGATTTTGCTATACTAATATAATTTATTAGTGAAATATAGGAGTGATATTGAGTTGGAAAAACGTATTAGTTTACTATTTATGACAGCATTAATCTTCATGTCTTCGTTAGTTCCTGCTAATGCGATGACTGGTGGAACCGAAGGGGATCGTCCTTGGATGAACACCGAGCTCTCTGCTGAAGAACGCACAGAGCTACTAATCGATGCGATGACGATGGAGCAGAAAATCCAGCAAATTGCTATTTCGCGTTTCAATGAAAATGATACTGGCGAGACGGTTGTTATCAAGAAAGGTGGTACTAGCAAGTACCAGAACGGAGAGTTCGCACCCCAAGGCACCCTGCCTGGATGTGAGTGGCAAGACACAGGCCGCCAGATCCAAGGGATCGATGAACTGGGAATCCCTACAATCCGCATGACCAATGGTGGTACGGGCGTTAAGGGAGGATCATGTGGTAATGACCCAGAAGCGACTGGCCTGCCATCCTCCCTGTCTATGGCCGCAACCTTCAACAGCGAGTTAAACTATGAAGCCGGCCGAATCCTCGGCGAGGAGACACGGGCGTTCGCGCATCACGTGTTGCTTGGACCGGGCATGAACCTCGTACGTCACCCGTACAATGGCCGGAACTATGAGTATTTCAGTGAAGACCCGTACTTGACGGGTATCATGGCGTCTGAGCAAGTTAAAGGTATCCAGGATCAAGGAGTTCAAGCACAACTTAAGCACCTTGCCGGCAACGAGCAAGAGACTGAACGTTGGACGATGGGGGTACAGGTTCCATCACAAGCTATGAACGAGTTGTACATGCTGCCATTCGAGATGGTCGTCAAGGATGCTAACCCGGCATCGGTGATGTGTTCATTCCCGGATGTTAACGGTACTTATGCATGTGACAGTTCTGAATTGCTCCAAGATGCCCTACGGAGAAACTGGGGCTTTGAAGGTTATGTCATGAGTGACCGTCGTGCAATTCACGACACAGTTGCTGCAATCAAAGCGGGCATGAATGTTGAGCTCGACTGGGCACCGCAATACTACACTCAAGAGAAAATTCAAGATGCTCTCGACTCTGGTCAAGTGACTGAGGACGACATCGACAATCTACTTCGTCCACGTTATATCAAGATGATTGAGTTCGGCCACATGGACGAGCCTTACGACAAGTTCATGCCGGAGATCGTAGATCCTATGCTTAACGGCGCTAGTGCACGGAAGATGGCTGAGGAAGGGTCCGTACTATTGAAGAACGAAGACGGCTTCCTACCACTTAACGGCGAGCCGAAGTCAATTGCGTTGATCGGCCTCGAGTGGTTCGCAAGTGAGGCTAAAATGTCCCCGCGTTCCGTACGTGATAACAATGAGAACGTTAATACACCTTACACTGTCACACCACAGCAAGGCTTAGAGAATGTTATCAAAGAATTGGGCTACGACACTAAAGTAACTTACAACAATGGCCGTGACCCGGAGGCTGCTGCGAAGCTTGCCGCTGAATCGGACGTCGTGCTTCTTATGGTCGGCGACAACCCACATGAGACCGCAGACCGTGATACGCTCGGATTCCCAGCAATCGACCTCGACAAGCACCCAGATCGAAAGAACTTGGTTGAGCAGGAGCCGCTAATCGACGCAGTTATGGAAGCTAACGCGGAGAATACTGTTGTGGTACTGAAAACATCCGGTACGGTGCTTATGCCGTGGTTGGATGATGTCCCTGCAGTTCTTCAGGCATGGTTCCCAGGAATGGAAGATGGCAATGCAGTTGCTAACTTGCTTTATGGTAAGGTTAATCCTTCAGGTAAGTTGCCAATGACGTTCGGCGCGACTGAGCGTGAAGCTGCATTCGCAACAGAGGAGCAGTACCCTGGAACACGTCAAGACACTGGCAAGGTAGGTGGCCCTGGCCCGTACGGTAACGGTTCCGATCAATTAATTGCCAAGTACACTGAAGGTCTTGAAATGGGTTACCGCTGGTACGAAGCAAACAACATGAAGCCGGTCTTCCCATTCGGGTACGGCTTATCATACACAACTTTTGAATATGACAAACTTAAAGTGAAGAAGATACAAGATAAAGGCTCAGTGTCCGGTATTGACGTGTCCTTCACAATCACGAACACTGGTGACGTTGCCGGTAAAGAAGCGGCACAGGTCTACCTAACACTTCCGGATGAAGCAGGACAGCCGACTAAGCGTCTTGTCAACTTCGAGAAGGTTTACCTTGAGATAGGTGAGAGCGAGCGTGTGACTGTACGTATTAACCACGATGACTCTAACCACCCGTTCTCCTATTTCGTTCCGGAAGAACCGGACAACCTTGCGAACTGGGCAGACGGCGAATGGAAAACTGCTAAAGGAAAGTACCGCGTACATGTCGGTGGTTCCTCAGCAGACACTCCGTTGGAAACAGATGTCCCGTTGAACTTCAAGCTCAGCAAGGACGACACAATTGGCAATACTAATGGCAACAACAATAGCAACAACGAGGACGAGAACGAAGGTAATATCAAAGGCAACAAGGACGACAACAAAGATAATAACAAAGGCAATAAAGACGAGAAAAAAGATAACAACAAAGGTAACAAAGACGACAACAAAGGTAACAAAGACGAGAAAAAAGATAACAACAAAGGTAACAACAAAGGTAACAACAAAGGCAATAATAAGGGTGACAACCAATGGCAATCCCAATGGCGATACCAATTGCGATACCAATTGCAATCCCAATGGCGATACCAATGGAAAAACCAATTGAAAAACCAATGGCAATACCAACAACTAGGACAACGCCAATGGCAATACCAACAACTAGGACAACGCCAATGGCAATACCAACAACAAGGACAACACCAATGGCAAAGGTAACTTCGAGTGGGAACTCAAAATAAACCTGCGGCCAAAAGATGACGGATGCGACTCGATAGAGGTCGTCCAGTCATCCCGAACATAGTGAGCCCGCGAGCCTCGGTGTGAATTTCCGAGCTCGCGGGCTCACTGCTTTTTTTCAACGACTTTAGAGCGACGATAGGGGAAGAAAAGCATCAAGAAAGGATGTGAGAAGTCTAATGAAAAAATCCATTCGTAACAATGAGCGCGTTTCAGCGCGTTTGTGGTGGGTAACCCTTGGCTTGGTGGTCCTCTTGACCGCATGCACTGTCAAGGAAAACGAGGTGCCGTTCGAGAAAGATGACGCAATTGAGGAATCTGATGGGATAGTCAAGAGAGATGACGCCGTGATCCCAAACCAGTCTGAGCACGGTGACTGGCAGGATCCTGGCTTAGTAGACCGTACCGGCGCGCCGATCGAAGTCCCGACGCCAGATCCAACCACGGGTAAGACCCTTGACGTCACGGACTTCGGGGCAGATCCAGATCCTGACTCACAAGACGATGCAGCAGCCATCAGAGCGGCCTTAGACGCAGCCGAATTAGGTGACGAGGTCTTCCTGCCGGCTGGCACGTATGACCTACACTCTACTGACCCGAACGATAAATCAGCGAATATCGTATTGCGCAGTGGCGTGGACTTGCGCGGAGAGGGCCAGGAACGCACTGTGTTGCTGACCTCACTCGACGGCGAGGATGACAGCCGGGTGATCCGCGGTTCCGGCATCCAGGACGTCATTATTGCTGACTTTACCATCACCTCCCGCCACGAGGGTCCACTCGGCGACGACCCCAAAGACGGCGACGCGGGTGGCGGGCCAATGTACGGGATCTATCTCGGAGCTCATAAAGGGCAGGCGAGCTCCAGGATCATAGTGGAGAATCTAAGCATCCGCAAGTTCGAGCGCCACGGCATCTCCGTCAAGGCCAGTCGTGAAGTGACTATCTCTGAAAACTACATCAGTGAAGCAACCGCCGTAGGTCCAGGTGGACAGGGCTATGGCATCGCTATCGAGGGCACAGTGGACCAGCACGACCCGAATGCCACTAATGATTCCCGGCACAATGTCGTCACCGGTAATACTTTCGACGGCAGGCATCTGCGGCACGCCATTCTGTTGCAGTTCCGCACGCATAATAATTTAGTAGCGGAAAACACCATCGTCGGCAGCATTCTCGACGCCATCGACTTGCACGGTGAGGGTGAATATTTGAATGAAATCAGGGACAACACGGTCATTGGTGGTCAACGGGCAGGCATCGCGCTCGGCAATCCCGGTGGCTCCAAGAACAAACACGACGCCTCAGGAACCGGAAACTGGGTACATTCCAATCACCTGATTGGGAACCGTGAAGGTATCCTCGTAATGTTAGGAACTCCCGACACCCTTATCGAGGACAATCGGATCACTGCGAAGGGAGATTCGAAAACAGGCATCGAGATCCGCAATGCGCCGGGCACGAAGTTATTCCGTAATTATATAACTGGAGGAAATAGTGGATTCTGGTCCATTAAGCTCGGTGAGGACCGAGGTAATAATGGGCGGGGGATCGGTATCCCAAAAGGTATCAGGATTGAGCACAATGTCATTCGACAAGCCGCAAATGGAATCAAAATCAATGCCGGGGAAGACCTTAGCGTGATTGAAAACGTCATGGATGGCATCGGCGGGGACAAGCTGAAGGTGGACGATGGGATAAAGTTGAGATTGGTTCCATAAGGTGCAGGAGACTATTCGTTTTTGTGACGATTGTTTGAAATTTATGTATTTTTATACGAATTGATTGAATTAACATGAATGTTTCTTGCACAGGTACCTTAACAACCACATATCCACAAAAAAAGTCCAATTTCCAGTAGAGGAAATTGGACTTTATTTTATTCACTCCTAAATATGAAACACCCATACAACAATTGGGCCAAGGACGGAGCCGATGATTGCACATAATGCCATTGTGATGGAACTCATTGAAAAGGCAAGTTCACCGTATTCGGCAGCTTTTGATGTCCCGATGGCGTGAGATGCACTGCCAAGAGCGATGCCTCTGCCGAGGGGGCTATGGATGCGTAATAGTTTAAAAATAGTAGGTGCGATGATTGCGCCGAAAACTCCAGCAATCATAACTCCGACGATCGCGAGTGACGGATTTCCGTTCAACCCTTTCGCTACTTCAATCGCGACGGGGGTAGTTAGGGATTTGGGGATAAGGGAAAGACTTAAGTTTTGATTGAGCCCGAATAGTTTAGCGATGAGTACAACGCTGACCATTCCGGAACTGACACCAACCAACACCCCTCCAATTATAGGAAGCAAGTGATCACGTAAGAAAAGGCGTTGCTTGTACAAAGGGTAGGCAAGTGCGACGACGGATGGACCTAATAGGGAACTGATCCATTGTCCCCCAACCATATACTTATCGTATGGAATTTGGATTAAAGACAACACAATTATAATCATTGTAGTTGCGGTTAAAACAGGTATTAAAAAAGAGTGTGAATACCGTTTATATAGTTTTGCCGCAGCAAGATAAGCAACGACGGTTAATAAAATCATGAAGAATGCGAGTGTTGCTTGCTGCATTCTTGATCATCCTCTCTTTTAATAGCCTTTTTCCCGAAAAATTGACCAACTGTTCCTGTAATTGCAATGGAAATAATCGTACTTGTGATGACGGCAAGGATGAACAATGCACCGTGAAAAGAAAGTAACGAAGCATAATTCATGATACCGACAGCTGCTGGAATGAAAAACAGCATCAATATACTGAGTACAAACCCCGCGCCATTTTCAATCCATTTTACGGGAACTATTTTGAAACATAGACAAGTGAAAAGTAATAAAAGTCCAATGATGCTTCCCGGGATGATCAAATGGAAAAAGTTCTGAATAACCGTTCCGATATATGAAAAAATGTATAGAAGACAAATCTGTAAAATAATGATGAGAATCCTCATGATGTGTTGTTCCTCCTTTATTTAGAAACAACTTCCCCAAGTTGCCAGACAACTAAGTTATTATATCATAATTGGATTGTGAAGGTACCTGTGTGCCGAACAATCGAGATTATTCATTGGATATGCACGAGACGTCTATAAGGATACACTAAAATTGGCGATTGATGAGATACTATTGTATTTATATACAACACTTCGAATTGTCATAAATGTGTTGCGCACAGGTACCTTTACAATGAGATACCCCACCAAAACACCGAGTCTTCAAGCATTTCGTCATTTATGCTATAATAGTACAGTTAGTTTTGTGCATCAAGGAGGTATTATCATAATGAAATTTAATAAGGGGATTGTGTTTGTTTTATTGGGTGCTGCGTGTTTTGGGTTTACGCCGATATTTGCCAAGTTGGGGTTTAGCTATGGCTATTCACTTGGCCAAATTACAATCGCTCAAATGTTAATTTCCTTTATATTAATATGGTCTATTACGTTATTTAGACGGTCGAGCTTCAAGGGGCTTACGAAAAAGAATATTTTACAAATCATGATGACAGGTTGCTTTATCGGTTTGACGACGGTATTTTATTACGCCTCGATGCAATATTTACCGGCCTCATTGGCGATCATTTTAATGTTCCAATTCATATGGATTGGCATCATTTTGGAATGGATTTTCAGCAAAGTAACACCAGCACCAGTGACGATTTTATCTATACTATTAATTCTGGTAGGGGTCTTTTTCGCTTCGAATATCATTAACGGAGACATTCAGGGGCTTCCGATTAAAGGTTTTGTATTCGGTATTCTTTCTGCGTTCACGTATGCAGGTTTTATTTTCTTCAGTGGAAAAGTGGCGGTCAATGTGGATGCGTTGACTCGAAGTTCGGTGATGGTGACGGGTTCAACCATCATGGTTTTTATCCTATTCATGCGTGATATTCCGACTGTATTTCCATTGGAAGGAAACTTGATAACGGTAGGGATTGGGGTTTCATTATTCGGAGCGGTACTTCCACCTCTGTTTTACGCGGTAGGTGCCCCACTAATTTCGGGAGGAATCGCCAATATATTAACTTCTATTGAATTGCCGATCACCATCCTATTGGCGAGCGCCATCTTGTCGGAATTAGTGACACCGCTTCAATGGGTAGGGACCGTGATTATTTTAGTAGCAATCATTTTGAATGAACTTGGTTCAAATTTATTCCGGATAAAAAAGCATATATAAAACACCAGCCACACGTGGCTGGTGTTTATTAATTATCGTTAAATCTCGTCACTATTAGTTGGAACGGGCTCTTTATCGGTCACATCCAAAATGTCGAGCAGGAATATGAAAATTGGAATCCCGATGATCAGGCCCCATACGCCAAAGAAGTTTTGCGAAAAAATAAGAACGACGAATGTGTAAAAGATAGGCAGATCCGTTTTTGAAGACATCAGTTTAGGATTTAAAATGTATGCTTCAATCGCATGGATGATCATAATAGCAATTAGTAAGTAGAAGACCGTCAGGAATCCGCCGATTGTGAAGCCTATAATCGTAAGGGGAATCAGTGAAATGGCGACTCCTGCGACAGGTATCAGTCCCATGAAGAAAATCATGATGGCCAACCCGACAATCTGAGGATAGCCTAAAATCATTAAAACAATGACGGACAAAAACGTATTGACAAGTGCAATGATGAATTGCGCTTCAATTACTTTACCGAATGTACGTGAAAATTTCTTTCCGAAAAATTCAATTTCATGATAGAACGGGGCAATCTTACTGTTTTTAAATTTATTTGTAAACTCGACAAGTCGCGGTTTTTCAATAAGGAAAAACAAACTTAAAATCAATGCAAGCAGTACATGTATACTCACTTTACTTATATCTGAAAATGATTTAAGTAGGAACGATACGCCATTATCGATATAGGCCTTTATCTGTTCAGCGGAAATAAATGAATCAATAACGCCTAAAAGCGGATTATCTTGCGGGTGGGTGAAGAAATTTGTTATTTGCCTAATGAGCTGAGTGATTTCATAGGAGATAAGCGGCAAATATTTGACAAGAGCAACCGTCAAAATGCCGACAATCAATGTGTACAGCATAATGACAATAAGTTTATGATTCAAACGAACACGCTTCGCCGTAAATTCAACGAGTCGATTCATCAAGAATGAAAAAATAAAGGTGAGTAAGATTAAGTTCATCATACTTTTCACGCTAAATAGAACCACGATCATTAATGCGAAAATTATGACCCGTTTCACTTCTTTTCTTTGTAATAGCCGAATTATCGTTTCCATTTTAAACCCATACCCCTCATAACCTATTTTCTATTAAATTCCTTAAGTTTAGTATCCTCTTGTTTGCCATAGATTTCAAACAAGAACTTTTTATCTACTATCTTACTTTATTTTACACAAATAAGTGAATAGATATACTTAAATTGTTTAGGTATCTCTGATTAAGGGTGGAGGGTGGATTTTAGGAAAGAATTGTGAAGGTACCTGTGTGACAAACAATCGAGAATATTCATTGGATATGTATGAATTAATAATAGTAAATGCATAAGTGTCGGTATTTTGTTTCGATGTTATGTATTTATATTCATTTATTTGAATTACCATAAAAGTGTCTTGCACAGGCACCTTCACAAAATCTTTACAAATCATACCGTTACAATTCCCTATGAACATATGATACTAATGGTTTACAGAAAATATAGAGAACGCTTACATAGGCTTATTAATTAATCATAGTGCGGTTGTTATAATAGAGATGATTTGAAAAACCATATATTGGAGGTTCGTATATGCGGATGTGGAAAAATGTTTCGGCGTCGGTTCTTGCGCTATCTTTGGTAGCAGGCGGGTTAACCGGTGAAGGACAAGTTTCGGCTAACGGGAAAGCGAAGGCGGATACGGGTGTTACGCGTGGCGAGTTTGTGAAATCATTGATTGAACAGATGGACGTTGAATTAGGGTCTGGGAAGTCGGTCAAGTTCAAGGATGTGCCGGAGTCATTGAAGCCGTATATTGAAAAGGCGATTGAGCTGAAACTGATTGCCGGGAAGACGCCGACGAAGTTTGCTCCGAATGAAAAGATTTCACGTGAGCATGCGATTGTCATCGTAACACGTGGAATTGACACGGACAAAACGTTTTCCGATAAGGTGCTGAATCAATTCAAAGACGGCCATAAGATTGGCAAGTCAAGCCGTGAGATGCTGTCAAAGGCAGTCGGTTTAGGTCTTTTGAAAGGGCATCCAAACAAGACGATCCAACCTCAAAATATTATTAGCAAACATGAAATGCAAAAGGTGTTGGAGCGTTTCCTCTCAGAGTATCTTGCGTCGCAGTCCTTTGTTTCGCTGCGTATTTTGGGGACTTCTGATATCCATACGAATCTGATGAACTATGACTATTATAAGGACACGGAAACGAATAGCTTGGGACTTGCAAAAACGGCGACGTTGATTAAACAAGCCCGGAAAGAGAATCCGAATACGCTGCTGTTCGACAATGGCGATTCCATCCAAGGCACGCCACTTGGGTCCTATAAGCAAGCAGTTGATAAATTGAAGAAGGGTGAAACGCATCCATCCATTGGGGCGATGAACCTATTGGGCTACAATGCTGCGACACTTGGGAACCATGAGTTTAACTATGGTCTACCGTATTTGGACGAAGTCATTGACGATGCGGACTTCCCATATGTGAACGCGAATATCCGCGATGCAAAAAGCGGTAAATTGAAGTATGAACCATTTGTGATAATCAATAAAGAAGTGGTTGACTCGAAAGGGAAGAAGTCGACGATTAAGGTCGGCGTGACGGGGATTGTTCCGCCACAGATCCTGAAATGGGACAAGTCCCACTTGGAAGGGAAAGTGACGGTTGACGATTCCGTGAATGCTGTCAAAGCGGTCGTTCCACAAATGGAAAAAGCGGGGGCGGACGTGATCGTCGTACTGTCCCACTCCGGTTTTGGCGATGCGAAACATGAGGTCGGGGAAGAGGATGTTACTTATTTATTGTCCAAAGTGAAGGGCGTAGATGCAATCATCACGGGCCATGCGCACGCTGTATTCCCGGGTAAATTGGATGCGTCACTTACGGGAGTTGACTTGGAAAAAGGTACAGTGAATGGAGTTCCGATAGTGATGCCTGGCAAATATGGCAGCCATTTGGGAGTCATTGACCTGCGACTTGAGTTGAAGGGCAAACAGTGGAAGATTGTGAAGTCGAATGCGGAAGTTCGCGAAATTGTGAAGACAAGCAATTCCGACGTCGACCAATCTGTCGTGAAAGCGGTGAAGGAAGCGCATGAAGGCACGATCAAGTACGTCCGTCAGCCGGTCGGAGAAACGACTGCCGACATTCATAGCTACTTCTCGCAAGTCCAAGATGATCCTTCGATTCAAATCGTCACGAACGCGCAGACCATCTATGTGAAGGATAAATTGAAGGGCACTGTAAATGAAAAACTTCCAGTCCTATCAGCTGGTGCGCCGTTCAAAGCAGGGACGCGCAGCGATCCGGAGTACTATACCTTTGTTCCAAAAGGGCAATTGGCAATCAAAAACGTAGCGGACCTGTACTTATATGACAACACAGTGGCGATTGTGAAAGTGACGGGCGCCGATGTGAAAGAATGGCTTGAAATGTCTGCGGGACAATTCAACCAGATCGTTGCAGGGAAATCCGGTGAACAGCAATTGATCAATACAGATTTCCGTTCCTACAATTATGACGCGATTGATGGCGTCACGTACGAAATCGACGTCACGCAACCGGCGAAATACGATCCCGACGGCAACTTGGTCAACGGCAATGCATCGCGCATCAAAAACCTGACGTACAATGGAAAGCCGATTGACCTAAAACAGGAATTCATCGTCGCGACAAACAACTATCGGGCAAATGGAACATTCCCGGGTGTCCGTAACGCTTCCTATATTGAAGTGTACCCGGACGAAAACCGCCAAGCGATCATCGATTTCATACTTGCCGAGAAAGTGATTGATCCATCAGCGGACGGCAACTGGAAGTTCTCCACACTTCCAGCGAACGCGACTGTTGTCTTTGAAACATCGAAAAAAGCGGTCAACGTTTTGTCTGCCAATAGCAATATTAAGTATATTGGCGATGGAGCGGATGGGTTTGGGAAGTATTTGTTGAAGTGATCTTAGATAAAAATTCTGAAAGCCAATGACGCTTGGGTGTCATTGGCTTTTCATGTTTTTCGGGAAATGTATCAGGTACCTTCACAAACAAGTTGACCGTTGAACACGAGAGGGTGCTGTTAATATGAATCGTTTAAAAAACAGCATTAATGGATTAACGGTAGTTAAAGTTCTCATCTTTGCATTCTTTGGTCTATTCATGTTACTACCGCTCCTATCAGTTTTTGTTGTCGGCTTTACTGGAGAACCGACGGAGATGAATTTCGGTTGGCGATAGCCAACACCTCTTTTTATTGATATAATAGGAACAGGTATTCCTGATTTTCTGAAATGAGGTGATTGAGTGGCAAATAAAGCATACAAATTTCGAATCTACCCGACAAAGGACCAGGAAGACTTTTTGGTCAAGACATTCGGATGTGTTCGCTTTGTCTACAATAAAATGCTTGCGGAACGCAAGGAAACCTATGAAAAACTAAAACACGACATGGTATTACTGAAGAAACAGAAGCTACCGACGCCCGCTAAATACAAGAAAGAATTTGAGTGGCTCAAGGAGGTTGATAGCCTTGCACTTGCTAACGCCCAGTTGAATCTGCAAACGGCGTTTTCCAATTTCTTCTCTGGCAAGACAAAGTATCCAAAGTTCAAGAATCGTAAGTCGAAACAATCCTACACGACAAATATGGTCAACGGAAACATCAAGATTCTGGATGCCCACATCAAACTACCGAAACTCAAACCCCTTAAAATGAAACAACATCGCGAAATCCCATCCCATCATGTCATCAAGTCATGCACCATTTCCCGTTCAGCCACTGGAAAGTACCATATTTCCATTCTCACAGAATACGAACACAATCCCGTCAAAAAAGAAATCAATCATGTAGTCGGATTGGATTTTGCCATGAATGGACTTTTTGTTGAGAGCGAAAAGGGTAAGAAAGCCAATTATCCACGATTCTATCGACAGACAGAAGAAAAACTGGCAAAGGAACAAAGAAAATTGTCCAAAATGATGAATGGCTCCTCCCGCTGGGAAAAACAACGGACCAAAGTCGCCAAACTCCACGAAAGAGTGGCAAACCAACGAAAGAACTACCTTCATCAAGAGTCAAGAAAATTGGTAAATAAATACGATTGTGTCGTCATCGAAGATCTTAATATGAAGGGGATGTCGAAGGCCTTCCGTTTCGGCAAAAGCGTTGCCGACAACGGATGGGGGATGTTCACGACATTCTTGCGGTATAAATTGGATGAACAAGGTAAGCGACTTATCAAAATTGACAAATGGTTCCCCTCGTCGAAAACGTGTTCGGCCTGTGGGCATGTCAATGCTGCCTTACGCCTCTCCGAACGGACTTTTGATTGCGATTGCGGATTCGTTATCGACCGAGATTGGAATGCCGCTATCAACATCAAGAATGAGGGACAGTTGATGCTGGACTTGTCCTGATGAAACGGAACTCTTGGAACAAGAGAGATAGCTCGGTCTGTTTTCGCCGGCTACTAGAAGCGGCGATAAGTCGAGAAGCCCCCACTTCAAACGCAAAGCGTTAAGTGGTGGGTAGTTCACTCATCGCTTATACAATTCGCCGACTTCCTTATATGGTCCGTTCGACTATGGGATCGATGCGGGCTATAAAAGCGGATATCGAAGAAGCAGCGGTGAACTTAGGGGCTACCCCATTGACAGCGGCGATTACAATCGTAGGCCCGTTGATGCTTCCGGGGATTGCTGCCGGATCCGTACTTGTTTTCATCACGGTTATTAAAGAGGCGAGTGTGTCCATCTTGCTTGCACCACCTGAATGGGCTCCAATGAGTTTGGCGATTTTCCAAAACATCCTGCGGGCAGAATATTATTCAGCAGCAGCGATGTCAGTTATCCTCGTTGCGCTGGTGTTGATATTGCAAGGGATTGCTAGCTTAATCGGTAAGAAACAACAGCTTTAATCCTTTGACAGCATACTGCAACCGGGCATCTAACATAACTGATTTGGAGTGAGCGTTTTGAAAGGTTTTATCTTTGATTTGGATGGAACGATTTATCTTGACGACCATATAATAGATGGTGCGGCGGATGGTATCAAAGCCCTTAAGGATCGCGGGGATAAAGTCGTGTTCCTTACGAATAAATCGATTGCAAGCCGTAAAGATTATGTCGTGAAGTTGAATGCGTTAGGGATTGAAGTGGAACTTGACGAGGTCATTAATTCCAATTATATTACAGCGCATTACTTGAAAACTGTTATGAAAACTGATGATACTGTTTACGTCATTGGTGAGGGGCCGTTATTCGACGAATTGGCGAGTGAAAACATAAAGCTGGCGGAAAATCCCGCCAGCGCATCTCATGTTGTATTAGGTTGGGATCGTGAATTCAATTATGAGAAATTGAACAATGCTTTCCAAGCTTGGCGAAATGGTGCAGAAATCATTGCAACGAACCCCAATCGGACTTGTCCAGTCAAAGACGGTGAAATCCCTGATTGTGGAGCCATGATTGGCGCGCTTGAAGGGGCGACTGGTGAACCGGTGAAGATGATTACTGGCAAGCCTTCACTTTTGATGGCCGAATAAGTCTTGAAAAATGTATTGGGCATGGAAGCTGGCCAATGCTATATGGTCGGTGACCGTTTGGAAACGGACATTAAAATGGCGAATGACGCAGGAATCCATTCCGTCTTAGTCATGTCAGGCATTACGAATGAAGAGATGTTGAAGGTAAGTGTTCATCAACCGGAATATGTACTTGATAGTGTAAAGGACATCGCAACCTTATAAATCAAATTTCCACATTTCCGGATCACCGGATGAAACGGCCAACGCGCCAACTTGAAGCGCTTCATAGACTTCTGAAAGATCAGTGATCAAACCGCCTGCGATGATGGGATAGTCAAGTTCCCTTGAAAGTTGATCAATCACTTTCGGGATAATGCCAGGCAGAATTTCAACAGCATCTGGTTGGCAGGATTTGACCATTTCAATCCCTTTCGTAATGGCGGCTTGGTCCAACAGAAAGATACGTTGAATCGTTCTTAGACCCAATTCCTTTGCAGCTTTAACAACATTGGTTTTTGTTGTAATGATGCCGGTCGGCTTCCAATATTCTGCAACATAGCTAAGTGCGCTTCGTGAATTGGATATTCCGTCAATAAAATCCATGTGAAGGAACACATGTTTATCGGCCTTGCGCAACTGTTCAATATAGTTGGCAATGGTCATCAGATAAAATTAATTCTTTCCAAAATTTCATCTCTTGGACTATTATAGTAGAGAGTAACCATTCCGTATTTATCGAAAGGATGAATAAACTTGAAATTAGTTGACATGGTGGAATCCCAAATGATTGCCTCCGTAAAAAGTGAGGAGGATTTACAACACGCACTTACTTCGAATGTCAATATTGTCTTCCTTCAAACCGGGAAGGTCAGAGATTATGAGAAAAGACCATTACAATTCCTGCACTCGGCGGGGTTATTGTAATGTTCTTTTTCATTATAGGAGCGTGTAAAAAATGAAATCATTTTCATTTAAAGGCAGACAAGAATTATTAAGCGGGATTGAAAACGAGCACTATGACGTGATAATTATCGGGGGCGGAATTACCGGAACAGGAATTGCCCTTGATAGTGTAACAAGGGGTTTGAAGACTCTTTTGGTTGAAATGCAAGATTTTGCTGCTGGGACATCAAGCCGTTCCACGAAACTTGTCCACGGTGGATTGCGCTATTTAAAGCAATTTGAAGTGGGAATGGTTGCGGAAGTTGGGAAGGAAAGGGAAGTCGTCTATCGAAATGCGCCTCATGTTACTCACCCGGAGTGGATGTTACTGCCGATTTATCGTAAAGGGACATTCGGGAAGTATTCCACGTCGCTTGGTTTAAAAGTCTATGATTTTTTGGCTGGAGTTAAAAGAAACGAGCGGCGTAAAATGCTGACAATGGAAGAAAGTTTACGGAAAGAGCCTTTATTAAAAAAGAAAGATCTCCAAGGTGCAGGCTATTACGTTGAATATCGGACAGACGACGCACGATTGACAATTGAAGTGGCGAAAACTGCTTATGCAAATGGCGTCGACTTGCTTAACTATGTGAAAGCTGAGTCGTTTAAATATGACGCGCACGGAAAGGTTGCAGGACTATATTTCCGGGATGTTTTGGATGAAGAGCGATATCTTGTTATGGGCAAAAAAATTATTAACGCCACTGGTCCATGGGTTGAAGAGACAATCGGTCAAGACCGGAAGATTGAAGGGAAAAGTCTTTTTCATTCAAAAGGCGTTCATATCGTCATCGACGGTTCGAAATTCCCATTACGTCAAGCAGTCTATTTCGACACACCTGACGGACGAATGGTATTTGCCATTCCGAGGAATGGGAAAACGTATGTAGGAACGACCGATACCGAGTACCACGGTGATTTGGTGAATCCCGAAATCACCGAGGAAGACAAACAATATATATTGAAAAGCATTGCATTCATGTTTCCGGACTTGCAACTTAGCATGCAGGATATCGAATCTGCGTGGGCAGGCGTGCGGCCGTTAATCCGCCAGGAAGGGAAAGGACCATCCGAAATTTCACGGAAAGATGAGATCTGGACATCTGAAACAGGTTTGATCACAATCGCTGGCGGCAAATTGACCGGCTACCGGAAAATGGCTGAAACCGTCACAGACATGATTTGCGAGCAATTAAAACAAGAAGGCAAGAATTGCACAGAGTCTGTAACTAAGCAAATGAAGTTATCAGGTGGGAATTTCAATAATCCTGAAGACTATGGGCGTTTCATAAACGATAGAGCTCAGGCTATTGCCGTAGAAACAGGCATTTCACTCGGTGACGCAACAAGCATCCTTGCAACATACGGTACAAACACGGATTCAGTATTAAGATATGCGGGCAAAGAATTACAAGAAACGAACTTGCCGCTGTCCATTAAGCTGACCCTCCACTACGCAATCGAAGAAGAAATGGCCATCACACCCGCCGACTACTTCATCAGAAGAACCGGCGCAGTCCTATTCGACATCGACTGGGTGAATAAATGGAAATACGAAGTTGTTGCGTATATGGCTATTGTAATGAAGTGGAGTTTTGAGGAAACGCAGAAGCGTATGGATGATTTGAATCAGCGGATTGAAGAGATAGTATGAGTCTTGATTGGAAATTAATGGGAGGACAACGATAATTTCGTTGTCCTCCTTTTTTGTGTGAGGCCAAATTGTAAACGTGCCTGTGCAGCAAACAATCGAGAATTTTCATTTCGATGAATTGTCATAAACGTGTAATGCACAGGTACCTTCACAATGACCCCAAAAACTTCTCGTAAACTATTTACATATTCAGATTACTGTGATTAAATTGAAGATAGTTACATATGTAATATATATGAGCAAATGTAACGATGAAAAGAGGTGGCCTTTTGCTAGAGGATAAGAGAGAACTCATTAAAATTGCGCATTATTATTATAAAGATGGGTTGACGCAACAGGAGATTGCGCAAAAGCTGTCCATTTCGCGTCAAAAAGTGAATCGATCTATTAAGAGATTGCATGAGGAAGGTATTGTGAAAATCGAGATTATGAAATTAGAGGACTCTTTCGAAGAATTGGAGAGTGCTTTGGAAAAGAAATTTAATCTTAGGCGTGTAATTGTTGCTCATGCAGATAGTAAAGAGGATATTACGAGGCAACTTGGTGTTGCGGGTGCAGAATTCCTGATGAGTCAACTGAATGATGATGTTAAAATCGGGGTTTCTTGGGGGAAGACGCTGCATGAAGTGGGGGCTAATTTACGCAATGGCCAAAAAGGAAATGTTGAAGTCATTCAACTTGTTGGTGGGGTGAATTCTAATATAGCTGCCGATATGACGAATGAAATTACACGGCAATTCGCGTCAAGCCTTGGTGGAGTTCCACATTATATCTACGCTCCTGCCATTGTGAAAAGCAGGGAATTGAAGGAATCAATATTACAGGAGGACAGCATCCGTGTGGTGATGGAAGAAATCGACCATTGCGACATTGCCTTTGTCGGGATCGGTGAACTGAGTAGTGTATCGACGATTTACGAACAGAAGTATTTGGATAGTGATTACCTAAATTATTTGCATGGCAATAATGCGGTCGGCGATATTTGTCTGCATGTATTTGATAAGACAGGTAATTTCATCGAAGAAAATGTTGAGCATTTTTCAATTGGGCTGGATAGAGCTCAGCTTCTTAACATCCCGAATGTCGTGGCAATCGCAGGTGGAGCGGAAAAAGTGAATGCAATCATCGGGGCATTACGAACAGGGGCGGTTGACGTATTAATTACCGATTCCATCACTGCACATATGATTTCATCGGAAATATAGTAGGGGGGCTGGGTGTGAAGAAAAACTATATCGTAACGATTGACGCCGGTACGACTAACCTGAAAGTTTCCTTGTTCCATATCAATGGAACAATTATCAACTCAATTGTCCGGTCGGTACATATGATCCAATCCGGAAATGAACGGTTTGAATTAGATATGACACTGCTTTGGGAAAAGGTCGCTTCATCCATCCGCGAATTAATTGAACAAACTGCCATTCATCCGAGCTCGATTCTAAATATAGGAATCACGGGGCAGGGGGAAGGATGTTGGCTAGTCGATAGTCAATATATGCCTGTTCGGAATGCTATTCTTTGGATGGATAAAAGAGCAGCCAAACTACTCAGTGAAATTCCGATTGACGAACAATTGAACTACGAAGCCATCACTTATTCAGGCCTGGTTCCAGGTTCAACTATTGCTTTGCTCAAATGGTTGGATAAAAATGAGCCATCCTCGTTGAGCAAGGCGAAGTGGTGCCTAACGTGCAAGGATTGGATTCGGTTGAAATTAACAAGCGTAGCCCGTACCGATTATTCGGATATCTCAACTTCAATGTTAGATATGAAATTTGGAAAAGTATCATCGGAAGTATTCGATCTACTTGAAATTCCCCATTTAGGCCGGCTCATCCCGCCAATTCATTATGCGGGCGAAAATGGTGGAACAATTACGGAGGAGGCTGCCAGTCTCACGGGTCTCCTTGAAGGTACGCCTGTCGTGATTGGTTCACTCGATATCATAGCAAACGCATTAGGCAGCGGAGCTATAAATGAAGGGGAAATAAGTATTACGATTGGAACAACATGCAGCATTCAGAGGTTGATTGCCACACTACCACCGAATCATGATGGTAAAGGCAGCACCCAATTTGGTGCAAGCCCTGGTCAATACTTGAAAATGGCAGGTAGTATGGCAGGTACGCCAAATATCGATTGGATCACGAATGTTCTCTATGAGACGGATTTTAGAGACCAACAGGAAAAAGACGATTTCTTTGCTTTATTGGACGATGAAATGAAAGCGGTTCCAATTGGCGCAGGAGGTGTACTTTACCATCCATATATTATGGTGGGCGAAAGGGCTCCCTTCTATAATCCATACGCTTCAGCCCAGTTTTTCGGGATTCAACAGTCTACATCCAAAGCGCATCTAAGCCGCGCAGTATATGAAGGGATTGCTCTTTCGATAAGGGATTGTCTCGATTCTGCAATAGGGGTTAAACGGATCGTCTTGAATGGTGGCGGTTCAAACAGTGTTCTTCTGCCGCAAATTATTGCGGATTGTACCGGGACGGAAGTCGTTAAGTTGGTAGGCAAGGAAATCACCTCTAAAGGAGCATTTTTTCTGGCAGCAGTTCAATCGGGGGTTTATGAGTCCCTTGATAAGGCTGTACAGACAACAACAACAGTGGAGAAGTCTTATCTTCCCATTAAGGAGAATGCGGAACTGTATGATGACTTGTTCAAGCTATATAAGCAAATTCGAACGTCGAATATTGAAAACTGGGAACTAAGGCATCAGTTTATGAATAAGGTCAAAAACAGAGTGGAGGAAAAGGTATGCGAGCCCTACTGACAGCTGAAATGGATAAGACGCTTATAGAAGAAATAGAAGAGTTTCTTGAGGTGGAAAAGGGGGGATGGTTTACGTCAAATCGTTTGTTAGATGAGGATGAATTAATTGACAGATTGCGAGACAAAGAGGTTTTGATAACGAGCTACGATAAAGTTACACGGAAAGTCATTGAAAGCTGCCCTAATCTGAAACTGATCGCATGCACAAGATCGAATCCTGTAAATATCGACTATGATGCAGCTTTTGAGCATGGCATTCCAATAATTCATACGCCAGGAAGAAATGCGGACAGCGCTGCGGAGTATACCTTTTCGTTAATGTTGAATATTTCCCGTAATACTCCATTTGCGTATATGGCACTTAAGAATGGCAAGTATGTCCAGGAATCTGTGGAAAAGGGTAAGACTTCCGATATTGGTAAGGCGGATGTGACATGGGCACTTGGCGAGGGAAGCCCCTATTTGGTTTTCAAAGGATTTGAATTGAAAGGGAAAACATTGGGCATAGTCGGTTTCGGACAAATCGGTAAAAAGGTTGCGGAGCTTGCGAAAGCATTCGGTATGGACATTCTTGTTTATGATCCGAATTTCAAAATAGTAGATGGATCTAATAGGCAAGTAGACTTGAATGAATTGCTGCTGCAAAGCGATTTCATCACATTGCATGCGGCAGTCGTACCTGAAACGATCGGTCTTATGAATAAAAGGACATTTCAGCTGATGAAAAGATCTGCGTATTTAATCAACACGAGCCGCGGTGCCATTATAAATGAAGAAGATTTAATCGAGGCATTAAGGAATAAAGAAATTGCTGGGGCGGCGCTTGATGTATTTGCGAGTGAGCCATTGCAAGCCGATCATCCATTTTTAAATGAACTTGAAAACGTCATCATTACCCCTCATATAGCCGGGGCAACGTACGACGCCATAACTAATCATACTAAAATGATAATCTCTGATTTAAAGAAGTTCATGAACGGTGAATTACTTGAGTTTCAATATAAAGAAGAAAAAGGGGGAGTTCCTGTTGTTGAATGAAAAATGGGATTTTGAAACGAAAGCAGTCCATGTTGGTTCAGATCCTTGCCCGCATACCGGAGCCATTGTGTCGCCAATCTACCAAACTTCCACGTATACGTATAAAAGTACAGAGGAAGCAGGGAAAATCTTCTCCGGGGAACAATTTGGATACTTGTACGGCCGTGATCATAGTCCAACAGAGCTTGAGCTTGAAGCTAAAATTGCTGCTTTAGAGGGAGGGGAAGCGTGTAAGGCATTCGCGTCAGGGATGGCGGCAATTGCAGCGACTTGCACAGCATTGCTTGAAGCAGGTGATCATGTCGTATGTGATACCGTCGTTTACGGTGGCACGTATGGGCTGTTCGCAAAGATTTTTTCGAAATTTAATGTAAGCGCTTCATTTATTGATACATCAGATATTGAACTGTTGAAAAGTTCGATACGCCCCAATACGAAATTTGTCTATATCGAGACTCCCGCAAATCCTACCTTGAAAATTGTTGACATCAAAGAAACTGCTGAGTTGTGTAAGGAACATGGCATTAAATTAGTTGTTGACAACACATTTATGACTCCATATTTTCAAAGACCACTAGAATTAGGCGCGGATATTGTCGTCCATAGCGCAACTAAATATATGGGCGGGCACGGTGACCTCATTGCAGGCGCGGTTGTCGGTTCTGAGGAATTCATTAAAAAAGGATTACATGATCCGGTCACAAAGTTAGGTGGATTAATCTCCCCTTTCACTTGTTTTTTAGTGAAGCGCGGCTTGCAAACATTGGCATTAAGAATGGAAAAGCATAATTCCAATGCAATGGAAGTGGCAAGGTTTTTGGAAAATCATGAAAAGATCGAGTTGCTCGTCTACCCTGGTTTGGAATCATTTCCGCAGTATGAGCTAGTGAAAAAGCAAATGGGCGGTTATGGAGGTCTTATTTCATTCGAATTGAAAGGAGGGCTCGAGAAAGGGCAGGCATTTTGCGATAATCTCAAAATGATTCAGTTGGCTGTAAGTTTAGGGGATGTTGGTTCCCTCGTGCAACACCCTGCCTCAATGACCCATAAGTCACTGCCGCTTGAAGAAAGGCGGAAGCACGGGATAACAGATAGTTTGATTAGGCTTTCTGTCGGAATAGAAAATGCGAAAGACATTATTGAGGACATCGCGCAGTCTTTGGAAAAAATTTAAAGGGGGGTATTTGATTGGCGAAATACAAGTATGCAGTCGGTGTTTGGGCTTACGGTTCCGTTTCGGACCGCTTTTGTGAGCAGGGTTATCAACAATCAAGAACCTTCAGGGAGAAATTGAAGGCCGCTTCCGAATCAAAAGGTATAAAAGGTGTTGAAATCCATTTCAATGGCGATTTTGACGAGTCGTCAGTTGATGAGACGAAGCAGATGATTGACGAGTTCGGCTTGGAGATTGCAGCCATTAACTGTGAAATATTCGGAAATAGGAAATTCCGTAAAGGCGCTCTTTCTGCAAACGATTTAGTTATCCGGGAAGACGCAATGGAAATCATTAGGGGAGCAGCGAGGGCTGCACGGCAACTTGGTGTTGAAGTCGTCAATATTTGGCCAGGTGCTGACGGTCATGATTATCCATTCCAAGTGAATTTCATCGACTTATGGAATCACTTAATCAGTTCCGTAAAAAGTGTTGTAGAGGAATTCCCGAATCAGAAGTTCGCCATTGAGTATAAAGGGAGAGAGCCGCGGGGAAGATCGGCGATTAGTACTGTTGGAACTTCATTGATGATGTTGCAAGAAATCGGTGCGGATAATTTTGGGGTAACGATCGATTTTGGCCATGCCTTACAAGTTAAGGAAAATCCAGCGGAATCTGCGGTGTTGCTGAACCGATACGGGAAGCTATTCCATGTGCATATGAATGACAATACGAGGGATTGGGACGATGATTTCATGGTCGGCTCCTATCATGTCTGGGAAACACTTGAATTCTTTTATTACTTGAAGAAAATCGGATATCAAGGATGGATCAGCCTTGATATAACGCCTGCAAGGGAAGATCAGATTGGCGTTGTTGAGCATTCGATTGAAGTGATGGAGCAAATGGGCCGATTTGTAGATGAGATGGATGATGCATTTATGGAGAAGTTATTAGCCGAACAGGATGCTTTGGCAGTACAAAAGCATCTATTCCAAGGAATATTCGCGGCGACAGTCAGGGGGTAGGAGAATGTATTGTATTGACTTAACAGGAAAAGTTGCAATTGTCACTGGGGGAACAAAAGGGATTGGTAAGGCGATAGTAGAGCTATTTGTTGAGAGTGGGGCGAAAGTGGCCATTGTCGGAAGGCGTCAAGAACTTTGTGATGAGGTCGCCGCGGAGTTTGGGGTGGATCATGTCTTTCCATTTGCTGCGGATGTTTCGAAAAAGCAGGACATCGAAAGAATGGTCAGCGCGACAAAGGAACATTTCGGCAGAATAGATATTTTGGTCAATAATGCTGGCTCCTCCACGATGGATTATGTGGAAGATATAAAGGAAGAAGATTGGGATAGCATTATGGATTTGAACGCAAAAGGGGTTTTTCTTGCAAGCCAAAATGTGATAAAGATGTTCAAGGAACAAGGGGAAGGGGGTAGAATCATAACGATTGCTTCGCAAGCGGGAAAGAATGGTTATCGATGCATGGGTAACTATGTCGCTTCGAAGCATGCTGTCCTTGGACTGACAAAGGTAATGGCATTGGAGCTTGCAAAGGAAAAGATTTTAGTGAACGCAGTTTGTCCTGGCATTATCGAAACGGATATGAAGAGGATTGAACGTGTATGGGGTGGAAATTTAAGGGGAATGAAGGCGGAGGAAGTCGAGCAGGAGGACAATTCCCAAGTGCCTTTAGGAAGGACCGGGCAACCTAGAGACGTCGCAAATGTTGTATTGTTTTTAGCTTCTGAACTTGCAAGCTATATGACGGGACAAAGTATTAATGTCACGGGCGGAATGACTATGAACTAGGGAGTGGGAGAAATGAAAACGAAGTTGAGTAAGGGGAACCCATGGGCTTTGCTGCCACTATTTGTATTTTTATTGCTATTCATCGGCACGGCCTTGATTACAAATGACTTTGGAAAGATGCCGGTAATCGTTGCATTTGTCATTGCTGGGGTAGTGGCATTGGCGATGAATCGGAAAGAAAAACTATCTACAAAGGTTGATATTTTCACAAAAGGCGGCGGTCATCCTAATATTATTTTAATGGCGATCATCTTTATCCTTGCCGGCGCATTTGCTTCTGTTGCTTGAGGGATGGGGGCAGTCGATTCCACGGTGAATCTCGGGTTATCTGTGATTCCCGCGAACCTATTGATTGTCGGGATTTTCGTCATTGGGTGTTTTATTTCATTATCAATGGGGACTTCAATGGGTACTGTTGTCGCATTGGCTCCAATTGCTTTCGGAGTTGCACAACAGGCTGGAATTTCTCCTGCGCTTGCAATGGGTGCTGTTATCGGTGGAGCGATGTTTGGGGACAATCTTTCCATGATATCAGATACGACGATTGCGGCTGTACGAACACAAGGTACCCAGATGAGTGATAAATTCAAGGTGAACTTCATCATCGTTTTACCTGCGGCTATTGTGACTGCCATCCTCCTTGGCATTGCAACTGCAGGAAGTTCTGCAAATATTGGAGGGGACCTTTCTTATAATTTAGTTAAGGTTCTTCCGTACTTGGCCGTACTTGTTGTCGCCTTGATGGGCGTGAATGTGATGTTAGTCTTGATTGGCGGGACAGTATTTGCAGGGATTATCGGGATAATTGACGGCTCATTTGGGGTTTATGGCTTTTTCGGGCTAATGGGCGAAGGGATTATGGGAATGGAAGACTTGGCAATGATTGCGATTTTGATAGGCGGTATCGTTGAAATCATAAAACATAACGGCGGAATCGACTATATGCTTTATACGATCACCAGCAAAATCAAATCCAAAAAGGGTGCCGAGTTTGGAATAGCTGGGTTAGTAAGTGTTGCGGATATTGCAACAGCAAATAATACAATTTCCATTGTTATGACGGGGCCGTTGGCGAAGGATATCGCGGATGAATATGATATCGACCCCAGAAGGTCTGCGAGTATACTGGATATTTTCTCATGTGCATGGCAAGGCATGGTACCGTATGGCGGTCAGATGTTAGTTGCTGCGGGAATCGCTTCTATTTCGCCGCTAAGCATTATGCCGTATTCGATCTATCCATTCCTTATTTTGTTCTTCGGAATACTGGCAATCGTTTTCAACGTGCCACGTCTTGGGAAAAAGAAAGTACCCCAAACAGCTATAGAAGTGAATAAGAATGTGTAAGGGGTTGTGAAAATGTTATTAGAAAAAGAACGGACTTTGGTCATGGAATATGGACAGAAGTTAATCGTGAATCAATTAACAACAGGAACTGGCGGGAATCTAAGTATCTTCAACAGGGAAAAACAATTGGTCGCAATTTCACCAAGTGGAATGAATTATTTCGATATTACTCCGGAAGATGTCGTCGTCATTGATTTGAATGGAAATGTCGTTGACGGAAACCGCACGCCTTCAAGTGAAGTATCGATGCACTTGATCTACTATAACAAAAGAGATGACATACAGGCGGTTGTCCATACACATTCTAACTATGCAACGACAATTTCCTGTATGAACTGGGAATTACCCGCGGTACATTATTTAGTCGCTTTCGCGGGAAATAATGTCCGATGTGCTAAGTATGCAACATACGGTTCTCCGGAACTTGCAGTCAACTCATTTGAGGCCATGCGAGATCGGCGTGCTGTCTTGCTTGCCAACCATGGATTGTTGGCAGGCGGCAATGATATCGACCATGCATTTAATATCGCGGAGGAGATAGAGTTCTGTGCAGAGCTTTATTATCGAACGAAAAGTATTGGGGAACCGGTTATTTTAGGTGAGAATGAAATGACGTTGATGCAGAAGAAATTTGAGACATATGGTCAGCGTGTGAGATAAGTGACAGGCACCCGAACGATTGTAATTGTTTGGGTGCTTGTTGCTTTTTTTGATTGTTTCACAATGTAGATTGGAATTGTGACGGTTGTGTAACGAACAATCGAGAATACAATACCATCAACGTTTCGTAGATCATTTATTACATGTATGCTCATATTGATGAATTGTCATATTAGTGTCTTACCTTACGATAGATTTGCATTTTTAATACAAAATTAGGAAGAAAGACAGGAAGGACTTTCCACTCCTTTGTCGAATATAAGTACTTAGAAGGGGATTAAGTAGAAATTTACCGGGAGTGGAAGTCAGATGATTAAGGAAATGTTGGATATGTATATTGAGCCGGCGACGGAGGATATACATCATCGATATAATTCATGGCATCATTGCCACAGCTTTTTTGCGAACAATCATCAGCGTTTGCATGAGGAATTTGTCCAGGATGTCGCTGCATTGCATATAGGTTTTTACTTAGCGAGTTGGGGGATGATGCGAGGAAGTTCCAAGCTGATACAAAAGGACTATAAGATTCACTTGGAATTTGTTAGGACGGTTGCTGGGAATACCAATTACACAGCTTTTTACTCAAGACAATTGACGGATGAGGAACATGTAGAGACTTTGATGGAGTTGGTGAACGAGACTCGTGCGTGTTATGAGGAGTTCAATGTTTCGGATACACTTGTTACTAAGATTCTGATGGGGGTGTTTGGTAATATTCCTGCATTCGACCGCTATTTCAGAAAAGGTTTAAGATTGCACAGCATGAAAAGTTCTCTTACCAAGGAATCTTTAATTGAAATAGTACGTTTTTATAATACGTATAAAATGGAGTTTGAGCCCTACTTGGATAGTGGTTTTACTCCTATGAAACTTATAGATATGTATTTTTGGCAATCGGCTATTTTTAATAAACAGGCCTCAAAAATTATCGCGACGGAACTCGCTTCGTTAAACGATGAAGATGATAAGGTTAGTTTGGTTCATTCTTAGAGACTTCAGTTTTTATAAAGTTAGATGACAGCTTCGAAGGTCACTTAATTTACATAAAAAAGGAAGTCAACCAAGCATCGTTTTGATTGACTTCCAAATCTCTTTTCATTAATGTGCTTTTTTGGACGCGTACTGCCACCCGTTTTCATCCATCGATCTCACGAAATCCTCTAATACATCGAGGACGACTTCCTCAAGTTTCTTACCTTTTTCCACTGTTGCAACACTTGGATCTCCGGATGCGCCAGTGTTGGTCAATTCTTCAAATCGCCATTTTATTTCAACGTGCTCAGGCAAGTCGGGGATAACCCCGACGGCATGTTCCATTTGTATTAAATCTTCGAAAAGAGCTAATCCCATCGATGTTTCACATTCTCCGGCATGCCCCAATCCATTCCATTTCTCGAAGAAATTCTCTGGCACCATTTTCCCGGCAGCAACCCACCAGTCATTAAATGAAGCAATCGTAACATCCGGATGCTCTACTTTAACAGCCCTCGCAGCTAATTCTATTGGCGCGATGTTGCCGTCATGCCCGTTTATAATCAATATTTTAGTAATTCCATTCCTCACGATTTCCTGCAAAACCTCTTTAATGACATTGACAATCGTATCCGGCTTAAGGCTGATTGTGAAGGGCAGGTCATTGTAATGCTCGCTTAATCCATAATTGATTGGCGGCAAAACCATCATTCCATCTACACGTTGCGCCAGTTTTTCAGAAAGGATATTGGAGATGAGGGCATCGGTTCCGAATGGCATATGGCTGCCATGAGTTTCGAATGCGCCGACACCAAAAACTACCTTATCGATTTTGGCTTGTTTAAATTGGTGATAGGTCATATTTGTTCCGATAGTTATCATGAGTAATTCCTCCATTCTTTTAGGCTTCTGCAGTGGGATTTTTTGAATCAGCTGTGAAACGGTAAATGATCGGATAGAGTGCTATTGTGATGAGCAAAGCAACGAGCCCTGAAGGTAAGCCGAATGGCAAAACGAGTGCGTACTCGAACACCAATCCTAAAACAGCGCCGATTAGGAATGAAATGATGCCTGCCATTTTATATTTCGCCTGAGAATTAAGTTCCTCGACCTTATAGGAACCTTTCTTAACGATGAAATAGTCCGCAATTAGTGGACCCGCCAATGGAAGGAAACCGGCACCAAGGATTGTGATGAAATCCGCGAAAAAGATCTGATAAAACGCCAATGAACCGATGATCGTACCGACCACTCCAGTAATCAAAACAATCTTCTGCCGGTTTGCTTTCTTCTTATAGGATGAAATAACAGGACCTACATAAAGCGAATTACAGTATAGTTCTGCATTATTTGTTGTCCATAAGGACGTAGTCCACGCAAAAACTCCAATAAGTGCGAACAGAATACCCTTATCAATCATCCATTCAACATAGTTGAATTGACCAACTGAAACAGCGCCGATATAGCCTACGATGTTGAGCAATGGATTTGTGAGGACGAAACAGGCGACTGCACCCGCAAATACCGCTTTTATGGATTTATTGAACCGGAAAAGATCGACTCCCATTACGACTCCGGCAATCCAGCTACCCATAACAATTGTGATGGCACTTCCCATTCCAAGACCACCGATTTTATTGGCCTCCGATAAAAAGCTTCCCATCCCACCGCCTTCATTCAACATACCAACTCCAACGATGACTGCGATGATTAGGATAACAGGAGCAACAGGAATTGCCACCGCTTCAATTGCCTTCATTCCCTTATAGGCGGTATAGGTGAAAATGAGTCCAAAAACAGCGCATGCCAAGAAATTTTCCAGTGTAATTGCAGGAATATCCTTATAGCCCAAAACGGCCGGATCGAATACAGTTATCCCTGTAGGATTACCAATCAATGAACTCCAAATTTGTCCAACCATACCTGTGATACTTGCAAACCAACCTAAAGTTAATAATGCCATGACGAACAGAGGTAAATTACTTCCCATCGAACCGTAAGAATATCGGCTGATCAAAGCCAAATTCAATCCTGTCTTTTGTGCCATGATGCCTAACAACGTCGTCAGAACAAGCAAAACGCCCATTCCAATTCCAATTGCCCATAATGCCATTCCTGGTGGCACCCCTGGTTGTCCTCCAAATCCCGCTAAAACACCACCGACAAATAGTCCGGTCACGACATACCCGAAACCTACCCATACCATGACCTGCTTCCAAGTCGGACGTCGCTCCGATTCGGGAACAGGAGAAAGCATATACTCGCCATCTTCGTGAGTGAGTACTTCGAAGTCTTCTTGTTTAGCCATTATGATCCCTCCCTTTTAATTGTATTAGTGCACAATATTCAGGGATGGGGTTTAATATGAAGGAAAGTTATTCGTGTTGCGAATTATTTCGGTGCCTGTGCATCAAACGACTACAATTGCACAGGACCCTTTACAAATGAAAAAACAGTCCAGAAGGTAGATTTTGCTTACCTTTCTGGACTGTTTTCTTCCCCATGTCCCAATTATTTTCTTAAGCCTTCCGTCTAACATGTCCGCAACGCTTGCATGTATTGGAATAGTAGTCCATCCGATGGTAACCGGAAAGCTTACATAACCATTTGCCTACCCATTTTGTCATAAGATCCCCCTTTTGAAACTTTGTTAGTAAAAATTATCTAAATTGGACACAGAATAAAGAATAAATAAAATAATTTCTACCCTTATTATACACCTTACATGATGTTTTACCTATAGCGCGTGATAAAAATTAGTAACTTTATTCCGACAGCGAATTTCGACCTATTTTATCACGAGTCGAAATTACTATCTTTGTTAGATGACATTGGCGCCTATTAATGCTGTGTAAAAGGTATATGGAGCGATGAATTTGTCGTTTATTGGAGCGGATTCCGGTGCCAATTTCATGTATTTGTCGAATCGTGGAAGTGTGGCATGCCTAAGTGTCGACAGAATAGGTATTATTAATTAGGATGTATTACTTTCTTCGTGTAATGGGTGTTTGAATGGTTCAATGGGAAGTTTAAAGCAGATTTGCCGTGATTAGAATTTATTAAATGTGGATTGGTTAATGTACAATTCTTTGTTCGCCATTCAGAAAAAAGGTTTTCAACAATTTTGTTTTTAAGGGAACCTATAGAAAGTAGATGCGTCAATACATAGTAGACAAATAAATATGACATATTTTAATAGTTTCCGTAGGAGTGTCTAATTAGTTATAAAGTATGTGATTACATTTTAGTATTTATAACTTATATTTATTTTGGCATAGAGTAGTTACTACAATAATAGGCCTAATAAACTAAAAAAAATGAAATTGCATTCCAATTCGACAAGAAGAATGATATAGTGACAATATGACTCTATCATCGTGAATATTAAATATTTTAAAATAAATAAAGGTGGCCGTAAGATAATTGGTAGGAGAGTAAAGTAGAGTGGAGGGACAATATGCTTGAGAAGATTTGGTGGAAGAAGACACCAGATATAGATGAAAAAACTTTATCTTTTCGTGTTAATGAGGCACGACAGAAAACTGTCCCCTCCCATGTTGCCATCATAATGGATGGAAACGGACGTTGGGCAAAACAGCGTAATCTACCGCGTGTAATGGGCCATCATGAAGGTATGAAAACGGTACGGAAGATCACACGTTTTGCGAATCGGCTTGGAATTCGCGTGTTGACTTTATATGCATTTTCAACCGAAAACTGGAAGAGACCAAGATTTGAGGTCGATTTCCTTATGAAGCTTCCTGTTGAGTTTTTATCCACATATCTTCCCGAACTTATTGAGGAAAATGTAAGGGTAGAAATGATCGGTGATTTTTCAGCATTGCCTACCCATACTCAAAAAGCCATCAAGGATGCAATGGACGCAACCGCAAACAATGACGGGCTGATTTTGAACTTTGCAATGAACTACGGCAGTCGCCTGGAATTGTTAAATATGGTAAAAGCGATTGGGGAAATGGCAAGAAAAGGGGAGATTCTCCCAGAGGATATTGATGAATCACTTATTGAATCCAATCTTATGACCTCCCACTTGCCTGAACCGGATTTGTTGATCCGAACTAGCGGTGAAGTCCGACTCTCGAACTTCATGCTTTGGCAGCTCGCTTATACGGAGTTCAATTTTACGGATGTATATTGGCCAGATTTTAATGAAGAATGCCTTTTGAGTGCGATTGAAGATTTCCAAAGTCGGAACCGTCGTTATGGCGGTGTGGTTGAGGGAATTGGGGCGTTTAATAAATGATTTGATTTGGAGATACCGTTAATGGTGTCTCTTTTTTTGTGGAGTTTTATGTGGGTTGCGTTATGTTGTATCACAACGTAACCTCTTCGTATCGCAACGTAAAGTCATCGTATCGCAACGTAACCCCATCGTATCACAACGTAAATAGTATGTAGCATCCCAAATTCCACCAAAATGCGTATCCTTTTCCATACCCCGGCATAGTATACTTCGCACACCTATATGATAAAGGAGGTTGAAAATTGTTGCAGTCGAAGAAAATGTTCCTTTCTGCTATTGCTTCTGCCATGGTGATGGGGGCGGTTGTGGCCCCAGCGGCTGTGCAGGCGGATGGAATACCATTCAGTGATTTGGATGCGAAAGCTTATTACTATGGGTCTGTTATTGAGCTGAGTGAGAGGGGAATTGTGAATGGGTTCCCGGATGGTACGTTTAGGCCGGGGGAGTTTGTTACACGTGGGCAGGCGGCCGTGATGCTTGCTTCTGTGTTGGGGTTGGATACCTTGAACGTTAAGAACCCGAATTTTAGAGACTTGCCAACGACTCATCCATCTTATGGACAAATTGCGGCGCTGGTACAAGCAGGAGTAATTGGGGGCTTTGGAGATGGGACGTTTAAACCGAATGTTTTGATGACGCGGGCGCAGATGGCGAAAATTATTCACGATGGATTTGGGCTTATGGAAGGCTCGCTGAATGATTCTCCTTTCTCGGATGTTTCAAGTGGTGATTGGTTTGCACCCTATGTTGAATCACTTCGGGTGAATGGAATCACTTCCGGTACGTCGCCAACGACATATTCACCGAATTCATTTGTCACACGTGGTCAGTTTGCTTCATTTATTACAAGGAGCGAGGCGGCTGTATCGGTTTTGAAATTCGTGGGGAATGGCAAGTTTGACTTGGTGGATGGGAAGGCAGAAAGTGCTTCGTTCCGGGGGCCGACCAGTATTGCCCTTCTTCCTGATGGTTCTATTCTTGTAGCGGACAGTAGAAATCATGTGATTCGGAAAATCCACAATGGCGTTGTGAGTACGTTTGCAGGAATGACTTTAGAATTAAACGAATTTGGGTTGCCGCAAGGTGGTTTCTACAATGGCGATAAGGAAAAGGCCTTCTTTGATGAACCTATTGATATTGCAGCGGATGACGCAGGGAATGTCTTTGTTGCTGATTCCCTAAACCATGCAATCCGCAAAATATCAAACAACGGCCAGGTTACCACTCTTGCTGGTAATGGGTTCATTGGAAAGGAAGACGGTGCCGGTGAAAGTGCCCGATTTTATTCTCCACAGTCAATCGTTGTAACTGCGAATGGAACGTTATATGTTGCGGATACATTGAATCATATAATCCGTAAAATAACGGCTGAAGGTGAAGTGTCGACATTGAACGCAGCATCTGAGCGGGTTGTGGAAGTATTTCCAGGTGAAGTCGAGTGGGCTGGTGATTATAAAGATGGCTTGCTGAACGATGCGAAATTCAATGAACCATCCGGGCTCGCACTTGATTCGAAAGGGAATTTATATGTGAGCGATTCGGGAAATCAATTAATCCGTTACATCGATTTCTCGACAAATACGGTTTCTACTGTTGTAGGGAGTTTCAAGGGGACCCATTCTCTATATGCAGAAGGTGGTTTTTTGAATGGGTTTGCAGCCGATGCACAACTCAATTTTCCAAAAGGGCTGTACTATTCGGAGAAATATGGATTGTTCATTGCAGATAGCTTGAATAAATCTATTCGGGTATTGAAAGATGGAAAAATCCGTACGGTTGCACAAGGTTTCGAAAATCCGGCAGGCCTCGCGATAGATTCTGGCGGGAATTTATATGTAGCAGATAGCTACGATAACCTGATTTTACAAATTTCAGGAAGGGGAGGTAAATGAGTTCGTGAAGGCCACCAAGCCGATAAAGCAGCTGTTTGCCCTTTTTCTGGCGGCTATTCTTATGTTGTCGGGATTCGGGCAATCGGTTGGAGCGGTTGAAAATCGGACTGCGAAGATAGAAGATGTGGTTGGTACTGTTTGGGTAATGAAGGCCGGCGGGAATTTAGCGGTTAGGGCGTATTCAGGAATGCGTTTGCAGCAAGGCGATCGGGTGACAACCGAAGCTTTTTCAAGTGCCAAATTGGTTATCAGTGATACGGAAGATGAATTAACGATTACCAACAATGCCAATTTGGTGATATCAGATTTGCGCTTAAAGGCGGGTCATAAGATTACCAAACTATTAGTTTGGTCCGGCACAGTATTGTCAAGTGTCAATCCTGATAGAAACCCGGAAGATGTCTTTGAAATTAATACACCAGGCCAGAAAATTGGTGCAAAAGGCACTCAATTTATAGTGGGTGTTGATCCATTGACTGGCATGGCCACGCTTTGGGTATTGACTGGTATCGTATCCTCTATTGAACCAAATCAACCCGCTCAAGACATGATTTATCCTGGAGGGGAATTTGTTAATGATTCACGTGACCCTATTGGATCTATAGGGGATATTAATTTTGATGATCTCATTGGACAGATCAACTTTAATATAATTGAACAGATTCTTCGAATGAAAGATGAAATTGATAAAGAGAATGCACAATTTCTTGAAGAAATGTTAAACCAATTACAGAACGATAGTACCGAAGGATTTCTTCAAATGGATTTAGAAGAACTGCAAAGAATGCAAGTGAATCTCCAATTTTTGGTCGAGCACATCATTAAAGCGGCTATGGGTGCAAATAATTTATCAGAAGAAGCAATTGCTGAGTTAATTCGAAACGTGAACGGTTCGTTGGAAAATCCAATCAATCTTGATAATCTTCCAGAATGGATAATGACCGAAAGGGAACGGGAGAGGCAGAGGCAGATTGAACAAGAAAGGAAACAAAGGGAAGCTGCGCAACAACAAGAAATGGAAGAAAGGCAAAAAAATAATGCTGCGTTGCTTCAAGAATTATTAAGAAGGAAAGAACAACAAGAAGAAGAGAAAAAAAAAGCCGCAGAGGAAGCCAAACGAAAAGCGGAAGAAAGATATAGGGAAGCGTTAGAACAAGAGGCTCGGGATAGATTTGATGAGATGCAACGTGAGAGAGAACGCGAAAGACAACGTCAGAAAGATGCGGAAAATAGGGAGAGAGAGAGAACAGCACGGCCTGTTGTTCAACCGCCAAGTCCGCCCCCAATACCGCCTATTTCTGAAGTAGATAGAAACCTTGCTTCAGCCAAAGCAGGCATTCCGATTTCTGCAGAGCCGTATACAGATGAGAGTTGGGAGAGAATTGAAGTTGCTTTGAGCTTAGAGGAGTCATCTGATGAAGAAAAGGTTGCAAAAACGGAAGCTATTCTGAATGCAATCAGTGGATTAGTGACGAGGGTTGATCAAAATCTGAGGGATGCGATGGATAATGTTCCTAAAGATTCGGGGCTATATACCGAAAAAAGCTGGCAATTGATAGAAAATGCTTTGCAGTTACCGGAAGAAACTGATGAAGAAAAGGTCGCGAAAACTGAGGCGATTTTAGATGCAATCAGCGGATTGGTGACACGAATTGATCAGAATCTGATGGATGCTAAGAATAGTGTTCCTGATGATTCAGGATTATACACAGATGAAAGCTGGTTGGTTTTAATAACTGCGTTGGAAATGGCTGAAGGCACCGATGAGGAAAAGATAGTGAAAACGGAAGCTATCTTAGAGGCGATCCGTGGACTGGTGACTATAATTGATTGGAATTTAGCAAGTGCAAAAAATAGCGTACCTTCAGATTCTGTTTTATATACTGAAGAAAGCTGGTTAATGGTAGAAGATGCTTTACAGTTACCGGAAGAAACTGATGAAGAAAGGATTGCGAAAACTGAAGCAATTTTAGATGCAATCAGCGAATTGGTGACACGAATTGATCAGAATCTGTGGGATGCTAAGAATAGTGTTCCTGATGATTCAGGATTATACACAGATGAAAGCTGGTTCGTTTTGATAAATGCGTTGGAATTGGCTGAAGGCACCGATGAGGAAAAGATAGTGAAAACGGAAGCTATTTTGGACGCAATTCGTGGACTGGTGACAATTGTTGATTGGAATTTGGCAAGCGCGAAAGGTAGCGTACCTTCAGATTCAGGGCTATACACAGATGAAAGCTGGTTAATGGTAGAAAATGCTTTGGAGTTACCAGAAGGAACGGATGAAGAAAAGGTCGCTAAAACTGAGGCTATTTTGGACGCAATCCGTGGACTGGTGACAATTGTTGATTGGAATTTGGCAAACGCGAAAGGTAGCGTACCCTCAAATTCAGGGCTATACACTGAGGAAAGCTGGTTAGTAGTAGAAAATGCTTTGGAGTTACCAGAGCGAACGGATGAAGAAAAGGTCGCTAAAACTGAGGCTATTTTGGACGCAATTCGTGGATTGGTGACACGAATTGATCAGAATCTGATGGATGCTAAGAATAGTGTTCCTGATGATTCAGGATTATACACTGATGAAAGCTGGTTGGTTTTGATAACTGCGTTGGAATTGGCTGAAGGTACCGATGAGGAAAAGATAGCGAAAACGGAAGCTATCTTAGAGGCGATCCTTGGACTGGTGACTATAATTGATTGGAATTTAGCAAGTGCAAAAAATAGAGTACCTTCAGATTCGGGTTTATATACTGAAGAGAGCTGGTTAATGGTAGAAAATGCTTTGCAGTTACCAGAAGGAACGGATGAAGAAAAGGTCGCGAAAATTGGTGCGATTTTAGATGCAATAAGCGGATTGGTGACACGAATTGATCAGAATCTGTGGGATGCTAAGAAAAGTGTTCCCGATGATTCGGGATTATACACCGTAGAAAGCTGGTTAATGGTAGAAAATGCTTTGCAGTTACCAGAAGAAACGGATGAAGAAAAGGTCGCGAAAACTGGTGCGATTTTAGATGCAATCAGCGGATTGGTGACACGAATTGATCAGAATCTGTGGGATGCTAAGAATAGTGTTCCTGATGATTCAGGATTATACACAGATGAAAGCTGGATGGTTTTGATAACTGCGTTGGAATTGGCTGAAGGCACCGATGAGGAAAAGATAGTGAAAACGGAAGCTATCTTGGAAGCGATCCATGGACTGGTGACAATTGTTGATTGGAATTTAGCAAGCGCGAAAGGTAGCGTACCTTCAGATTCAGGGCTATACACTGAGGAAAGCTGGCTAATGGTAGAGAGTGCTATGGAGTTACCGGAAGAAACGGATGAAGAAAAGGTCGCTAAAACTGAGGCTATTTTGGACGCAATTCGTGGACTGGTGACAATTGTTGATTGGAATTTAGCAAGCGCGAAAGGTAGCGTACCTTCAGATTCAGGGCTATACACTGAGGAAAGCTGGTTAATGGTAAAGAGTGCTTTGGAGTTACCGGAAGAAACGGATGAAGAAAAGGTCGCTAAAACTGAGGCTATTTTGGACGCAATTCGTGGATTGGTGACAATTGTTGATTGGAATTTAGCAAGCGCGAAAGGTAGCGTACCTTCAGATTCAGGGCTATACACCGTAGAAAGCTGGTTAATGGTAGAAAGCGCTTTAGAGTTACCAGAAGAAACGGATGAAGAAAAGGTCGCTAAAACTGAGGCGATTTTAGATGCAATCAGCGGATTGGTGACACGGATTGAACAAAATCTGGTGGATGCTAAGAATAGTGTTCCTGATGATTCAGGATTATACACAGATGAAAGCTGGTTGGTTTTGATAACTGCGTTGGAATTGGCTGAAGGCACCGATGAGGAAAAGATACTGAAAACGGAAGCTATCTTGGAGTCAATCCGTGGATTGGTGACAATAGTTGATTGGAATTTGGCAAGCGCAAAAAATAGCGTACCTTCAGATTCAGGTTTATATACTGAAGAGAGCTGGTTAATGGTAGAAAATGCTTTGGAGTTACCAGAAGAAACGGATGAAGAAAAGGTTGTAAAGACCGATTGGATTTTGAATGCAATCAGCGGATTGGTGACAATAATTGATCAGAATCTGATGGATGCGATAAATAGTGTTCCTTGGAATTCTTGGTTGTACACTGAGGAAAGTTGGTTTAATTTAATGACAACTTTGGAGTTATCTGAAGAAACGGATGAAGAAAAGGTCGTGAAAACCGAGTTGATTTTGAATGCGATCAGTGGATTAGTGACAATAATTGATCAGAATCTGATGGATGCGATAAATAGTGTTCCTTCTGATTCAGGGTTGTACACTGATGAAAGCTGGTTTAATTTAATGGCGGCTTTGGAGTTGTCTGAAGAAACGGATGAAGAAAAGGTCGTGAAAACCGAGTTGATTTTGAATGCGATCAGTGGATTAGTGACAATAATTGATCAGAATCTAATGGATTCGATAAATAGTGTTCCTTCGGATTCCGAGTTGTACACTGAGGAAAGCTGGTTTAATTTAATGGCAGCTTTGGATTTACCTGAAGGTACGGATGAAGAAAAGGTTGTAAAAACCGAGTCGATTTTGAATGCGATCAGCGAATTAGTGACTCGAATTGATCAGAATCTGATGGATGCTAAGAGTAATGTTCCTGAAGATTCAGGACTATACACCGTAGAAAGCTGGTTAATGGTAGAAAATGCCTTGGAGTTACCGGAAGAAACGGATGTAGAAAAGATTGTTAAAACTGAGGCGATTTTAGATGCAATCAGCGGATTGGTGACAGTGATTGATCAGAATCTGTGGGAAGCGATAAATAGTGTTCCATTGGATTCGGGGTTGTACACTGATGAAACCTGGTTTAATTTAATGGCGGCTTTGGATTTACCAGAAGATACGGATGAAGAAAAGGTTGTAAAAATCGAGTCTGTTTTGAATGCGATCAGTGGATTAGTGACACTAATTGATCAGAATCTGTGGGAAGCGATAAATAGTGTTCCATTGGATTCGGGGTTGTACACCGATGAAAGCTGGTTTAATTTAGTGGTGGCTTTGGATTTACCTGAAGGTACGGATGAAGATAAGGTTGTAAAAACCGAGTCGATTTTGAATGCGATCAGCGAATTAGTGACTCTAATTGATCAGAATCTAATGGATGCGAAAAATAATGTTCCTTGGGATTCTGGGGTGTACACGGAGGAAAGCTGGTTTAATTTATTGGCGGCTTTGAATTTACCGGAAGAAACAGATGGGGAAAAGGTTGCTAAAGCAGAAGCTATTTGGGTCGCAATTAGCAATTTAATAGAAAGAGAAAGTATGAATCCGGAAATGGTGTTGGCCGCATTAAACGATTTTGATCCAGAGGGATCTGAAGAGCCAATTGAATTTTTAACTTCCTATTCGTATATACTTGGCATTGATTTTTATGCCGTTGATGACGAATATGAAGAGTTTTATCCTTTTGCTGAATGGCTTGCATATAACCTGTTTTACTTAAGACCAGAAGAAGGTTTTTCAAGTATTGATGAATTCAAAGAAACTTTTGATATTCTGCTTCAAGAGATGATCGGCTATGTAGAAGGATTGCTACCTGACGTTAAAGAACTTAGCTATACCACAACAAATACTTCAATTATATTAACATGGGATAATGAAGAAGGGTACGAGGATATACGTGTGTTTGTGAATGGAGAAGAGTATTATATTAACGGTGGCAGTACTATAACTATAGGTTTAGACGCAGGCAACGTGTATGAAATTTATGTGGAATTCAGGTATTCAGGCTATGACTGGCCGCAGGCAGTTACGGAAACAATAATAGTAGAACTATAAATTTAGTTTTTAAAAAGTGGGGTCAATCATGCATGCGATGATTGGCCTCTTTTTTGTTTTACGTACCTGCGTGATAGCTAATTGTGACGGTGCCTGTGTGACAAACAATCGCGAATATTCAACAAGTATACACAAAAGTAAAAGGACCTTCCATGTATTAGGTGATTCGTTTTTGGATTTGTGGATACTTATACACACAATTGAATTGTCATAAAATTGTCGTGCACAGGTACCTTAATAATTGTAAAGGTACCTGTGTGACAAACAATCAAGAATATTCATCGAATATACATAAAATTAAAAAGTGATTCAATGTAATACTAAATTCGTCTTCAATTTTCTTGAGTATTTATTCGTGTGGTTGAATTGTTATAATTGTATCGTGCACAGATACCTTAAAAGTGAGCCACCAATAAAACTACCCATCGAGCTCAACTACTAATATATTATTTATATTTATTTACTATTTTCTATTGACTGTACAATATAATTGTCTTACAATAAACCTAATTTAACAGAATCTTCGAAAGGGGGAGGGTGTTGTAATGGTTCCAAAAATTAGAGATGTCCAGTCGGGTATTTTTCTATTGGTTGTAAGCGTTATCATGTTTAGTGCGACTTTGAGTTTTAAAAAGTTGACGTCAACGGCGGTTGGTCCTGCTTTTATGCCGCAGATTATTGCGGGTTTAATTGCATTGATGGCTATTGCAATCATTATTCAGGGAATTAGGAGTGTAAAGGCGGAAAGGGAGAAAGAATCCTCTGCTGATGCTGTTGTTGAGAAGGATCCGAAAGATGAGGTTACCTATCGTCCGGTCATCTTGTCATTTATTCTGATGGCTGTGTATGTTGTAGTGCTGCCTTTCGTGGGTTTTCTAATAACTACTGCAGTGTATATGTTTACTCAGATGATGATCCTTTCTGATAAACCGGAGAGAAGGTGGCTGTTGTTCGCGGTTGTTTCGGTCGTTTCTTCTGCCACCATTTATTATGTATTCCGCAATGTGTTTTACGTCATGCTGCCAAACGGGTTTCTATAAGGGGGGTTGGATATGTTTGAACTACTGCTAAGCGGCTTTGCATCAATTCTTACTATTAAAGGCATTTTGCTCATCATGGGAGGAGTCACATTAGGTTTGATCTTTGGATCTATTCCGGGACTCACGGCGACGATGGCCATTGCAATCTGTTTGCCGATTACGTTCGGGATGAATCCAATCGATGGAATGGCGCTTTTGATGGGTCTTTATATTGGTGGGGTATCGGGTGGTTTGATACCGGCAATTTTGCTGAAGATTCCTGGGACACCATCGTCCATTGCGACTACATTTGATGGCTATCCGATGGCTCGGAATGGTGAAGCGGGCAAGGCGTTCAACTTTGCGATCGTCTCGTCTTTCATGGGAGGGCTGTTGAGCATTATCGTTTTGATTATGATCGCACCGCCACTCGGAAAGGTGGCGCTTCAGTTTGGACCATTTGAGTATTTTGCAATCATTATTTTTGCTCTTTCGCTGATTTCAAGCTTGTCTGGTGATTCATTGCCGAAGGGGTTAATGGCTGGGCTTCTTGGAATTGGGTTTGCGATGGTGGGTTCTGCTCCGATTGACGCGTTTCCGCGGTTTACATTTGGAGCGAAGACACTTGACGCTGGATTTTCTCTTTTACCGGTACTGATTGGGTTATTCGCAATCTCTGAAATTCTCATCAATGCGGAGAAGAAGGTTAAGGATAATCTAAAAGTTAATATGAAGAAAATTAGTTACAAAGTGACTATTAAAGAGTATCTTGCGCAAGGCTGGAACTGGTTTAGATCCAGTTTGATAGGGATTGGAATTGGAATCCTGCCGGGTATCGGGGGCGGAACATCGAATCTCGTCGCCTATGCGGCTGCGAAAAACTCTTCTAAAAAGCCGGAGAAGTTTGGTACAGGAATTCCGGATGGCGTTGTTGCATCCGAATCATCGAATAATGCGGCTATCGGTGGGGCACTTGTTCCTTTGATATCACTTGGTATCCCGGGAGATACGGTAACTGCCCTACTATTAGGTGGGTTGGTTCTACATGGATTGCAGCCTGGACCACTTCTTCTTCAAAATAATGGAGATGTTGTTTACGCGATCTTCGCTGCGCTGTTAGTTGCAAACGTGTTCATGATTTTGTTCCTGTTCCTTGGTATGAGAGGGTTCGTCAAGATGTTGAGCGTTCCTCAGAATATTCTTATGCCAGTCGTCCTTGGACTTTGTGTGGTCGGAGCTTACGGTGAAAATGGTCGCGTATTCGACATTGGCGCACTTTTCTTCTTCGGTCTCCTTGGATACTTAATGATCAAGTTTGGATTCCCATTGACGCCGCTTGTTTTAGGTTTCATCCTTGGGCCGTTGCTTGAGACGAACTTGCGCCGTGGACTTATGCTGTCACAAGGGGACTTCATGCCATTCTTGACGTCACCGATTGCAGCAGTATTCCTTATATTCACTTTCGGTTCACTTGGATTAAAACTCTACAGTAACTGGAAGAAAAAGCGCAGTAAAGATAATCAGTCATTCAATTACCTTGAAGGGGAACAATGATTCATCAAAATAAAACAAAATTGAACTGGGGGAGTAACAGATGAAAGGTGTTTGGAAAAAAATAGCGTTCGGGGCAGGTGCAATTGCCCTTGCTGCAAGTCTTGCGGCATGTTCAGACTCGGATAAGGCGTCAGGTGATACGGCGTCTAATTATCCAACGAAACCAATTGAAATTGTCGTGCCGGCAGGAGCTGGTGGAGATACGGACTTGAATACGAGGATTTTGGCGAAGGCGATGGAAAAAGAACTTGGAAAGCCGCTTGTCGTTACAAACGTTACGGGTGCAGGTGGAACAACAGGTACTCAAAAGGTGATGGATGCAAAGGCGGATGGCTATACAGTCTTGGCATTCCACAACTCGATGATCTTGAACAAAGTCTATGGACTTGCGGATTACACGTACTCTGACATGAAAGTTGCGGGCGTTGGTGTACTTGACCAATCCAACACATTCCTTGTTTCCAAAGATTCGAAGTTCAAAACAGTTAAAGAGCTTGTTGAATTTGCAAAAGCCAATCCGAAAAAAGTTACGGTTGCAACGGAAATTGGTTCAATGACGTACATGCAAATTCTTCAATTCCAAGAACAAACTGGTGTCGAATTTAACATTGCTGACGTCGGAGGTGCTTCAGATAAAATCACGGCACTTCTTGGCGGAAGAGTTGATATCGTACCGACTTCTCTTGGACTTGTAAAAGGCTATATTGAGTCTGGTGACTTTGTAGCTCTTGGCGTCATGGCTGATGAGCGATTGGAAGACGCTTCAGACATCCCAACATTCAAAGAGCAAGGTGTAGATCTTGTCGTTGATAAAGTTTTCTTATGGGCATTCCCAGCAGACACTCCTGACGATATCGTTACTGCCTTCACGAAAGCGATGGGCAAGGCGGTCGACAGTGAGGAGTATCAAGCAGAGATTAAGAAAAGTTGGTTGAATCCAGTCTATTTGAATCCGGAAGAAGCAAGCAAGAAACTCTCCGAGGTTGAGGCGGAATATGTTGAACTTAACAAATTGACCGGGGGCAAATAAATCACTGGATAACAGGAAGGACAGGCCCGGTACGGTTGATCTCAGATCGGCTTACCGGGCTTCTTTCATTAAATCGGAAGAAGTCGGAAGGAATCGGGGGAGTTCATGATGATGCATGTTTCAGTAACTGTAAATACCGCGGATCTTAGCGATTTGGATTTAAGGCAGATGTCTCAGCTTGGAATCGATTTTGTGGATTTCGGGAATGGCCAGTCATTCAAAGGTGTGAAGGAACAAGGTTATCCGGATCTCGATGAATTGTTGAAGCTGAAAAAACGTGTCCGCTCATATGGATTGGATATTAACCGGGTCACGCTTCCGAATATTTCACGTTCATTCATGGATGGCGTGGACGGAAGCGAACAGGAGCTTGAGAACTCACTCAACGCTGTGCGAGTTTTCGGCGAGGCGGGAATCAAGATTGTGCGCCAACGATTTGAGGGCGATGTCTTTTATGGAAGAGGACAGAGTTATGAGGCAATCCAGCGCGGGGGAGCTATTGCACGCGGGGAGAGCATTGGGTTATTGAAAGAGAAAACTGAAACGCCGGGCCAAGAAGAATTGCAGAATTGGTGGAAGTCTTTCCAAAGGGCTTACCGTGAAATTGTACCTCTTGCCCAGGACCACGATGTGAATGTTGCGATGCATCCATCCGACACACCACATCCGGATTCCCCGTTCGGCGGAATTGGGCTGAATCGGATCATTGATGACTTTCCGAATAAGAATGTCGGGTTCGTTTACTGCATCGGTACACGCGCGGAAGCTGGTGGTTCTTCACTAATAATGGATGAAATCAATCACTTCGGTAGAAAAGGACGTATCTTCCTCGTTCACTTCCGCAACGTGAGAGGAAGTTTGCCTACAGCGGGAGCGTTTGAAGAGGCACTGTTAGATGATGGTGATTTGAATATGTTTAAAATTCTTTTGGAGCTTCGGAAAGTCGGCTACAGCGGCTGCTTGAATCCCGATCATGTTCCGACGTTTGCGGGGGATGTTGCTGATTTACATGATAGTTGGAAGTACTCGAATATTGGCTGGAAGCCGTCAAGCCTCGGTTTTGCTTATTCAGTCGGGTATATCAAGGCACTTTTGAATGCGTTGAATGAATTTGAGGGGCGTTGAGAAGTAAACGAGCGGTTGTGTGGAATAAACGAGCGGTTTGTGGAATAAACGAGCGGTTTGTGGAATAAACGAGCGGATTTCGGAATAAACGAGCGGTTTCTGGAATAAACGAGCGGTTATCAGAATAAACGAGCGGTTATCGGAATAAACAAGCGGATTTCGGAATAAACGAGCGGATTCCGGAATAAACGAGCGGTTCCGGAAATAAACGAGCGGTTCCACGGAATAAACGAGCGCTAACCGAAAGGGGGAGTGATGATGACTAATCAGGAAGTGGGAATAAAACCAATCTCCGTCAAAATGAATGACCACGATAATGTAACGATTATCGGGAATGACAATGGTTTGCCCGCTGGAATGGTTCTTCAGGAAGGAGTGGAGCTCCTCCAAAGAACTCCACAAGGGCATAAAGTTGCATTAAAAGATTTTCAGGAAGGCGATGCGATTATCCGATACGGTGAAATCATCGGCTATGCCAACAGGGAAATCCTTAAAGGCGGCTGGATTCGCGAAACGATGATACGCATGCCGGAACCACCGAATCTATCGGAACTGCGTCACGGAGTAAATATAGAGCCACTTGAGCCGTTCGAGGAAACTTATACATTCATGGGCTATCCGAACCCTGACGGAACTTTTGGCACGAAAAACCTCATTGGCATCACGACAAGCGTTCAGTGCGTGACGGGAGTATTAGGCTTCGCCGTTGAAAAGATAAAAAAAGAACTTCTACCTGCTTATCCAAATGTAGATGATGTAGTGGCGATTGACCATGCATATGGGTGTGGGGTCGCAATCGATGGGCTTGGATCTGAGATTCCGATTCGTACAATCCGAAATCTTGCAAGCCATCCGAACTTTGGTGGAGAAATGCTGATCATTGGTTTAGGTTGCGAAAAGCTGACTTTAGACCGTCTAAATGCAGGGGAAAGTGAATCGGATGTTTTATTTCTGCAAGATCGTAATGGTTTTTCTGAAATGGTCGATTCCATTTTAGAAATGGCCAAAGAACGACTGGAACGGCTGAACAAGCGTCAGCGTGTGGAAGCGCCTTTATCAAAATTGACGGTTGGACTGCAATGCGGTGGAAGTGATGCGCTTTCGGGCGTGACAGCGAACCCGGCGGTCGGACATGCGGCGGATTTGCTCATTCGTGCGGGGGCATCTGTCATGTTTTCAGAAGTGACAGAAGTACGAGACGGTATTCATTTATTAGCTGCACGGGCGGAGACGGAAGAGGTCTGTAAGGCATTGATTCGCGAAATGGAATGGTATGACGCCTATTTGGCAAGAGGGCTTGCCGACAGGAGTGCGAACACAACTCCTGGAAATAAGAAAGGCGGTCTATCCAATATTGTCGAAAAGTCACTTGGCTCAATCGTCAAATCGGGAACTGCACCAATTGTGGATGTTCTTGCCCCAGGTGAAAAAATTAGAAAGAATGGGCTGACTTTTGCTGCGACACCGGCTGGGGATTTTGTTTGCGGAACGCTTCAGTTGGCTTCAGGAATGCATATTGAGGTATTTACGACCGGGCGAGGGACGCCATACAACTTATCGATGGCGCCGGTACTCAAAGTTGCGACGAGAACGACACTCTCCGAGCAATGGCGTGACTTGATAGATGTTAATGCAGGCAAGATAATCGACGGCGGGGCGACGATTGAAGAGATTGGGGAAGAAATTTTCAAGGCCATTATAGATGTTGCAAGTGGTCGCCGTCAGACTTGGGCAGACCATTGGGGAATAAAAAATGATCTTGTTTTATTCAATCCTGCACCTATAACATAAAATGAAGTTGACAGATAAGTTTTATTGTCTTACAATAAAACAAACAAATCGAAAGGTGGAAGATTAAGAATGGTTAAACGAAATTGTCCGACTGGCATTTTGGGATTCCCGGTCGCACCACTTAAGGAAGATGGGCAGCTTGATTTAAATGGATTGGAGGCAAATCTTGAATTTCTGCTGAATAATGGTGTTCAATCCGTATTTGTAGCTTGCGGAGCTGGCGAACTACATGCATTGACTCAGGATGAATATAAACAAATGGTCGAAACAGCGATCAAAACAGTAGACGGGCGTGTTCAGGTTTACACGGGGGTAGGGGGCAACATCCAGCACGCATTGGAGCAGGCTAAAATTTCCGCAGAAGCAGGGGCGGATGGTTATCTGATCCTTCCACCATACTTAATCGATCCTTCGCAAGACGGTCTATTAAACTACTTGAAGGCAATTATTGAAAGTACGGACTTGAGCGCAATTCTCTATCAGCGCGACAAGTGCATTTTAACGAAAGAAAGTTTACTTGCACTTTGTGAACTTCCACAACTTGTAGGATTCAAGGACGGCGAAGGTGATATGGAATTCAATACGGAGGCTGTTCAATTGATTGGCGACCGCCTTGAGTGGATCAATGGTATGCCGCTTGCGGAAGTTACGATGGCATCCTATTACAATCTTGGATTCCGAACGTATTCTTCAGCCATTTCAAACTATATCCCGCATATTTCAGTGAAGTATTTCGAGGCGTTGCAACAGGGAGATCACAAGACGATGCATGATTTGCTTGAAGATGTCATCCTTCCGATTCATTCAATCCGCAAACGCAAGGCGGGCTACGCTGTATCGCTTATCAAAGCGGGCATGAATATCGTTGGATTGCCTGTCGGCACTACAGTCCGTCCACCAATCGCTCCAGTCGAGCAAGGGCATTATGATGAGATGAAAGAAATCCTGACTGCTGCATTAGAAAAGTATCCTGCACCAGTAGGAACTGAACAAGTGGAGGTGTCTTGAATGACGACAAGTACAGAAAAAACAGTCCAAACCGTTCTGAACTATATCGACGGACAGTGGGTGGAAGCAAGCACCGGCCAAACAGCGGAAAGCCTGAATCCGGCAAATGTAGATGATGTGGTCGGACGTTACCAGCTCTCCTCTTCTGAAGACTTGGATCAAGCAGTTGAAGCGGCTTGGAAAGCCCAGAAGGAATGGCGAAAACTCCCGGGTAGTGCACGGGGCGACATTCTTTTCAAAGCTGCTGACATTATGGAAAAACGAATCGATGAAATAGCACGGACGATGACTCGTGAGATGGGTAAAACCTTCCCGGAAGCAAAAGGGGAAACTGCACGCGGTGTTGCAATCCTCCGCTACTACGCTGGAGAAGGCATGCGCCCAGTTGGTGACGTCATCCCTTCAACTGACAGCAGTGCAATTATGTTCACGACAAGAACACCACTTGGAGTTGTCGGAGTCATCACGCCGTGGAACTTCCCGGTCGCAATTCCAATGTGGAAAGCTGCACCTGCTTTGATTTACGGAAATGCAGTTGTCATGAAGCCTGCGAGTGAGGCGGCAGTTACTTGCGCGAAAGTAATCGATTGCTTGCATGAAGCCGGTATTCCTGCTGGAGTCATCAATATGGTGACAGGATCGGGCTCCGTCGTCGGCCAAGGCCTTGCCGAGCACCCGAAAGTAAGTGGAATTACATTCACAGGTTCCAATGGCGTCGGTAAAAAGCTTGGTCAACTCGCACTCGAACGTGGTATCAAATACCAGCTTGAAATGGGTGGCAAAAACCCGGTAATCGTTGCGGAGGATGCTGATTTAGACCTTGCTGTTGACGCAACAATTAGCGGTGGGCTGAAATCGACAGGTCAGAAATGTACAGCGACAAGTCGTGTGATTGTCCATGAAGACGTTTATGAAGAGTTCCGTGAGAAGTTGTTGGCGAAAGTTGCAGAAATCACAGTAGGGGACGGCCTAAATGAAGGTAGCTGGATGGGCCCTTCTGTTAGTGAAAATCAATTGAATACGGTCCTATCTTATGTTCAAAAAGGTAAGGAAGAAGGGGCCAAATTGCTATACGGCGGTAATCGCTGTGAAAAAGGGGCGAATGCAAAAGGATTTTTCGTTGAGCCAGCAGTTTTCGATGAAGTGACTCCTGATATGGCAATCGCCCGTGAAGAGATTTTCGGGCCGGTCCTTGCGTTAATGAAAGTATCGTCGTTTGAAGAAGCACTTGACGTCGCAAATGATTCGGATTACGGACTGAGCGCTTCTGTTTTTACAACTAATATTTCGAAAGCCCTTTCCTTCATTAATGAAATGGACGCTGGTTTAGTCCGCATCAATGCGGAAAGTGCGGGCGTCGAACTTCAAGCACCATTTGGCGGGATGAAGCAGTCCAGCTCCCATTCGCGTGAACAAGGACGCGCAGCAATCGAATTCTTCACATCGATTAAGACCGTTTTTGTAAAGTGATTTGAGAAAAAGAGCCGGAGTAAAATCCGGCTCTTCTTTTGGCTATTAACCGAATTTCGGAAATGGAAGGAACTTGATGCATGGGCGTTTTTACTGCAATGCATAAGCAGCGTAGGATACAAGCGCGGCATGGCATTATGCTGATGCTTTTTTTCTTTTCCGCTGTCAGTTTTTCGGAGCGTTCAATTCTCTCGATTGCAGGGGCTCCAATCGCCGCGGATTTAGGCATTGGGGATGTAGCGATGGGCTTTCTGTTTTCAGCGTTTGGATGGGCATATGTAATCGGTCAAGTGCCGGGCGGACTGATATTAGATCGTTTCGGTTCAGGCAAGGTGTATGGTACGGTAATCCTTGTATGGACGGCTATTATAATCTTGCATGCACTAACGGGCTACTTGACGCCTATAGTGGCTTTCATCAGTTTATTCCTGCTAAGGATTTTATGTGGATTTATTACCGCTCCGGTATTCCCTGCAAATGCTCGGATCGTCAGTGAGTGGTTCCCCCCGTCAGAAAGGGGGAGAGCTTCCTCCGTATTCAGTTCTTCTCAATACTTCGCGATTGTCTTATTTGGGCCGGTAATTGGTTTTATTGCACAAGGATTTGGTTGGACGTATGTCTTTTTAGTGTTTGGGGTGATCGGCGTATTTTGTACGATCCTCTGGATGAAATTTTATAAGGATCCGGGTTCAGATGAAAAGAAGGTACAGAAGGAAACCGCTGATAAACTGAAAATCGGTGGTCAGAAAGTACCTATGAAGGAGCGGCCAATCATACAGCTGCTGACGAATCGAATGACTCTTGGAATCTACATTGGTCAATATTGCGTCACAGGGATTACGTACTTCTTTATGACTTGGTTTCCTATCTATTTAGTTAGTGAAAAGGGACTGTCCGTCTTGGAGGTTGGACTCGTTTCGACAATCCCGGCTATGGCGGCATTTTTAGGTCAGCTTTGGGGCGGAAGGTTTTCTGACGGACTGATTGGAAGAGGCGTTCCTCTTTCGAAAGCGAGGAAGATTCCAATTATAATTGGCATGCTTTGCTCGATGTCGATTGTCTTCGCGGAAATGGCCGAGTCGACAGTTCTCTTGATTGCCATCATGTCCTTCGCGTTTTTTGGCAGGGGATTCGGTGGAATGGGCTGGGCGATTGTTGCCGAAACATCGAATAAGGAAAATGCTGGACTGAACGGCGGGCTATTCAATATGTTTGGTAATTCGGCAGGCATTGTCACACCTATCTTTATCGGATTCCTTGTACAGTGGACGGGTTCATTCGAATTGGCCTTGCTGTACATAGGCATCCATGCAGTTTTTGCAATACTCTGCTATGTGTTTTTCGTTGGAGAAATTAAACAAGTTTCTATTAATTAGGGGGCGACGAAATGAAAACAGCAATTGAAGAAGCAAAGAAGACGGAAACACCGGTGATTACAAAAGTGACGGTAATACCTGTTGCAGGCCGGGACAGTATGTTGTTGAACTTGAGTGGTGCACATGCTCCATACTTTACACGAAATATCGTATTGCTTGAAGACAGTAGTGGAAATGTTGGTGCCGGGGAGGTGCCGGGCGGTGAGTCGATACGCCGGACACTCGAGGAAGCGATTCCATTTGTCAAAGGGCAATCCATCGGGAAATATAATTCTGTGCTCAATCAAGTACGCACGGCATTTGCACATAAAGATGCGGGTGGCCGAGGCAATCAGACATTCGATTTGCGCACGACGATCCATGCAGTAACTGCGCTTGAAGCTGCATTCTTAGACCTTTTAGGGAAGCATTTGAATGTGCCGGTAGCGGAGCTTTTAGGTGAAGGCCAACAGCGTGATAAGGTGAAAATGTTAGGGTACTTGTTTTATGTCGGTGACCGGAATAAGACTGATCTTGCCTACAATGACGGGACTGGGGAAGTAGATGGCTGGGACCGTATCCGGCATGAAGAGGCATTGACGCCTGAAAGTATCGTTCGTTTGGCAGAAGCGGCGTATGATAAATACGGTTTTGAAGATTTCAAGCTCAAAGGCGGCGTTTTAGCAGGCGAGCAAGAGATTGAAGCGGTTACTGCCCTTGCGAAACGATTCCCCGATGCTCGGATCACCCTTGACCCGAATGGCGGTTGGCTATTGAAGGATGCTATCCGTCTTTGTAAGGGGATGGGAGATGTTCTTGCTTACGCGGAAGACCCATGTGGTCCGGAAGAAGGCTATTCAGGTCGTGAAACAATGGCGGAATTCCGCCGGGCAACGGGTCTTCCAACTGCGACTAACATGATCGCAACGGATTGGCGCCAGATGGGGCATACCATACAATTGAATGCCGTCGACATCCCGCTTGCGGATCCTCATTTCTGGACAATGCAAGGCTCAGTTCGTGTTGCTCAAATGTGTAATGATTGGGGATTAACATGGGGCTCCCACTCAAATAATCACTTTGATATTTCCCTATCAATGTTCACACACGTTGCTGCAGCTGCACCAGGCACTATCACTGCAATTGACACACACTGGATCTGGCAGGATGGACAGCGCTTAACGAAAGAACCTTTTCAAATAAAAGGTGGAGAAGTTGAAGTTCCGAAAACGGGCGGACTTGGCATCGAAATCGATATGAACGAGATTGAAAAAGCGCATAAGTTGTATGTCGATATGAAGCTTGGAACTCGGGATGATTCGGTCGGGATGCAGTATTTGATCCCGGGTTGGAAATTCGATCCGAAAAAGCCTTGTCTCGTTCGATAATTAATTCCTTATAAGTACAGACTTACATTTTGTTTTTTGCATAGAGGTAGTATACTTAATGTAGATTTAATTGTAGTATTGTCCGTCAATATTAATGAGGAAAGGAGGAACCGCCTTGCAGTTATATAATGTTGATACGGTGAAACGCAACACCCTTGCCCAGCAGGTAATGGAACAGATTATCTCGCTCTTGTTCAGTGGGCAGTTGAGGCCGGGCGACAGGCTTCCGCCGGAGATGCAGCTGATGGAACAACTGGACGTCAGCCGCCCCGTCATCCGTGAAGCACTTAGTTCGCTTGAAACGCTCGAAGTCATTACGAGAAAGCCGCGTGGCGGAACGTTTGTGAATGAAAAAGTTGGAAGCAGCCCGTTCCGTGCAATGTTAGCAATTTCCATCAACAATCTTCCGGCCGTTATTGAAGCGAGGATGACACTTGAACTCGGACTTGTCACGATTGCTGCTGAAAAAATTACAGATAGTGAGCTTGCAGAACTTGCCGAGACGATTGAAAATATCCGGAAAAATGATGAAGACTATGGAATGTACGACAAGCAATTCCATAGAATCATCGCCTACAGCGCAAAAAATCCGATTGTGGAAGGTATGATCGAGTCTTTATTGATGGCCCACGAAAAGACCGACTCACTTATTAAAGTACGGGAGCCGGAATTAACGATTCAGTACCACACTGAGATTTATGAGGCCTTGAAAAAACGAGATCCAATCGAAGCATTTCAAAAGATGTACAATCACTTAAGTTATGTACGGGATAAAATATTGAGCGATCATAATAAGTCATAATGAAAACAGGACAGGAAATTGTCGATTTCCTGTCCTTTTTCAATAAGGGGGAATCCAAGATAATGGAGAAAGTATTAATTTATAGCCCGATTTCGGAAGAAGGGACAATCAAGCTTGAAGATAGATTCACTGTTGTTACGGCCGTTCCGGGAAGTGAGGAATTCAATAGGGAGATAGTGACGGCCACTGGCTTGATTGGCTCGAGTTTGAAAGTTAATGAGGCATTGTTGGAACGCGCGCCGTTGTTGAAGGTTGTATCTAATATTTCTGTCGGCTATGACAATCTCGATATTGAGGAATTAACAAAGCGGGGAATTTTGGCCACCAACACACCTGATGTCCTAACCGAAACAACCGCTGATACAATTTTTGGCTTATTGTTAGCGACAGCAAGAAGAATCCCGGAACTCGACAAGTATGTCAAAGAAGGAAACTGGACTGGGAAATTAAGTCCAACCCTATTTGGCGTCGACGTTCATGGGAAGACGCTTGGCATTATAGGCATGGGTAAAATTGGACAAGCCATAGCCAAACGGGGGCGGTTCGGATTTGGGATGGATATCCTTTACCATAATCGTTCAAGAAAGCCGGAAGCTGAGACGAAGCTTGGCGCGAAATATGTGGAAATGGATGACCTATTGCAACAAGCCGATTTTGTTTGCTTGATGGCACCGCAAACTGCGGATACCATTCATCTAATCAGTGCCCGGGAATTTAGCTTAATGAAGGAAACCGCCATATTTGTTAATGGATCAAGAGGCGCGTTAGTGAATGAGGATGATTTGGCGGCTGCCCTGAAAGAGGGCGAGATCCTTGCAGCTGGACTGGATGTATACGAGCATGAGCCTCTTGCTGAGGACCACCCATTCCTTGGTATACCGAACCTTGTTACCCTCCCGCATATCGGGTCTGCAACCTCAGAAACCCGCGCGAAAATGGAGGAGTTAGCCTGCCGGAATTTGGTGGCGGGGTTGACTGGGGAGATACCACCTTCGTTGATTAATGAGAGTGTGGTTGGATTGAGGGTGAGGTAGCGGTTCCGCGTCCAAAGCGATAAGTTGTGCGTCCAAAGAATCGCTTTGCGCGTCCAAAGGATAACTTATCGCGTCCAAAGCCGCGTTGTGGATGGGGTAATTCGCGATATTGTGGGGGATGCGGATGGTGTTGTTGTGATTCCTCGTTCAATGGAGGATAAAGTATCCGGAAATAGGGAAGAAGTCATTGCATATTTAGATGAATGTTTATCATGAATGGCGGGCCTAAAAAGCCTGTCTTTTATTTTGTCCAAAATAGATTAAAAGTCCCCAATAAATTTAATGAACAAAATGCATTCAAATGTTTTAATTTATTTTAAGTAGTCAATCTATTATGTTAGTTCAGCTTATGATAAATTTCCATGTATACGAAAGATGGTTTCGTTGAAATGTAACCGCTCTCAAAAGGGGTGTTAAACATTTTGGTCGATCAGTTTTTTGTTTGGCTTGGAACTAATTAAAAAACAGGGGGAATTGGAATGAAATTCATTAAGTATGCCATATTTTTAGGTGTCCTGTTACTTGCACTCGCAGGTTGCTCGAAGGACGACAAGGCTGGGGCGGATTCGCCGAAAAAGGGAACGACATCAGGGGGAGAATTGAAGGTAGCAGTTCCTTCTGAACCGCCTACATTGGATACACATGTCAATACGACAACGATTTCATCGAACATCGCAAGAAATATTTTTGAAACACTATTAACTTTCGACTCCAAAGGTGAAATTCAACCTATGCTTGCAGAGTCCTTTAAAGAAGATGGAAAAACGATTGAATTTAAATTACGTAAGGGTGTTAAATTCCATAATGGCGAAGAACTGAAGGCAAAGGACGTTGTCGCATCGATGAACCGATGGATACACGTTTCGAGCTCAGGAAAAGAAACATTCAAAGACGCTAACTTCTCTGAAGTGGATGAGTATACTGTCCTTCTTGAGATGGCACAACCAACTTCAACCGCAACACTTGTTTTAGCTTATTCTGGTGGAGAAGCACCGACGATCATGCCTGCTTCTATTCTTGAAGGTAAAGAAGAAAAGGAAAGAGTGACTGAATATATCGGTACGGGTCCTTTCCAATTTAAGGATTGGAAACAAAACCAACAAATTCACATGACGAAATTTGAAGACTACTCTCACCGTGATGAGCCTGGTGACGGTCTTGCAGGAAAACGTGAAGCATTGGTAGATGACCTTTATATTATTTTTGTTCCAGATTCATCAACACGGGTTGCTGGAATCTTATCAGGGGAATATGACGCTGGTATGGAGCTACCAATCGATAACGTTGAGCAGCTTAAAGCGAACAAGGATGTTGTATTAAAGAGTGTTCCTCGTGAACTACTATTATTGTATTTCAATAAAAAAGAAGGTCTTTTTACAAATCAAGCTGCACGTGATGCTGTGAATGCAGCAGTAAAGAAAGAAGATGTACTTAAAGCGGCTTTCGTTAATCCGGACTATTATAAAACAAATCACCATGTAATGTTAGCGAATCAGGAAGCACAGTGGTATAGCGATCTTGGAAAAGAAGAGTATGGCAAACAAGATGCCGAGTTGGCGAAAAAACTATTTGCGGAAGCAGGTTATAACGGCGAAGAAATCCGCCTGATGACTTCCCGCGACTATGACCATATGTACAACGCTTCAATTGTCGTACAAGAGCAATTGAAAAAAGCTGGGGTCAACGTAAAGCTTGAAGTGTATGACTGGCCGACATTCTCAGAACGCCGTAATGATCCATCAGCATTCGATATTACGATCATTACAAATAAAGGTAAAGTTGAGCCGACTTCACTTGTTTGGTCAAGACCGGACTATGTTGGCTGGACGAACAATGAGAAGTTAGCTCCAATTACATCTAAAATCCGTACAGCTCCTTCACTTGATGATGCACGTAAATACTATGATGAATTACAGGCGTTTTTCTTGGAATATAAACCTGCTATTAAAATGGGAGACGGGGATATGCTTTTTGCAGGTCGTACGTCACTTTCACAATTAGAAGATATTGATGGACTCGTTTTCTGGAACGTTTCAAATTCCAAGTAATTGAAGGGTTAAAATAACGCCAGGTTTATCATGTTTTTGTAAACATGGCGTTATTTTTTATTTTTATGCTTGAGGGAGGTAAACACGCATGTGGTCATACATTATTAAGCGGTTATTATCGTTAATACCCGTGTTATTCATTGTATCCATTGTTATTTTTTCAATCATCCATCTGACGCCCGGTGATCCGACGACCTATATGTTAGGGGAGGAAGCGACCCCAGAACAAATTGCTGATGCGAAGAAACAGCTTGGATTGGATCAGCCGGTTTATAAGCAATATTTCAATTGGGTTAAAAAAGCGGCAGTCGGGGATCTTGGCTCTTCCTATCACATGAATATGTCGGTGAATGAAGCAATTATGAGCCATATCGGACCTACGTTATCGCTCGCGATATTAGCTGAAATTGTCGCGTTATGTATTGCGATACCATTAGGCATCATAGCGGCGATTAAGAGAGGAACCGCTACGGATCAAACCGTTATGGGGTTCTCATTACTTGGCATGGCAATCCCAAGTTTTTTACTTGCATTGTTTTTAGTTTTACTTATTGGAGTGAAGTTGCAATGGTTGCCCGTCGCGGGGTACCGGCCATTAGATAGTGGATTATGGAACCATATCAAGTATTTAATCATGCCGGCAATTTCGTTAGGATCTATCCAAGCGGCTTTGATTGCCCGGATGACGAGATCTTCTATGTTGGAAGTTTTAAATACGAACTATATTAAAATGGCGCGCGCCAAAGGAGTCGTCGAAAGAAGAATCATTTACGGCCATGCTTTGCAGAATGCCTTCCTACCAATCCTAACAGTTATCGGAATTACATTTGGTGGATTGGTAACAGGTGCGGTTGTAACGGAGACGATTTTTAATATACCAGGCATTGGATCGCTGATCATCAATTCAGTTGCCCGACGCGATTATACGGTTATCCAAGGAATTGTTCTATTTGTAACGTTTGTATATGTCATGCTGAACCTGATCATCGATATTCTTTACGGAGTCATTGATCCGCGGGTTCGATTGGAAGAAAAATAGACCCAATCCATTGTTAAGGCAAGGAGGAATAGTATGGAGAATATAGGGAGTACGTTAACGCTATCAGAAGCAAGAAGGAAACTGAAGAAAGAGCAACAGCAGCTACTGAAAAAACGTTTCTTTTCCAATTATTCGATGGTGATTGGATTAATTATCGTTATATTTTTAATGCTTTTAAGTTTTGTAGGTCCATATTTAACTAGCTTCGGCCCATTGGATTTGGAAGTGAACAACCGGCTTCAAGCCCCAAATGCAGAGCACTTATTGGGGACGGATAACTTTGGACGGGACTTGCTTACGCGAATTGTCTTTGGTGCGAGGGCTTCCATTAGTGTAGGTTTATCAATCGCAATCATCACGTCAATTGTAGGTCTGACAATCGGCCTTTACGCAAGTTTTTATAAACGATTGGATCAAATATTAATGAGGATTTGTGATGGACTGATGGCGATTCCTGGGATTCTTTTAGCAATTGCTTTAATGGCAGCTTTAGGTCCAAAAGTTGAAAACGTCATCATCGCGTTGAGCATCGTTTTCACTCCGTATGTAGCACGTATTGTCCGATCGGCAGCACTTGTCGTTCGCGAACAAACGTATATTGAAGCAATGAAAGCGCAAGGCGCAAGTTCCACTCGCATTATTTGGCTGCATGTTGCACCAAACATATTGTCACCATTGATCGTACAAGCGACGTTCATCTTTGCCGATTCAATTATTACAGAAGCCGCACTTAGCTTCCTGGGGGCGGGGATTCCTGCACCAGCACCAAGTTGGGGGAATATTTTATATGACGGAAAGCTTGTCATTTTCAATGCTTGGTGGATGACTGTCTTCCCGGGCCTTCTAATCATCATTGCCGTTATCGGGCTTAACTCTTTAGGTGATGGGTTACGGGATATTATGGATCCGCATTATAAAAAGGTCACGAAAAAGCGTACCAAGTCAATAAAAGGGAAGGAGGAAATTGTGGGATGACAGATGTACTCTTGGAAATAAAAAATCTTAAAACACATTTTTATACCGAAACAGGTCATGTGACAGCCGTGAATGGTGTATCCTTTGACGTCAAAAAAGGGGAAATCGTAGGCGTAGTAGGTGAATCCGGCTGTGGGAAAAGTGTTATGTCCCAAACGATTCTTCGCCTTTTCGAAGAAGGGACAGTCGAATATGAAGGAGAAATAAACTTTAACGGAAAGAATCTACTTTCCCTTAATAAAAGACAGATTAATGAAGTTCGAGGAAATGATATCTCCATGATCTTCCAAGACCCACTCAGTACGCTCAATCCAGTACATACAGTCGGTCGCCAAATTGCGGAGTCCATCATTTTACATCAAAATGCGAGTAAAAAAGAGGCCGAGGAAAAGGCAATTGAACTATTAAGACTTGTTGGTATTCCGTCGCCTGAAAAAAGAGCAAAGGAATATCCCCATAATCTTTCCGGCGGAATGAGACAACGGGCGATGATTGCAGTTGCTCTTGCCTGCCGACCAAAACTATTAATCGCAGATGAGCCTACAACTGCTCTTGATGTAACGATACAAGCTCAAATATTGGATCTGATGAATAATCTGAACGAAGAACTGGATATGGGCATCATTTTCATCACGCATGACCTTGGTGTGGTAGCTGACCTTTGTTCGAGGGTTGTTGTCATGTATTTAGGCGAAATAGTTGAGGAAGCAAGTATTGAAGAATTGTTCGAGCGACCTTTACATCCGTATACGCAAGGGTTGATCAAATCAATTCCTCAATTAGATGGAGATCGCTCAGCAATGCTACATACAATAGAAGGAACTGTGCCTCCGTTGACACGTGTACCGAAAGGATGCCGTTTTGCCGCGCGCTGTCCATTTGCGGATGAACAATGCATTGCATCTTCGCCTCCTGTCACCGAATATACAGCTACGCAAAAAGTGAAATGCTGGCATTTTGAAGAGATCCTTACGAAACAGGAGGGAACTGCCGATGTCCACACTTACAATTGAGTCAAGTAATGAACAACAGCTCGAGAGCAAAGAAACACTTTTGGAAATAAAAAATGTGAAGAAGTTTTTCCCTGTTAAAAAAGGCCTTTTGGAATTCAACAAAGAACAGACTTTTGTTCAAGCGGTAAATGACGTTTCGTTTTCCATTCTTAAAGGTGAAACGTATGGCCTCGTTGGGGAATCCGGTTGCGGAAAAAGCACAACAGGGCGTACTTTGCTGAAACTCATCGAGCCAACAGAGGGCCAAGCCATCTATAATGGTAAGGATATTTTCAAACTTTCAGGACAAGAGTTGCGCAAAGTACGACAAGATATTCAAATGGTTTTCCAGGATCCCTATTCATCCTTGAATCCTAGGAAAAGAATCGGTAAAACCCTTGAAGAGCCGCTGATCATCCATAACATCGGAACGCCGAAAGAGCGGACTGAGATTGTCATGGAGATATTAAGTAAAGTCGGATTGCAACTCGAGCATTATTATCGCTATCCACATGAATTTTCAGGGGGACAACGGCAACGGATCGGGCTTGCTCGAGCGCTTATCTTGAATCCTAAACTATTAATCATGGACGAGCCGGTTTCGGCATTGGACGTTTCGATTCAATCTCAAATCCTTAACTTGCTGAAAACAATACAGGCTGATTTGGATTTAAGTTATCTTTTCATTTCGCATGATATGAGTGTAGTTCGCCATGTTTCTGATCGGATTGGCGTCATGTACCTTGGAAAATTAGTGGAAGAGGCACCTACGGATGAACTATTTGCAAACCCATTACATCCTTATACACAGGCGCTTTTATCGGCAGTACCTGTTCCAAAATCGGGTGAAAAAAAGGAACGGATTATACTAAAAGGTGAATTGCCATCTCCGATGAACCCTCCTTCAGGCTGTGTATTCCACACCCGATGCCCTTTCGCAATGGACCGATGCAAATTGGAAGTTCCGGAGAAGAAAGCAGTTGCGAGCGGCCATCAGATTGCCTGTCATTTATATGATGAATAAACGGATAAAAGACTCCTTCAATTTTGAGGAAAGGAGTCTTTTACTGCATTCCAAGGTGGAACGTTTTAGTTAGTTAAATTGGCTATTACGGATCCGGAAGAATATGAGGCGAGCACCTATGGTATTAAGAAATGTGTTAATCATCGTGTTAGGTTTTCAAATCGTGATCAATGCAACCCGCCCGATACTCACATTGTCTGCATATGAAATGAATGCTTCAATGCTTGAAATTGGCATATTGACGGCATCATTTGCAGCACTCCCACTATTGATCGCCATCCAGGCGGGAAAGATTGCCGATAAAATCGGGGACCGTCTTCCCGTCACTTTCGGGTTGTTAGGGATGGCTGTCGGAATGTTGTTCCCTTATTTATTCGAATCGATTTGGTCCTTATATGTAAGCCAAATCCTCGTTGGAACTTCCAATGTTTTTATTGCGCTTTCATTGCAAAATGTTCTTGGGAATGACGCGACAAAAGAAACACGCGATTATTATTTCAGCATGTTTGCATTAGCGGTTGCAGGCGGGGCATTGGTCGGTCCGGTGATGGGCGGCTATTTAGCCGATCATTTCTCCTATTCGGCAGGTTTTCTTGTATCAATGATCATTAGTATTCTGTTAATCGGTTTTGCATTTTTCATACCGGTCACGATAAAAGAACAGACGACTGAAAAAGTAAGCTTTGGTGCTTCACTGCAGTTAGTGAAGGATCCGCTGATTCAAAAAGCATTATTTTCAAGTGCACTCGTACTTTATTCGAAAGATATATTTGTTGCGTATTTTCCGCTCTATGGAACGGATATCGGACTCTCAACCACTACAATTGGTTGGATTCTTTCGATTCAAGGGCTCGCAATGATGATAATCCGATTTGTCTTGCCTAAATTATTGCAAGGATTGGGTCGAGAAGTCGTTTTATTTACCTCCATCCTCCTTGCGGGCGCATCGTTTTTAGGTTTTTCTATCTCGCATAATATCATTCTCTTTTTTATTTTCAGCTGTCTGATGGGATTTGGCTTAGGATGTGGACAACCGATTTCCATGACGACGACTTACAATGCTTCACCTAAATCGCGCACCGGTGAAGTGTTAGGTATTCGTTTAATGACCAATCGGCTTTCCCAATTCATCGCGCCTGTTCTGTTCGGTGCGGTCGGTGGATGGATTGGCGTAGTATCCGTCTTTTATGTGAGTGGTGCATTTTTAATTGGTGGTGCGATTATTATGAAACCACGTAAAAATCATGATGAAGAAGTCAGTACATAATTTGGGGAATAGAGGGGTTTTTATATGGAATTTGTTCTAATTTTTTTCATTGGGATTGTTGCCACGACATTAGGCACACTTGCTGGAGGTGGCGGTCTGATCAGCCTACCGTCCATGCTGTTAATGGGGCTCCCAATCCATTCGGCCATCGGGGCGAATAAAGTATCGAATACAGTAAGTGCATTTTCAAGTTTTTACGTTTTACTTAGACGGAAAGAGATTTCATTCAAAGAATCATTTTGGATCATCCCTGTAAGTCTTGCTGGAGGGTTAAGCGGCGGCTATATCGCTTCATTGATGTCTGCGGCAAACTTATATTGGGTAGCAATTTGTTTATTGATTTTCGCATTCATCACTTCGTTTTTATCCAAAGGAAGTTTTAATGGGGATGAACCTCTCCGTTTTTCCAAGAAAAGCGCTCCCGGCCTTTACGGAATTGGAATCTATGACGGGTTATTCGGTCCCGGTCAAGGAACATTAATGCTCTATTTATTTGGCTATTTAAATGTCGCCTATATTAAAGCCGTCGGATATGTGCGGCTTGCGACATTTTCAAGTTGCTTTGGGGCAGCTATCAGTTATATTTCGACAGGGATGATCATTTGGCCAATGACGATTGCTTTACTTCTTGGCTCAGTGACAGGGGCACAATTGGGCGTGCGAATCGCGCAGAAGTTGAATCCAAAATACGTGAAACCGATATTGCGCGTTGTAACTGTCGCTATTATCCTTCAGCTTGTCATTGAAAACTTAAAATGAAGAATTTTATCCAAAAAGAAAAGATTGAATACAAGATTCGACGGATATTGATATAATGGAATTGTAACTTAAGATAGAAATTGGTGATTGCATGTTTAAAGGAACATTGCAACGAAAGATTTTAATTGTAGTAGTTTTCCTTGTCTTTTTGATGGTCTTTTTGATGTTGAGCCTTTTTATATACACAGATTATAAACGGGTGTTCCAAAATGCAGCTGAAAAGGGCATACAAACAACGAAAATCCTGTCGCAAATGGATTCCGTTCAATGGGCAATGTCGGAAGGAAATACGGACGAATTGAAGCCGTTGATCGATTATTATGTGACTCAGTCAGAAGCAGCGTTTATCGTAATCAAGGACCGCGAAGGGAAAGTACTTGCCCATCCGGTTGACGATGAAATCGGTGAACTTTATCCAAGTAAGGATGAGACGAAGGCACTTGTTTTCGGTGGTAGTTATAATTTGATTTCTTACGATATCGTCGGATCTGCAGTTGTTGCTATTTCGCCAATATACGTAAATCGACAAATTGTCGGTACAGCAAGGGTTGGCTATTTAGTGAAAGACCTCCGGCATACCGTTATTGAGCGTACAAAAAAATTGGCATTTTTCTCGCTTTCAATTTTTGTCATTGGAATTCTCCTTAGTATTTGGCTTGCACGCCAAATCCGCAAAGATACGTTTGGTATGGAACCGCAGGAAATTGCAGTTTTTTACATGGAAAGACATGCTGTCCTCGCTTCCATTTCAGAAGGTCTCATTGCGACTGACGGTGAAGGGAAAATAACAATCATCAATACGGCAGCTAGGAAAATATTGAACATCTCAAGCGATTATAAGGGACAAGCAATTCAGTCAGTTTTTCCGAGTTTACAAGACTCTAAACTATTAAATATTCAACAAAAGCCATTAACCTTTGAATTAAAGTTTCAAAAGAAGACATTGATCATGACAATTGTACCGTTGCGTAAAAAAATTGCTATTTCCGGAACAGTCATCACATTCAGGGATAAGACGGAGATGAATGAACTCGTAAATACATTATTTGAAGTGACGAAGTACTCGGATGACTTACGCGCCCAAACGCATGAATATATGAATAAGCTATACGTTATCTCGGCTTTATTGCAACTTCAAAAATACAACGAAGCGGTCAAGATGATTCAAGAGGAAATTGATATTACTCAACATACGAATACATTTATACTTGAAAACATTAAAGACCCGAACGTTCAAGCAATTCTATTTGGAAAAATAGGAAAAGCATCGGAAAATAAGATCATTTTTAACATTGATGAAAATAGTAGTATCGCGGAACTTCCGAAATTCATCGGAACTGGATTGTTAACGATCATTATCGGCAATCTCATTGACAATGCCTTTGAAGAGGTCATTGATAAACCGAATGGAGAGGTGAATTTCTTCGCCTTGGATCTTGGCAAGGACGTTATCTTTGAAGTGTCCGATAACGGTAGGGGGATTGACCCGGTAATTGCGGATAAGATCTTCACGCAAGGTTTTTCGACAAAGGGAAAGAACGAGCATGGATATGGTTTATCGAATGTAATGAGTGCGATTCAGGATCTTGGTGGGGAAATTCAATGGACAAGCAATGAAAATGGAACCATCTTTACAGTTTACATCCCGAAAAACCGAAATAGTTGAAAGGGGATTCGAATGATAAATGTTTTAATCGTAGAAGACGATTTTAGAATTGCGGAGATCCATCAACAACTTTTGGAGAGTATTGAAGGCATTCAAGTAGTGGGGAAGGCATTACGAGCAGAAGAAGTTCACGGGTATTTTCAAAAGGAAAGAATTGATCTTCTGCTTGTTGATATTTACATGCCTGATCAGTTAGGGATCGACTTAGTGATGGATTTGAAAAAGACCTACACGGATCTAAGTTTCATCATGATCACCGCTGCGAAGGATATGGAAATCCTCGAAAGAAGTGTTAAGGCAGGTGCCTTCCATTATCTGATCAAACCATTGCAGTTACAGAAATTGCAAGAAGTCATTGAGCAATTTAAAAAGAGAAAGTCAATTCTTGAATCGGACAAACCAGTTGAACAGTCGTTGGTCGATCAGTTATTCAGTAAGCACTCTTTCGAGACACAACAACAAGAAACGTTGCCGAAAGGGGTCAATGCGCTAACACTTTCGAAGGTCATGGAAACGATGACGGATTTCTCAGAGGGCACGACCGTTGAAGAAATCGGGGAACAGATTGGTGTATCAAGAACAACGGCGCGAAGGTATATGGAATACCTTGTGTCGATTGGTAAAATGAAGGCTGAGTTAGAGTATGGGATTGTCGGACGCCCCGAAAGGAAATACTTTATGGTTTGAGCATCCTTGTAGGGGGATGCTCGTTTTTATCTAGAAAGAGGAGAGAGAACGATGAAAAGTGTCATTCAAGCATTTTTACTTGTTTTCGTATTGCTTTTGCCAGCCTGCTCCACCGGAAGCAAAGCCGGAATGGAAGAGAAGGATTTTCCGACAAAAACGATTGAAATCATAGCCCCAGCAACAATCGGCGGAGGATGGGACGCCGCAGCACGTGCAGTCCGACAAGTCTTGATAGAGGAGGGTTTAGTGGAACAGAACATTCTCGTTGTGAATAAGGCAGGCGGCAGTGGAGAAGTCGGTTGGCAGCACTTATCCAATCAAGATGCACATCATATTGCTTTTAATTCAAGTCTTCTGCTGACGAACCATCTCCTTGGACAAAGCAAAGTGGACTTCCGGGATTTCACACCACTTGCCATTCTCACAACAGAATGGATTGCCGTTGCGGTGCCAAACGATTCTCCTTTCAAAGACGCAAGAGAGTTGCTGGAAAAATTGAAAGAAGACCCGTCCTCACTGAAAATTGCTATCGCACCGGGACTCGCAAACAATGACCATATCTCTTTTCTTCTGGCAGCGAAATCCTACGGGGTCGATGTGTTAAAGCTGAATTTTATTGTATACGATAGCGGCGGAGACATCGATAAGCGCCTTCTTGACAGTCAAATAGATGTAGCGATATCCTCCGTTTCCGAATTTATCGATGAACATCAGACGCATCAGTTCAAAGTCATAGCTGTCACATCGGACGAACGTCTTGAAGGGTTAGAGGATGTTGCCACTTGGAAAGAGCAAGGCGTCGACATGGTATTCCCGCACTGGAGAGGCATTATGGGGCCGCCTGGTATGACAGAAGAAGAAATTGCCTATTGGAATCAAACGATAAAAAAGATGACTGAAACCGAGGCGTGGGGGAAGTTGATAAGGAAAAACAAATGGGAGTCTTTTTATAAAGGAAGTAGTGAGGCGAAGAGATTTTTAGAGGAGCAGGAGAGGATGTATCGCCAGTTGTTGGAGGGATCAGGGTTGGTGGATTAAGAAGGGTGCTTGGTTTGTGTGATGGGGGTTTGTCGCGCGTCCAAAGAGATGGCCCGCGCGTCCAAAGAATAGGCTTGCGCGTCCAAAGAATAGGCTTGCGCGTCCAAAGAATCGGTTCGCGCGTCTAAAGGAGTGCGTCGCGCGTCCAAAGAAGTGGCTCGCGCGTCCAAAGGAGTGGCCTGCGCGTCCAAAGAAGTGGCTCGCGCGTCCAAAGAGATGGCTCACGCGTCCAAAGAGATGGCCCGCGCGTCCAAAGAATCGGCTTGCGCGTCCAAAGAGATGGCCCGCGCGACCAAAGAGTTGGTCCGCGCGTCCAAAGAGATGGCTCACGCGTCCAAAGAGATGGCCCGCGCGTCCAAAGAATCGGCTTGCGCGTCCAAAGAGATGGCTCGCGCGTCCAAAGAAATGGCCTGCGCGTCCAAAGCGAGCCCCAGACGCTGTCCCCTTCTTCGGATATGTCATGATTTTCCCCAATTAAAAAAGAAATTTCATAAATCACCTGGTATAAAACGCAGTACTCCGACTTCCTTTCATGACAAGACCTGACCTTTTCAATAATCTTTTTGCAATGGGTTGATGTTCGACCCGTGAAAAGTAACGGAATTGGCGATTAGTAATTTGATTATCCATTAAGTGGAACCAATCATTCAGTAACGAAAAGTGACAGTCAGCCGCATTATATTTGCATTCTGGGCACTGCCATTTTTTCTGAAACCAAATCATTCCCTTGTAACTGCACCCCGGACAAATAACGCCTGTAATTATATCCTTTTTGTCTATGTTCATCGTTTTTGTTAAAGGAAATGGATTGTATTCCTGGTGCGATTCTGCAATATTGCGAGCAAGTGTATTGACTTTACCAAAATTGAATAACTCTTTTTCAATTTCAATGTTGTATAATCTAATTGGAATTTCACGGGTGAATGCAATTTCAGTGCCGGTATCTTCCTCGATAAATAATTCATTTGTAAAAGCCAGCGCGATCATTCCTTTGATCGGGATATTAATTCCGCGCTCCTTAAGCCATCTATCCAAAAATATCTTCTTTCGTTCAAGCTCAGTAATTGGACTTTGTAGAATCTTTCGTTCACCATTGATTTCTTGAATGAATTGTGTTGGATTTGTCTTTACAGTTAGTTTACCTCCCAGGTTTTTAATTTCAAAAATAATGATTCTGTCCGGCATGATCAGTACCGAATCCATTTGAAAGTACACACCGTTGTGGAAAAGACATACATCGTGAATCAACGCAAATGGGTATGAGGGCCGGAATTCCTTAATGTGCTTGTCAAAATTCAATTCACCACTATACCCAGCTTTCCTCCTTCTTAACTCTTCTTCTACTTTAAAGTAATACTGATGGTTGTTTCCAAGCCTATCGATTAATGACTGCAGTCCTATTAGCGACAACGGTTCATTCCTTTTTTTGATTAACATCTAATCACCTCAAGTGCATTCTATCAGTACTTCAAAATATTTCCAAAAGGGGTGATAATTAAAATTTGACCCCTTTTTACGGGTTTAAAATTTCTACAGGCGCCAAATCGCGTCTCAAATTCGAATTTTGGGGGATAAAAATAATTTTTTCTTATAAATGGACATAGTTTTTGATATAGGTAACTTCGAATATTTGTGCCTACATCTAAAACATTCCAGGCCACGTCCAAAGAAGTGGCTTCCGCGTCCAAGGAAGTGGTTTGCGCGTCCAAAGAAGTGGCGTGCACGTCCAAAGAAGTGGCTTCATCGTCCAAAGACAAGGCCAGCGCGTCCAAAGATGGAGCATCCACGTCCAAAGGGGACCTGTGCGCACACAAAGAATTGCAAGTACCGTACGCAATCAATCTATAAAAGTGCTATTCCTATACCACTCCAACATACCTTTCATTAGGGCAATCTAAAGGGAGGAATTGTTACATGGAAATCATTCGGTATAGTGCTGATCCTCATAGCACGGTGAGGTATATTAAAGCGAATTTGGATTTATTGGATGACGTGACGAGTTTTGAAGTATATTTCAACGATGAGGATATTCCGGAAATCTATCGAAATGTCCCGGATATCTATTTAGATAATGGGAAAAGGGAATTTCAATTAAGAAACTACACTTTTATCTTAAGGAATGAAGATAGTGAGCGGGAGATTTGGTTAAGTGGTGCGACTTGCGGATACAGTGGAAGCGGGCCGAGTGCAACGATTGAAATTTTGCAGCTGCTTGGCATCAAATTTAACTACGACAGAATCACGTCGGAAAAGAAGATTATTGAAAAGGATCTTGTCACTTACCATGATTTGAACATACACATCTATCGCCCAACGGAGCTGTGGAATTCACGTGGTGATAAGATATTCACAGCCAAAATGTCTTTTGAAACAGCCGCCCAGAAATACGAAGCAAAAAAGTTAATCGAACAAAAGGGGTATTTGCGGCCGTTAATAAGGCGATCTGACTATGAACGAATTGGCGAGATTGAAGCTTACTATTTTGTAAATACACCCTATTCCACACGAAAAGAATGGCCCGAATACGCCACTAATAATACGCTGACATTAAATCGGGCGTATTCACAAATTGGTGTGAAAACAGTAAAAGAGATTATTGAGAATATCGGGTATGCGTATAATGTTAAGCTTGGCATTGAAACGTATGAGAAGATGTGGTGATTATAATGAAGAATGCCAATGGCCTATGTTGCTATTGGTCTTTTTTTCGCCTATTAAACCATCAAAGGGAGTGTTAGAATTAGTTAAATAAAAGAAAATTCTCAAATCGGAAGGAATGGTGCACGTGATTCAGTGGGGGGAGTTTGAGGGATATGTAAGGGAAATAATGGAGGCCGAAAAGGTTCCCGGTGTCGCGGTAGCGATTTCTGAGAATGGAAAGGTGGTCTACCAAAAAGGTTTTGGGATTAGAGATTTGGAAACGAAAGAGCCGATCACACCAGAGACGATTTTTGGGGTTGCTTCCATTACAAAGTCATTTACCGCACTTGCGATCATGAAATTGGTTGAGGAAGGCAAATTGCGACTTGAAGATCCGGTGAGTAAACACCTTCCTAATTTCAAGTTGAAAGATTGTAGATTTATCGATGAAATAACGATTCATCATCTTTTGTCGCATACAACTGGGCTTGGGACGATGGAGCGCCTGGAGCAACTGAGTGGGTTTGAAGAACATCTGCGTTATTTGAATGAAGCTGAGCATACCTATTTGGGTAGACCAGGTGAATTTATCTGCTATAACAACGATATGTTTTTATTGTTGGGTGCAGTTATTGAACAGATAACAGGCGAAAATTATCAGGACTTTATCCGGAAGTTAATTATCGAACCATTGGAGATGCAAAGAACTACATACAACCTTCAGGAATTGAAGGGCTTTGAAAATGTTACTGTGCCATACGTTTTGGAGAATGGCAAGCCAGAGCATTGTCCTTGGCCGATGTTAGGGAATTATGCGGTTGGTGGCGGCATTCGATCGACGGTATTGGATTTGCTGAAGTATGGGGAGGCGTATGTTGGAGGATTGGGAATGATTGTTGGCGATCAATACATTCGTAGGATGACTGAACCTGTACACTGGGTGAGCGGGAATAGCTATTATGGGTATGCACTTAAAATCACTCCCGACTATTCGGGTGTTACATTAGTTGAGCATGGCGGCGGGCAACCGGGTGTTTCATCCAATTTTGGGTTCATTCCTGAACGGGGAATTGCGGTTGCTGTGTTGACGAATTTGAGTAATGTTAGTGCAGACGCTATTTGGCTTGCAGCGATCAATACTGTGTTGGATCTTCCGACTGACCAAAAAAGATGTGTGGAACCGCAATATGAAATGAAGAACGAACAACTTCAACGAATGGTTGGAACGTATCGGTCGGGGGAGGGTGCCGAGGTGATCATCTCTTTGGATGGTGATGTAGCTACGGCTACCATTGGGAATGAAGTTTTTACTCTCCGTGCCAGTGCTGAATCCACCCTCGTCATTGAGTCGACTGAAAAACCGATACGATTCTTTTTTGATGATGAAAATAACGCGTGGGCGTTGTTTATGGGGCTTAGAATGCTGGTTAAAGAGTGACGATGCCCTCGAAAGGAGAGTAATGGTTGGATACTATTATTATAGTTTTTACAATTTCGCTTTTGGGAATAGGTTTAGTTGCAATTCGCCGTTTTGCTGTTAAAGTGGGCTTGGTTTTAGTTGCCGGAATCCTTGCAGGGTGCAGTGAGAAAGCACCGATTTCGCAACCTGAGAGTGAGATTGTCGATGAGGGAGTTTCGGAGCCGGAAGTTGATGTGAATGGTGAAGATGGAGTTTTTATTTCTCTAAAAGCGGCGAAGGAGCATGCCATTGCAACTATTAGAGTTCGGTCCGGTGAAGCGGTTGGAGATGTTTATATAATTTCAACTGAATCATTGTCTTCGATTACTGGAAAAGAGCAAGCACCTAAAGAAGGGTCGTATGCCCTGTTTTTGGCAGAGGATGGCGCAAAAGAAGCTGAGTTTCAAGTACAGGTTGACGGATTGTTGATTGATCCTGAGGAGGCGCTTGGTACTTATACATTTGGGGAGTATACAATTTTTAGTTTGGCGCGGCAGGAGACGACAAAACTGAATTTAATAACTGCATGGGCTTATGATGGAGAAAAATTGAAAGAGATTCAATTTGATGGCAAAGTCGAAGTGCAGGCTTCGCATCCAACATTTAGGGCAATCGAAGATAGTTATTTACAAATGTATTTGGATTCGGAAGACACGATGGATGCTGTTCCCGGATGGACGTTTACAACATGGAAATGGCATCCTGAAAAAATGAGTTTTGCTTTCCACTTTGAAAGGTCCTATACCGATCAGGAGGAATTCGGGCTTGCATCAGGTGAATATTTAGCGGGCAAGTGGCATGAATATCAGCACTTCTACTTGGCTTTTCCGCAATACACGTTTACAGATCAATCTACAGCCTTATTGTCGGAAGGCATGTTTATCAATCAGAATGTGCAACTTGGGCAACCAATTGACAAGTTGCTGCAGGAAAGAAATGACTGGGTTGGCCATGATTACTATGAGGGCGGTCCTTACTATGAATTTCCGGGCGGCTATACGTACTTTTATAATGAAGGGACGCAGGATGTTTCATTCATAGTGTATCGAAAATGGCATTGACCAATTCGACAGAAGAGCTGAGAGCACTATTAGGGGAGTCAGATAAGAAAGTGTTCGATGATATTTACAACGAATATATAGAGTATTATACATTTGGCGAGCACCGTCTATTAATCTACTCAAATATAGAAGATGAAATAACTTCCCTATGGTTGACGAGGAAGCAGTGATTGGGAATCAATTCGCTATAATTGAATTAAATAAAAGGGAAGTCAATCGTGTAATTAATGGTTGGCTTTCTTTTGCATGATGTGCAAGCTGGATATTTTCAGGATGAAGAATTAGTATAGATACTATTAGTAAGTTGAATTTGTGCAAAGCCGAGGTGTAACGATGAAAGCATATATTGTAAAACTGACATTTGAAGATATCGACCCGCCAATTTGGAGAAGGATAATCCTTCCTGCGGGAGCAACGTTTAATCGGCTACATGAAATGATTCAATACGTCACGAACTTTCAAAGTAGGTTTATTGATGAGCCGTATCATTATTTCGATATAGAAGTAGATGGGCTTTTCATTACAAATAACCCTTTTACACATGAAGAATATAAGAAAGAGTTTAATGGCTTGAAGCTTAAACGACCTTCCCATTTGAAAATCGATACGTATTTGGAGGAGAATGGAGAATTCTTGTATCGATATGATTCGGGAGATGACTGGCGTATCAGCGTAGAACTTGAGGAGGTCGTTGAGGATTACTATTTCGGTTATCCGACTGTTCTTGCCGGAGAGGGAACAGCTCCTCCTGAAGATGTTGGGGGGCCGCAGGGGTATATCGGATTTTTAGATATCTACCATGACCCGAAACATCCAGATTATTTGGCTATCCACGAGTGGGCTGAGGCGCAATACTATAAGCCTTTTGATATTGATGCCCTTAATAATATTTTAAAATATGTAAAGTACAAGAAAACCGAGTGGGACCTTATTGACCATGATAATTATAATGTGAAGTCGGATAAATATCGCGGACCTAAGCAATTAAAACAAGTGGAACTTTCGTCCAGAGATCTGATTCTTGATTATATTGTTGCTTGTACGAACTTATATGGAGTCGTCCCTCAAGAAAAAGTGCGGGAGATTTATAATGGGCAAAATGAATCGGTAATTTCGAGTGAAATGATGAAGGCAATGGTAACTGACCTTACGACTATTGAGTTGTTGAAAAATCGGCATGTGCATGTGGAAGGTTTGAATTTTTATCATGAAGCTATGGATTATGTGGATGAAGCACCATTGTCAGGGGAAATAAAAGGGAAGCCGTTTTATGTTCCCGAAAAGGACAAGCTCCTTAAATACGTTAAGGATGCATATTTTGAACAGACTCCACAGCAGTTAGGGCTTGGGCAATTGATGATGAAGGACGGTTTTCCGGCAAGGAAAATTAATAGTGAAATAGAAAATCTAGTGGGAGAATTATCCGTTACTTTTTCAAATGTCCTTTCTGTATTTCAAGCATTTGCAAGTAGATTGGGGCTAAAAGATATGGCTCAGATCAACTCCTATTTACACTGTGTTACGGAAATTGCCAACACTACCCGACTCTGGGAAAATCGTGGACACACTCCTAATGAACTATTTCAACTGGAAAAGTCTAATCTTAGGCCACTTCCTAGTGGATATAAAATAGGGCGCAACGAACCTTGCCCTTGTGGGAGTGGTAGGAAATACAAGAAGTGTTGTGGGAATTGAATGGAGTTGTGAATTGTTAGGGGTTAAGCACAGGGGATGATTATGTGCTCCATTTTCCGAATCGCACAATGAAGTCACGCGTTTGACAAATGTAAGCGCTTCGTCCATGACTGATTTGTGAAAACTGTAATTCTTGTCTGTTGTTTTGGTTTAAAGGTAGTACCATATGAAATAGGAAGGCGATTCGCCAAACAAAACCAAAACAAAAGGAGAATGCATCATGTGGGTACTTACTGTTTTTGAACAAAAAAGTTTTAGGATGTTCGAGTTTGCGACAAAAGTTGAAGCTCTGAAAGTTCTACGAAAATTCCCATCTGCTGTCCTTTCTTATACACGATAAAAGTAGTCTACGCCCCCGGTTGAATATTCGACCGGGGGTTTGAAATTAGGACCACCAACAATTGAATTTAGATTGGGCAAGCATATAGCGGTAAAGCATCCTCGCGTGCCGGCCTTCCAAGTTATTTAGGTTAATGTATTGTTCCAGGCGATCAAGAAATTCTATATCACATTCACAACGACTTTTGTACGAAAGATAGCATAAGTCGTGAGCTTTACATGCCGCATCCACTGCATTTACTGGGGCACCCGGACCACTACACCCCGGACCGCACCAATTATATCCCGGAAACACACAGAATCTTGGGCTCCGAAATCGTCTACGTTCCATAATATAACCCTCCCCTCCCTATAAAATTCTCTTACTATATTTTATTCGAATAGGCTTAAAGTACCTGTGTAGGGGTGGAGGGAGAATAAAAGAGTTTATTGTGTTTTTGTAGCACAATGAAAATTGGATTGTATCAGGACGAAGTCAATTTTTATCTTCCCTATCAACTCAAATCTAATCTAATTCCAACTTGATTTAGTGTACTATAATAGTAGAATGGTATGGTTTTGAATGTGAATAAGGGGATGGTTACAATCGAGGGGACAGTTGAATGGTGGAAAGCGATTGTTGAGTCGATGAATGATGGAGTGCTTGTGATTGACCAAGCCGGGATAGTAAGGACTATTAATCCGGAATATACAAGGATCACGGGTGTGACGCCGGATATAATTGGGAAGCCTTTGGTTTCGTATCGTCCGGGTGCGAGGTTGCCAGAAACGCTTGCGAGTGGAAAGAGCCAGGTTGGTGTTTATCGGAAGACGCATGATCGAGAATACGTTGTTGATATGGCGCCTGTCGTGGTTAATGATGAGATTGTGGGGGCAGTCTCGGTTTGTAAGAGTTTGAATGAGGTTCAGCTGCTTACGCTGGAACTTGAGAAGCAACGGCAAAAAGTGAAAGAATTGCAGGAGCGGATGAGCGCATTACATAGGGTAAGGTATACATTTGATGATATCATCAGGGCCGAGTCCAACATGCAGGACATCGTTTCAATTGCAAAGAAAACGGCAGCTACTGATTTGCCTGTACTGATCGGGGGGGAGAGCGGGACGGGAAAGGAATTGTTTGCACATGCAATCCATCATGCAAGCCTGCGTTCAGACAAGCCTTTCATAGCTGTGAATTGCTCAGCGATCCCTTCGGATTTGATTGAAAATGAATTGTTTGGCCATTTTGAAGGTGTGCTTTATAGTAAACCGGTAATCGGTAAAGCGGGTCTATTTGAAATGGCAGATGGTGGGACGTTATTTTTAGATGAAATAGGAGATCTTTCACTCGATGTTCAAGCAAAATTGTTACGTGTTTTGCAGGAAGGAGCAATCAGGCGAGTTGGTGAGGTTGAAGAGCGTAGGGTAGATGTGCGAATTATTGCCTCGACTCATCGGGACTTGCAACAACTAATAACTAAGGGGCTTTTTCGAAACGATTTATTGTATCGCTTGAATACCATTGATCTTCAAATTCCGCCACTACGCGAACGGAAAAAGGAAATTCCCCTCATTGCACAATCTTTATTAGCGGATAGATTTGAGGTAGAAGAGAATGTTTTGAAGTTCTTAACGCAATACGATTGGCCGGGGAATATAAGAGAGCTTCGAAATGTCTTAGATTACGCGAAGTGCTTGGTTGATGAAAATGAACGAATCTCAATTCGGCATTTCCCCGATTTTATGCAAAAACAACATACTTTATTGAATGAAGAAAAGGGGATCCTTCCATTGCATGAAGCTGTCGAAGTTGCTGAGAAACAAATTCTTGAAACCTCGCTTCAATCGTGTGGACCAACGGTAGGGGAGCGACAAGAAGTTGCGGATTTGTTAGGGATTTCACTTGCCACATTGTATAATAAAATGAAGAAATATAATATTAAATGACGATTCTAATTATTTGTAATAGCAGAAAACTATATTCTAACAACTTAGAATCACAATAGTATCAATAAGTTTGAAGTGGAAAAGCTTTTGTGAGTACACATTTCATTCCAGCTTATTAGAAGAAGAAATGCCAGATTTACAGGTATTTCTTCTTTTCTTTTTGATAAAATAGCAGGAGAAATAGAATTTAATCAACGAGGTGATTGCATGTTACGTATTGGGTCGGGAGCTGGATTTTCCGGTGATCGTCTTGAACCAGCAGTTGAACTTGCCGAAAAAGGTAAGATTGATTACTTGGTTTTGGAGTGCTTGGCGGAACGGACTATCGCGCTTGCGCAAAAACGGAAAAAAGCAGATGCGATGTTAGGGTATGACCCATTGCTTGAAAAGCGGCTTCGCTCTTTATTACCAACATTACTGAAAAACAAAGTTCGCTTAGTGACGAATATGGGGGCGGCCAACCCGATAGGAGGTGCACACAAAATTATTGAAATAGCGGAAGAATTAGGATTGAAGGTGAAAGTGGCAGCTGTTACGGGAGATGATGTGTTACCGTACATATTGGAAAATCAAGGTTCGCTGTCGTTCAATCCAGAACTTTTTGAAACCGCTTCCATACTTTCTGCGAATGCCTATATGGGTGTATCTTCGATTGTTCCGGCTATTGAAACGGGTGCCGATGTGATTATCACTGGAAGAGTTGCCGACCCTTCACTATTTTTGGCACCAATGATCCATCATTTTGGTTGGTCTGTGGATGATTATGATTTGATGGCAAAAGGGACGGTTATCGGTCACTTGCTTGAATGCGCCGGCCAATTGACAGGTGGATACTTTGCTGATCCAGGAAAGAAAGACGTTAGTGGACTTGCTTATCTTGGTTTCCCGATAGCTGAAATTCAGTCCGATGGTTCAGCTTTATTGACGAAAGTTCCGGGAACTGGAGGGTCGCTTACACTTCGCACGGTAAAAGAACAGCTATTGTATGAAGTAATGGATCCATCATCCTATATTACGCCAGACGTTGTTGCGGATTTTACAACAGTCAACTTAAAGGAGGATGGCGAGGATCGTATTTTATTAACTGGTGGAAAAGGGAAGGAAAGACCATCCGAGTTGAAAGTAAGCGTTGGGTTTGATGCCGGTTTTATAGGTGAAGGGGAAATCACTTACGCTGGTGAGAACGCCTATGGTCGTGCTGAACTGGCGGGTTCTATCGTAAAAGAACGCATTTCGGAAAACTATGAGGATTTTAAAGTTGATTACATAGGGGCTATTTCTGCACATCGTGGTTCTTTTGACTATAAGGGGACTCCATATGAAGTTCGTCTACGTGTTGCAGGAAAAACTTTTGAGGAAGATAAAGCGAGGAGGATTGGTGAAGAGGTTGAAGCCCTCTATACAAATGGACCTGCTGGGGGCGGAGGAGCGCGTAAATATGTGAATGAAGTGATCGGGATTGTCTCGACTATGGTGCCAAGGAAGGTAATCAAGTCGGACATTAAGGTTATGGAGGTGAGGTCAAATGGCAAGGAAACTGTATGAAATAGCGCACAGTCGAGCAGGAGATAAAGGCGATGTTCTCATGCTTTCGCTCATTCCTTTTGATGAAGAAATGTACGAAGACCTGCGAGAATATGTGACGGCGGATCGGGTTAAAAGCCATTTGAATCACATTGTAACAGGCGAAGTGACCCGATACGAGATGCCAAATATATCGGCTTTGCAGTTTGTATGCCAAGGTGCTCTTCTTGGTGGTGTTACGACGTCGCTTGGAGTGGATACACATGGAAAGACATTGAGTTATGCACTATTAGAAATGGAAGTAGATTTGTAGGTCAAACTTAAGGGGGAAAATGTATGTTAGCGTTATTAGGTTTCTTAACAATTTTTGTGTTCTTGGCTTTGATTTTGACGAAACGAGTGTCAGTTATTGTATCGTTAATCGTCGTTCCGATTGTGTTCGCCTTAATTGGGGGATTCGGCGCGCAAATGGGGGAATTTATGTTAGACGGAGTAAAAGGTGTTGCTCCAACAGGAATAATGCTTGGTTTTGCGATTCTCTTCTTCGGCGTGATGAATAATGCTGGCCTGTTCGATCCTGTTATTTCACGTGTGTTGCGTGTGGTAAAGGGAGATCCTCAAAAGATTGTTGTCGGAACAGCGATTATTGCGATGCTTGCACATTTGGATGGATCTGGGGCTTCAACATTCCTTATTGCTATTCCAGCCTTGTTGCCACTTTACGATAAATTAGGAATGAGTCGGATTGTATTGGCCGGTGTCGTGGCACTTGGTGCTGGGGTCATGAATCTTCTTCCATGGGGCGGACCGACTGCACGTGCTGCAACAGCACTTAATGTCGATACGAGCGAAATATTCAATCCGGTCATCCCGGCAATGGTCGCGGGAATCGTTTGGGTACTTTTAGTATCATTTTGGATTGGAAGGAAGGAAAAGAAAAGAATTGGCGTTGCGGATATCGAGTATGACCTTCAAACGGAGCTGTCCGATGAAGAAAGAGCAATGCGAAGACCTAAGTTGTTTTGGTTCAATTTGATATTGACGATTATAACCATCGTCGCACTTGTAAAAGTGTGGCTACCACTTCCAATCATATTCATGATTGCATTCGCGGTTGCGGTAATCGTCAATTATCCTAGACCTGATGATCAAATGGAACAAGTGAAAAGCCAAGCCGTTGGTATGATCACAGTTGTTTCGATTATTTTCGCAGCTGGTATCTTCACAGGTATCCTATCGGGTACAGGTATGATCACGGAAATGGCGAATTCCCTAGTTAATGTAATTCCTGATGGTGCTGGGGGCATGATGGGAATTATCGTAGCAGTTACGGGCATGCCTCTCAGTTTGCTGTTCACGCCGGATGCTTATTATTTCGGGGTGTTGCCAATTATTAGTGAAACAGCGGCTGCATATGGTGTACTTCCTACGCATGTCGGCAGTGCGGCTATCTTGGGACAGATGACAACTGGCTTCCCGTTAAGTCCTTTGACAGCATCAACTTTTTTATTGATTGGATTAGCGGGTGTTGAATTAGCTGATCATCAGAAATTTGTATTTAAGTGGGCATTCGGGACAACAATTGTCATGACGATTGTGGCGATTATTACAGGCGTGATTATATAATTTTTATCGGTTATTCCGTAGTATACTAAAATGAGAAGTCAAGCGAATCTTTTGCGTTTGTTCATGTTAAATTCGCTTGCATCATAACGTAACCCGCGCATATCAATAAAACACCCCAACCAAGGTCATCAGACCATAGATGGGGTGTTTTCGAATTAACTATTTGCATGAACCTGCGATCGCAATACATGCTTCAACACCTTACCCGACGCATTCCGAGGTAATTCATCTAAAAACTCCACTTCCATCGGGACTTTGAATTTGGCAAGATTGTTCATACAGTATTCCTTTATTTCGTCCTCCGTTAGGGTATGGTTTTCTTTTATGACGACGTATGCTTTAGGGACTTCCCCTAATACTTCATGTGGGACACCGACGACTGTTGCTTCGAGTAGGGATGGGATCTGGAAGAGCACTTCTTCGACTTCTACAGGATAGACATTTTCGCCACCGCGTATGATCATATCTTTTTTGCGGTCAACGATATAAAGAAGCCCTTCTTCGTCCAATTTCCCTAAATCGCCCGTGTAGAGCCAGCCGTTTCTGACAGTTCGTTTTGTCTCTTCTTCGTCCCGTAAATAGCCTTTCATCACTTGCGGTCCGCGCATGACAATTTCACCAACTGCGCCGATAGGCAGTGGAGCCCCGAATTCGTCTACAACCTGGATCTCGGTTTGCGGCAGAGCTTCGCCGACAGAGCCAATTTTCTCAAGTGCCAAATCGTCTTTCAAAGTTGAAGCCGCTGGTGAATTTTCCGTTTGTCCGTATAGGTTTTGAACCTTCACATTCGGGAAAGTGTCTTTTAGCTTCTTGACCATTTCGTAAGGCATTGGTGCGGCGCCGTAACCGAATAAGCGAAGCGATGGCAGTTCTAATTCTCGGATGTTCGGCAAATTCAAGATGATTGTATACATGGCAGGGACGCCGAAGAACATGGTTGGGTTGGACTTTTGTAGCAACTCCAACGTGCCTTTCGGAGAAAAGGCTTCCTCAATAATTATCGTCCCACCTTTATAAGTGACCGGAACCATGAATACATGGCACGCCGCACAGTGGAAAAGGGGGGTGGAGATCAGCATGCGGTCAACGGAAGTGATCGACATTGCCTCCGCCCAAATTTACCCAGTTGAAATAATGTTTTGATGTGTCAACATGACGCCTTTTGGTTTCCCGGTCGTGCCTGATGTGTACATGACAACCGCGGTATCGTCTCCGTTGAAGTCGGGATATTCAAAAGCACCCGTTTCTTCCCCAAGCAGTTTGTCGATATCCCCGCCTTCCCCGATTGAGAGCTTTTCTTTAAATGGATGAGTCGTTTTTTCAATGACGTCCTTTAGACGTTTGTCGAATAAAAGAGCCTTCGCTTCTGAATGGTTGAAAATATACTCAACTTCACGCGCGGCAAGCTTCGTATTGACAGGCATCACTGTAAATCCACCAAGTTTCACACCAAAATAACAGGCGAGAAACAGATCGGAGTTCATTGAATAAAGCGCAATAATATCCCCTTTTTCATACCCTTGACGTTGCAAATAGGCTGCAATCTTTTCCGCCTTCCCAACAAATTCCCCATACGTCCACTCCCGCCCGTTAAAGGAAGTGTATACTTTATCCGGCGTTTCTTTTGCGTGCTTCAGCAAGACATCCACTATGAACATTTCGATTCCCCCTCGTCAACTATTCCCTTTCTTTAATATTATCAACAGACATTTCTGATTACAAGTTCAATATTAAATATTCAATTATATTGGTACCTGTGCCGGAAACCATTCCGACTATGCACTACAATTGCATAAAAAAACAATAAGGAAGTCAATAATATCGCTGTTTGATTGGCTTCGTTTTGTATGATTATAGCTTTTCTTGAATTGTCATAAATGTGTTGTGCACAGGTACCTTCATAATCCCTTTCTGCAACCAAAGACCTACTATATTTACTCTTTTTCTTTAATTACTTATAAAATCGCCACGTACAGCCACTTTCATGAGTTGACGGGACGGATATGCCGTGAGTAGGTGGTGGGGGATGAGGCATAATAAGTATTTTTTTTTAGTGGAAAGGGAAATAGGAATCAGTGGTAGGTTATGAAAACAGTTATAAAGAATGAATAATTTAAATAGTTAGAAACCTATATTGCCAGTTTTTCTACACTTCATTACAATAGAGGAAGAAGATGGTTTTTATACCCAAAACCACATTACACCTCAGAAATTACCTCATTCCTTGAAATAATTCCACTTACTACTCACTATTTTTCTCCAAACAGTCACGTGCAAGTTGATAACCGTTCAAAACCGTCCCGCAAAAAAGTGACGGAAGCTATTATTATAGTTTTTCAACGACGATAAACAATAGAAATCATCCTGAAAAATGATAAGAGAGAGGTTGTCGTTATATGAATGTGATACTTGTCGATGATCACCCGTTAATAAGAAAAGGACTTTTTTCAGTTTTAGTTGGTGAAGAAGGGCTGAATATTGTAGGGGAGGCTTCGAATCGTAAGGAAGCGTTGGCCATCTTAAGGTCCAAGAAACCCGACATAGCGATTGTGGACCTATATTTAGGCGGCGAATGCGGATTGGACTTGATTGCCGAGGCGAAAAGCCAAGGCGTGGTATGCAAATTTATCGTATTGTCCTCTTCGCCAAATGAGGAAAACTTTAGGCAGGCGAAGAGGTTGGGGGTTTCCGGGTTTTTATTGAAGGAATCAGTGCTTGAAGAATTGGTACATGCCTTGCGAATGATTCGTAATGGCAGAAACTATTATGATCAAAGAATTCTTGAGGTTATTTTGAAATCCCCAAGCTCCTATTTAACAAGAGGGGAATTTGAAACGCTGACCCCTAAGGAAACAGAAGTGTTGATAGAACTTGGTAAAGGTCTATCGAATAAAGAAATCTCGGAAGTGTTATCAGTAACAGAGTACACTGTGAAAAAGCATGTTAGCCAAGTATTAGCGAAGTTGAATCTTGGGGATCGAACCCAGGCGGCTTTATATGCAAATGCGAAAGGATTAGTTCGTTACACTGTTACTGGACCTTAATTAAATATTGAATTACAATGCCAGATCCTGTTTTAAAAGGGTCTGGCATTTTTCACTTTAAATTACCGCTCCTCATTACACTTTTGTATACCAATGGAGACTAAGGTGGTAGGTCGTCTTACCACAATGAATAACACGATGTATCAAAAGAATAGTGGGAAAAGTAGACGGAATGGGGGCGAGAAGAAACAGCCTCGCTTTTATACTTAGGAATAGATGGAAAAGTGTATCTTTTCCAAACACAACGTTCGTTCAGCGAAATGAAAGGTGCTTCTCCGAAAATAGTAGGGGGTAGGTGATTATGAGAAGGATTGTATTTTTAATTGTAATGTGTTGTCTTCTTTTAATGGGCACTTCGATATATGCCCAATCCACGCAAGGAACGACTTTTTCGGACTGGTATAGGCATCAATTCCATTTACTTTCCAATCAATTAAGTGAAGAGATGAATATTTCTCTTACAACATTCGAGACATCCGTAAACACCTATCAAGAGCAGCTGCTTAAAAGAATGGAAAGTCGACTTGTGGATTACGTTCTTAATGCCTCCGAGGATGCAAATCACGATATCAAAAATTATAAAAACAACCATCTTCAGCAGTTGAATGAAACAAAAGAGTCTCTTATGGAAAAAGATCTTATTGAAATTGAAAAAGAGATGAAAAAAAGGCAAATGGAGATCGATCGTCGTACATTTGACATTTTATCAGAACTTCTTTCCGAGTATGGTTTTGACGGAATCACTAGTGATGTGAAGCTTGAAAATAATCATAACAAAACTGAGGGGGACAATTAAACATGAAGATGACATTTAAAAAGAAAATCGTTGCAGGAACAATTTCGGTTGGATTGCTATCTGGGGTGGGTCTTGCGTTTGCCAACACGGATGCTGGTGGAGCGTTGAAATCTTGGTATAGCGGCGTTTTTAATGGTGCGCAAGCCTCAGTTGCCCAAGAAGCGGACCAGTATTCTGCTGAAGAGTTTGGTAGTTTGGATGAAATGTTTGAAGGTCTGAGAGCTGGAGCAGAATTTGATGTCGATTTTACAAAGGATCGTGAAATTGGCAAAGCATCCGCCGCGATTCAAAGCGCAAGAGACTCCCATATTAGCTCATTGGGGGAGGCGGAAAATGAGATTTTGGCGGGAATGGATCTTGCTTTTAATAATGTGTACCAGGAAGGATGGCTGCAAATCCAAGCTGCTGGGAACGAGGCTACCCAAATCGCTTCTGATGATATGACTGCATTCGCGGGTGATACGGGAGCTGCGGCAATCGAAGAATTGACAACGCAATTGGATGCTGTTAAAGCTGAGGCACTTACTGGACTTGAAGAGGCAATTGTAGCTGCTAAGGCCGCAATTATGGCGGAAGTTGAAAGTGAAAAGACAATTACGGTTGCGAACTTGAAAACTGCAGTCGATTTTAAAGTCAATGAAGTCTTTAATCAAGTTGCCGATATTTTGGATGGATTAGTGGCGGAACAAGAAGCTTTAATAGAAGCAAAAGCATTGGAACTTGAAAATGAAGCGAAAGCTGCAATGGATGCGCTACTTTCGGATATCAATGACTAATTTATAGCTAAATAGGGCCTGCCCAACGCTGGCCCTACTATTATATTTGGAGGGTGTGCTGTGGATCAAAAAAGAAGAAGTAGTTTACAAAAATGTAAGTTTCTAATTGGAGCTCTTCTTTTAATCGGAATCATTGGAAGTGGTGTATCAATCACATTTGCGAATCAAGATATCCAATCATTGTTGATGAATTGGTTTGATACACAAAGGGGGCACGTACTTGATGAAATCAAGGAAGCAATTGATTTGGAACATGAGATTCAAACGGGACGCTTAAAAGAAGAGCTGCATTCGGAAATACAAATGGCAAATGAACGACTTCAAGCTTTCACAATGGAGGAAAAGGAAAGGCGAACAAGCGAATTGCGACGTTACGCCGACGAATTAATAAATGGATTCGTAAACGATAACTTGGAAAATGAAAATAGTGTAAGAGATGAATTGGATAGTATTTTCCAATCTGCAGTCAATGAAATGAACCGTGTAGTGAATGAGGGGAATATAGGTCAAACACCAATTGAGGAGCCTGAATCTCCGGAAGAGGAAGAGCCGGGGGAAGAGCCGGAACCTGAAACAGAACCAGATCCCGAACAGGATCCAGATCCAGATCCAGATTCAGACCCGAACCCAGACCCAAATCCGGAAACAGGGTCAGATTCTGATCCGAATCCAGTCCCTGTAGATCCTAACACAACCCCTGAATTTGATGAGAGGAAACGTGATGCGAAATGAATGTAAATGAACTGACAGCAAAAACAATTGAAGCTACGAAAGATAAGAAGAAGTCTCAGGATAGTGTACTCAGTTGGGTGAAATTCATTTTGCTCATCATTGGGCTTTTTCTTGTATTCCGATATGCAATTGGCATTACGGTCATTAGCGGGAACTCAATGGCTCCTACACTCGGAAACAAGGATATTATTGTGACGAATAATGTGTTTTTCACTCCTGACATAGATGATATCGTTCAATTTCGTGATGTACATGGTTTTGATGCCATTAAACGGATAATCGCTTTACCGAATGACACTGTTGAGATTGTTGATGGGGTCGTTTATGTGAATGGCGACAAAGTGAAAGAAGTTTATTCCACCGGTTTTCCGAACGATATGGAATTAGTTAAAGTCGCGGAGAACTCCTACTTTGTCATGGGAGACAACCGGACTCCTGGTGAGAGTTTGGATAGTAGAAATAGCGAATTCGGTTTCCTACCAAAAGAGCGAATTAAAGGGGAATTGGTTTTCTCTCTTTATCCACTTGGTTTTAAATAATTGTTACCCAAATTTGTATGGTGAATGAAACAACAAGATAAATCAAATGTATGCCATAAAAACCCGAATGTTGGAAGGAGGGGTACGATTAAACCTTTTGCAGTAAAGAAATGCGTTCTTTATAAAAAAAGGAGGAATGAAATTGAGGAAAAAACGTGGTCGAAGTCAGATGCGAATTTTTAGTATTGTAACGGCACTCCTTATGGTGTTTTCTATTTTAACACCAGGAATGGCAACGGCGGAGCAACAGAACAAACTACATCAGTCGTTCAAAGACTCTGCTGTTAACGCTACATCAAAAGTTAGCAATGACTTAAATCAAATCTTTAAGGACGAAGAAACAGTTACATTCTTAGTTAAATTCAATGAGCAAGCAGATACAACGAAAGTAGCAAAACAGGCTAGACAAGATGCAAATAAAGCTAGTCTTTCCGCAGTGACAACAGAGTTGATGGTGAGGTCTGCAGTAGTTTCCGAGCTAAAAGCAACTTCACTAGAAGCGCAAGCAAACGTTAAAGAATTCTTGGAAGGTCTCCTCTCGACAGGAGAAGTAAAAGACATTACCTCCTACTATATTGTAAACGGTATGGCTGTTACAGCAACGAAGGAAATTGCCGAGAAGATCGCTAGTTTCCCTGAAGTTGAAAAAATCCTTCCGAACGAAACGCGCGAACTATACACAGCAACGAAAACCGAAAATGCGGTTGCACCAGCATCCGGCCTTGCAAACGTTGAATGGAACGTTGAGCGAGTGAATGCGCCAGACGTGTGGGCAATGGGAATTGACGGTTCTGGAACAGTCGTTGCAAGTCTTGACACAGGTGTTCAATGGGATCACCCAGCATTGAAAGAAAAATATCGTGGCTATGATTCTTCTACGGGTCAAGTAAACCATGTGTACAACTTCTTTGATGCTACTCGTGCAGCTCGCGAAGCATCTTATGATGACCATGGGCATGGAACACACGTTACTGGAACAATGGTCGGAAGCGAGCCGAACGGTTCCAACCAAATTGGTGTTGCTCCAGGGGCGAAGTGGATTGCGGTTAAAGTATTCGATGCGGCTGGCAGTACATCAGACGCTATTTTACTAGCTGCAGCACAGTGGATTTTAGCGCCACATGATCGAGATGGAAACGTTCGTGTCGATCTTGCTCCAGATGTTGTTAATAACTCATGGGGCGGTGGTCGCGGTCTTGACGAGTGGTATCGTGACGTAGTTATTAACTGGAGAAACGCGGAAATTTTCCCTGAGTTCTCTGCAGGAAATACAACATTAACGAATCCGGGTGGACCTGGATCAATTGCAGTACCAGCAAACTATCCTGAATCGTTTGCAACTGGTGCAACAGATATCAACAACAAGGTAGCGAGTTTCTCTTTGCGCGGACCTTCGCCATATGGAGAAGTTAAGCCTGATATCATTGCTCCAGGGGTAAACATTCGCTCCTCTGTACCGGGTAGCGGTTATGAAGGTGGATGGAATGGAACTTCGATGTCTGGTCCAGCTGTCGCAGGGGTTGCGGCTTTGCTTCGCCAAGCGAATGCTACAATCACTGTCGATGAAATGGAACAGATCTTACTCAGTACTGCGGTTCCGTTAACAGATAGTCAATATCCAACAGTTCCTAATAACGGATATGGACACGGTCTTGTTGATGCGTATGCAGCAGTTTCAACAATTGCTAGTGGACTTGGAACACTTAGCGGCCAAGTTACTCAACACGGTGAAGATACTGAAGCACCAGTGTATGAGCACTCAGCGCCTCTTGAGACATATGCGGGTATGGACCTTGATTTAACAATCAAAGTGAGCGATAACATCAGTGTTTCTTCTGTTACTTTCCAATACCAAGACGCAGATGGAGCTTGGCAAACGATGGAAGCTACACGTAAATCCGGAGACTATAAGTCCGGTGTGTATGGTGTATCGGTTTCTGGTGATAAAATCGCTGGCAACGCATTCACATACAAATGGACAATGAATGACTTCGGTAATAATGAAGTGACAACTGAAGAGTATATAGTTGCTGTGAAGCAAGGAATCACAGTTGGCTATTTCGAAGACTTTGAAACAAATCCAGTCGGTTGGGCATCATTTGGAGCAAATGATACATGGGAGTGGGGTATTCCTACATCAGGGCCAAACAATGCGGCTTCTGGTGAAAAGGTATACGCTACGAATCTATCTGGTCTCTACTTGAATAACATGAACGCAACATTGGTTATGCCTCCGGTTGATTTACCTGAAGGAAATGCATATCTACAGTTTAAACATTGGCATGAGTTTGAGAAGTCTACACTTGGAACGACTTGGGATTACGGCCATATTGTAATTTCCACAGATCGTGAAAACTGGACGCGTCTACTGAAAGTTGATGGCTCTTCAGATGGTTGGGTTGACGTACAAGTCGACTTGTCTGAATATAGCGGACAACGCGTCTATCTCGGATTCAATGCATTTTCCGATGGAAGTGTAGGAAAACAAGGTTGGTATCTCGATGATGTCGCGTTAACTGATGTTGCACAACCAGCGAAAACATCAATCGGCATGCCGAAACCAGCGAAATTGACGGATGCTGAACTTGAAATGGAGAAAGAAAAAGAAGCAACTGAAAAACCAATGGATCCAAAAGATCTTGTGATTGATTTGACGAAAGAGGAAGTTGCAGCTCCGTTTGTGGACATGAACGGAAATAACCTTTCTGCATTGCCACTCGGTGCGAAAGTGACTGTTCTTGAAAACAATCGTACTGTCAATACAAATCCGGCAGACGGTTCGTACACAATGACACTTGGCGCAGGCACATACACTGTGAAAGCAGAAGCGTATGGATTCCAATCTACGGCACAAACTGTCACAATCACAGATAATGGAACAACTACTGCCAATTTCACATTGGAAGAAAATCCAAAAGGGACGGCAAGTGGTAAAATCACAGATGCTGCAGGAATTCCGGTTGAAGGAGCAGTTATCATGCTTCTTGAAGATGCGAATATTACTCCTGTCGTATCAAACGCTGACGGAAGCTATTCAATCACAGCGTATTCCGGTGAATATACGATGAAAGTGATTGCAAATGGATTCCATAGTAAAGAGGAGTCTATTACAATCGGACCTAACGGGATTGTCAAAGATATTATCTTGGATCCTTTCTTCACATATCCTGGTGGAGAAATAGCGTATGACGATGGTACGGCTGAAAATGCTCGTGCATTTTATGACGCTGGAAATGGCTGGGCAGTTAAGATGTCCCTTCCGGAAGGCAAGAATTCCGCGATCGTCTCTGAAGGTATTTTCCGTTTCTGGACTTCAGAATGGCCAGTACCAGGCGGAACGAAATTTGCAGTTGAAGTTTGGGATGCAAAAGGAACAAATGGAGCGCCAGGCAAAAAACTTGCAGGCCCAATCGATGCGAATGCTAAACGGGATGGCGGGTGGACTGTCGTTGACTTGACAGAACATAACATCGCGGTTGACGGTGATTTCTACATGGTTTACATTCAGACTCATATCAACACGGCTTCACCAGGATTGGCGACGGATGAAAACGGTCCGAATGCTAAGAGAAGCTATGAGTATGTTGGCGGCGTTTGGGCTCCAGCACCTGCTGACGAAGGAAACTACATGATCCGTGCACGTGTAAACTATGAAGTCGATGGACCGGTAATCACGACTCCTGGCGCAGTAACAAACAATGCAAATGTTGTAGTTGAAGGTAAAGCATCTCCAACAACAACAATCACATTGAAGAACAATGGTAATAATGTTGGATCCGTCACAGTTGGCGAAGATGGCGCATTTGCATTCCCAATTGTTATGACTGAAGGTCAAAACGTATTCACGGCTGTTTCTTCACTGAATGGTAGAGTGACAGGTGAATCCGCACAAGTTACATTTGTGTTGGATACTGTGAAACCAGTATTGTCGATTACAAGCCCAAGAACTGGCACAAACACGAAAAGTGAAGTAGCAACTGTTACCGGTAAAGTTTCCGACGCCAACCTTAGCACCGTAACTGTCAACGGACAGAAGGCAAATGTTGCTGCGAATGGAACTTACTCAACGCGTATTCTTCTTGACGAAGGTGAGAACGTCATCACTGTAGTCGCGAAAGACGCTGCAGGTAACGAAGAAACAAAATCTGTAACTGTTTTTGCGAAATTCTCTGAACTTGAGATTTCTAACCTTACTCCGGCATCAGATCTTCATGTAGGGGTTGGCCAAACTGTAAAAATCGAGTTTGATAGCGAAGCAGGATTAGCTGCCACATTCTCAATCCACATGCCACTAACAAATCTTGGGTTGAGCAGTGAAAACGCGCTTGAGTTACCAATCAGAGAAGTCAGCCCTGGCCACTATGTAGGCTACTGGACTGTACCATCTGGCGTAGTCGCAGCAGGCGCTCGCATCGAAGTAAAAGTGAAAGACATTTACGGTAACGAAACAAGAGCATTTGCGAATGGTAAATTGTATATCAACGTGCAATGATGCATTGTAAAGGTACCTGTGCATGAAACGATTCAGATTATGCACTACAATTGCATAAAAAATAGTGAAGAAGCCGATCTGGTCAATGACCGATCGGCTTCTTTTTGAATTAATATTCACTATGTTGAATTGTCATAAATGTGTCGCGCGCAGGTACCTTTACAATCAGTTCGCAGATTTTAACTCGTTAAAAATGAAGTCCTTTGTGTCTTTAAAGCTGAATACGGTCTTAATAAGGCCGACTCCCGGTGCATAATAATGGATTGTTTTTCCCTCTTTATCTTCTGGGATAACGCTTGTGATTTCAATTACTTCATTATACTTCCCAGCTGGGACTTCCATTGTTAAGCCAGTCGCAGTCATCATACCGACGGATTTGTTGGCATCGTTCTTGTCCCATTTCGGTTTGTTCGCAAGTTCGACGACAGCTGTCTCGTTATTCCCTAACGTATTGATGAGGTAGACGAGTTTAACTTCTTCGCTGCTAACTATGTATTCCTTGATTGTTTCGGTAGTCACTCCGCCTTTTTCATGGATGTATACTGAATCATTACCCTCAGAGTCGGTCGATACGTTCACTGTTTCAATTGATTCTACCGTTTGTCCTTCCGTATCGTAATGGATATACTCCCGCGTCATGCCAATAGACGGAAAGTACTCGGATATGTCAATTGCTTCGGCCGTTTTTTTATCTACCGTTTTATTGTCCGATGAGCAGCCGCTGAGAACAAAAACGAAAGCAAGCAGGGCAGCCATGAATACTAGTTGTTTTTTCAAATTAAATCCCCCTTTTCCAATCTTTATTTTAACATTGAGGCAGAAGGATGAACATACTTTTCGGATTAATAGTGCAATTGAGTAAGTATACAAACAGAAAAGACGCTATTTCGTTCAAATTCGAACAAAATAGCGTCTTTGACTGTCAGAAGGGCTCGGTTTTTGATTAACCTAAAATAAGCTGTTTCAGTTGATCGACTAATTCAGGGCGATACTTCTTACCGATTAATTCAAGTTGAATTTCATTGCCATTGATGTAAAGATTTCCTTTAAATTCGATGTCTTCAATGTCTGCGTAGGCGATTCGACCACTGTTGCTCCACATATTGTGATAGTAGATGGCTTCATTAGACAGTAGGAAACCGTCTTTGGCACTTCCGAATGCCGTATTATCGAAAAGTAGATAAGGTGTTTCTTCCGTTGAAAGTTTGGCATACGAGCCTAAAGCTCCTTTGAGCCTTTTTTGTGATTTGGTATCGTCTCTGTCGCAAGGGTAGAAGTACCCCTCTATGTTTTTATTTAAAGATTGATAGAATCCTTCAACCTTTTTTGCGAAGTTTTTTGTTTTTATCGGTTTTTCAACAATAGTTGCTGTATGAGCTATTGTCTCCAAAACGGATTCTTCGCGTGTGTCTATTACCGTCTCTTCATAGCCTATTTCTTCATTAGTTTCCGTTTCAGTTGGTTCCATTAATTCGATATTCTCAGGTTCATCGTTAATCATATCTGATAAATCAAAGATTGCATCTGCAATTGGTTCAAGTAAGTCATCCCAATAAACAGCTTCCAAAATGCTTGGTTTGCATATAACCTCTTCTCCGTTGCTCATTAATAAGACGATATGTTTGTTGTGGGACTCGCCTCTGCAGCCGACCTCTTCAATAGCTGTCAATGGGAAAGAGCGGTTATTTTCCTTTAAGTTAAGATGCAGGCGATGATTGGTTATTGCAAATCCTTTTTTTGCGGTACTCCAGATTGTGTCGTCAAAAAGAATAAGAATTTCTTCGTTCTGACTAAGTGTTACATATTCATGGATAGCATTTGCATAGGCCTTCGGATTTTCATTCGGTAGGAAAAGCTTTTCACGCACTTTCTTTTCCTTGATCGAAATGATTCTTTTCTTGATGGCGGCGTATTGATCCGATGCCGATTGCTCTTCGCGAATATTATACGTTTTGGAAATGAGAGCAACTACTTTGATAAGGAAACTGACGTAGTTAGATAACGTGTCTCGTTTAATAGATACAATCTGGATTTTATCATGATCATTGATGATGATTTCATCTTTGCTGTTTGTGATTTTTTCGATAGAACCTAATAGTATCTGCTTTGGTTTGCTAAAGGTATTTTTGTAATAAAGGTGGCGATTCGTCAATAAAATCCCGCCTTTACCGTTTCCAAATGGGCTGTCATCCATTTGGAAAATCCCCCATTCACCCTGTTCAAGTCCGTTTTCTGTCAAATGAGATAGAGCGTTTGAACATTTGGTAATCGCTTCGTCGAATAGAAGTGATAATTCTCGCTGTGCAGTTGGAAGGCTTTCCATTAATTCGTGGATAATCTCCCTAACATCACTTGATGAATGAGCGACTTCTCCAGCCTCGGCTTCGATAAGATAGTCAAAGTCGAGCCTTTTAAATTTCTCGATTCTGTTCTCTAACTCCTTGTAGATGGGTTCCAATTTTTCCTCGTCTATTCCGAAAGTAAAAGAGTGTTGTAAAATCTTTTGTTTAATAAATTCGGCGTCTTCTTCGTCTTCGATATCCGCTTGCTCGACGATATCAAAAAGTTGATTCATCTTATAATTAAAAAGCGGCACTCCGAAGTTATCGGCCATTTTCCCTAAACTACCGTCAGGATCTCCCGTAATCGAAAGGACTTTTAAATAGATTTCAAAGTCAGTCGGATCAATTTTCAATAAATCAATAAGAACTGATTTTTGTTCTTCCTCCGAAGAAATCCGCTCAATATTGGATAACAACCCTTTTTTACGTTGGTAATCGAGTTCTGTAAATTCTTCCTTCAGACCATATCCTAATTCTTCATTGATAATCTGAATAACTGGTTTGTATAAATCAAGAATATCTATGTACAGGCCATTGACTAAAGAATTGCATAACTCGGGATTCTTATAAAGCTTGCCCTTTTTAACACTATTCGCCATGGCAGAACCGATGCTTCCAATGATATTAAATGTGCCATGTAGCACACCCGTTGCCAAGTTCAGTGCACCGGCCGTAGCCATTCCTTTGACTGCCCCTTCCAGGCCAAAACCACCACCGGAAATTCTGCCGCGATATTCCCTGCGAGCCGTCCGGTACGCATTCAACTCCTTGGCGTTATCAATGATTTTTTCATACTCACCGCAGACAAAATCATAGCCATCCAATAAATTATCAATTGATATGTAGTGCTTGAAAAAAATTTCTTCATCAACCGTGTAGATCTTCCAATCCCGAAGCAGATCAGCTGTAAATTCAGCTACCTCCGCCATATAGTTCATCGCAGTATCCATTGAATGTTGAACTACATTTTCAATCGTTTTGAATTGAGCATAATCCTTTTCAAATTTGTCCGCGTACTCCATCGCCAACTGTTCGTATTGCGAACGTAATTCGTGAAATAGTATTTCCTCTGGAGAAAAGCTGATAGGTCTTTGCATGACAATGAATTCTTCCATTTCGACACACCTTTCAAATCAAAAGAGTCAATAACATGACTTTTGATTTATTATTTATATATAATAGTATATTCCTAAGATTAAAGGTGTTCAATGATATCTTTTTATGAAAAGTGGAATAAGAGTGTCTTTTTAAAAGGGATGGCGTTGTTATGTATCGCAACGTAAATGCGCTGCAATATTAATGTTTCGCATCACAATGTAAGACCCTGGCGAGATTCAACGATTGAAGTATCCTCTTCACTTCCATACACTTACAGTATGGCTAAATGAAAAGTGTGAAAGGCGTGAAGAAATGAGAATTCATTCGACGAAAAAGCTGTTTGACGAAATACCGTTTAAGCCGGAAGCGGATACGGGTGAAGAAGAAAATCCACTTTTTTCGTGGCATGCAAATTTGCTCGTCATTGATCGACGGAAAACCATTGTGCTGATGAATGACAACAACCGATACACGATTGTTTTGTATGGATTAAAAGCGAAGGACTTGAAAGTCTTGGATGGGTTGATTGTGGAAGCGATTCGGAAAACATTCAAGTCGGAGCGCTTAAGCGATGAGGTTATCGAACAATATATTAGTGCGGCAGGGGCTGTAACGTTTCATAAAACGAAAAACCGTTCACTGGTTGCAAGACTGAATAAAGCCGTTGATAATGTTTGGTTTTATTCTCGGGAAATGGACAAGGCGTTGCTAATCAATACGAATGTAAGCAAGAATGCGAGCCGGTTATTGGGCGGTGGTGGAAATTCACCATCCACTTACCCGTATAAGGAATTATTCAAGGACTTGAAATCTCTTGTTGAAGGCCCGGTTTTTAAAACAAGAGCTGCTGTCATGAAAGTCTCGATGCAATTGGGGGAACACTCCATTTGGAGAAGGCTGTTAGTACCGCTTGACACTTCATTTTATGAGATGCACCGGATTTTGCAAATTGCGTTCGACTGGCATGATTATCATTTGCATGAATTTTACTTATATGATGAATCAAAAACGGATGAACCTGAATTTGAACACTCGCCAACCTACACTTCGTATGGATACCGGCCGATGTTGAATATTGTAATGAATGAAGAGGCGGTTGCCTACTCGGGTGATGTTGAAGTGAAGTTAGAAAAGGGACTTCTGCTTACCGATTTCATTCCACCACATACTTATATGAAATATATCTACGACTATGGTGATGAATGGAAGCACGAAATTTTCATCGAAGAGATTGTGACAAGGGATGATCTCCAATCACCAGTTTGTTTAGAAGGTGAGGGAACAGCACCACCGGAAGATTGCGGAGGTGAGCCTGGATTTGATAATTTCCTGAAAATCATGAGCGATCCCTCAAATCCCGAATATGAGTCTATGAAGAGTTGGGCAAGGATGCAGTTGTACCGTGAGTTTGATATGGGATTGGTGAATGGGAGATTGAGGAGATATTAGGTTGTTAATGCTGGGTTCATTCAGGGGCTGGATGGAGAAATGGCTCAGTGTTTAATAATATGATCAGGAAAAAGCTCCGAGGAAAGGTGAATCCATATGGGGATTGAAGCAATTGAAAAAGGGCTTTATAAGTCTGATTTGGAGACCGCTACGTTTGGAATGGGTTGTTTTTGGGGACCAGAAGCCCGTTTTGGAAGTTTACCAGGTGTAATTCGGACGCGGGTCGGTTATACGGGCGGGACAACGCCGTCCCCGACTTATCGGCAAATGGGCGATCATACGGAGACTGTGGAGATTGATTTTGACCCGAAGATTTTGCGGTATGAGGATGTCCTACGACACTTTTGGAGGAATCATTATCCGAATCGCGATCAATATAAAGGGCGGCAGTATTTATCTTTACTACGTTGTCATGACGATAAACAGCTTGAGCTTGCTGAGATAGTGAAGCGGGAAATGGAAGAGGAACTTGGTGAATCGATTGAAACAGATATAGCAGAGCTTACAGGCTTTACGTTAGCGGAAGAACGTCATCAGAAATATTATTTGAAGAGATATCCGAAGGCATTGGAGCAATTGGGAGGGCTTTATCGTGGGGCGGACGAGCTTTTAGACTCTACGTTTGCCGCCCGCTTGAATGGATTTGTTAAGGGTTTCCGATCTAAGGATAGTTTGCTGGAGGAGATTGCAGATTGGGAAATTGATGTGGAGGCTAAAAGGGTGTTGTCGGATCTATTCCGGCAAATGAAATGGTGACGGTAGATAAGATGAAGTGTTACTATGGGAAGTCTTCCATGTTTAATGGGAAGTTATAGCGCTTCTATGGGAAGTTCTCCGTGTTTAATGGGAAGTTATAGTGCTTCTATGGGAAGTTCTCCGTGTTTAATGGGAAGTTATAGTGCTTCTATGGGAAGTCACCCGTGTTTAATGGGAAGTTATAGCGATTCCATGGGAAGTCTTCGCCGTTCAATGGGAAGTCAAAGCGATTCTACGAGAACTAATCAAAAAAAAAAGACCCAATCAGGGTCTTTTTCCAATTTATTAAGGATTTGTCGACCAAAGTCCAGCCGATTTCAGTACGATTCTTGGATGTAGCTTTAATTGTGCAACCATTACTTCTGCAAGATCCTCAGGTTGCATGACTTTCTCAGGGTTTCCATCAGTGAGATTCCCTTCGATTGCCAAGTCAGTTGCCACTGTGCTTGGTGTTAATGCCGTCACGCGGATGTTGTGCTTTCTGACTTCAAGCATAAGTGATTCTGTGAGTCCCAATACACCAAATTTCGAAGCGCTGTATGCACTTGTAGCAGGCGCACCTTTTTGCCCAGCTGTTGAGGAGATATTGATAATATCGCCTGTTTGTCGTTCGATCATTTCTGGCAGCACTGCGCGTGTGACGTAGTACATGCCCATCAAGTTGACATCGATTATTTGTTTGAATTCCTCAGGAGTGAGTTCAAGGAACTTGCCGAATTTACCGATTCCGGCATTATTAATTAAAATATCAATTGGTCCAAGCTCCGATTTTACATGCTCGACAGCAGCGATTACGGATTCATTATCGGACACGTCTGCAGCAGCAAACGAAACTTTTACACCAAATTCACTTAGTTCTTCAGCGACCTTTTCAAGGTTGGCAGCAGTTTTCCCGATTAAACCTACGTTAATGCCTTCTTTCGCGAAGGCAATTGCTGTTGCACGACCGATTCCACGCCCAGCCCCAGTAATAATCGCATTTTTGCCAGATATATTTTGCATAATCAAATCTCCTTTCATTACATTGACATGTAGTATAACAAACAGCCACACTTCATCCTATAGAAACGATTTATGGGAAAGTTCGGTCAGAAGAAAAAAGAAGCCAAGTTTCCGATTGGAAATTGGCTCCTTCAAATCAATCCTTACTCCATAAAGTCCCATAATTCCTCATACGCTTTTTGATATGCATCATTTTTCATCGTGCCCATCCGATAGACCATTTCCGTCCCTTGGTAGAGAAGGAAGCCTTGTAAATCATAGCGTTTTGCAAACTCCAAATAGGTTTCGAAGTTTGGTAAGCCGGCTCCTATTTGATGTGGGGAATAGGTGTCAATTTCCAATGTGATGCTGCTTCCTTTGATTTGCGCTTCGAGAAAAGCTTTATGCAGCTTTGCTTTCGGATCACCGAGGTTTAGTCGGAAGGTGTTTGGCTGCAAGTATGCACCATCGAATCCGTAGTATTTCCAGTTACCGAAATTAGTCGTGCGTGCATGTGGCGCATAAATGAATTTCTTATTCAGTTTATGGATAGCTGCAGCTGTATCCGTAACTAACAGTTCGTCATCTGCATGAATTACGGTTTCATTCACCCAGTAATATCCAGTAAGTGTTAAGTTGGTCAATCCTGCGCGCTTCCACTGCTGCTCGACAGTTGAAATGTACCAGTTCACCATTTGTTTGCGATTATCGAGTGTGTTGGGCAGCTTTTTACCGTTTAGGTCAATCAAGTTACCATTGCGTTTTGGATATGGAATTCCGATATAGACTTTCGCTTTTCTATTTGCCTCCACGGCAGCTTCATTCAATGGGCGTAATGGGCCAGAAGGTGAGAAAAGTTTATCTGCAAACCATTTCCAGTCACTGTAATTCGCAAGGTTTTTAGGAGTTTCTTGAAATTCCCCATTAGGATATTGTCTACCCATAACTATAAATGTATCGAAAAAGGTCGAGTCCCCTTTGGCAAGGTAAGGTGCATAGAAGTCCTTGTCGAATGCCTCTTTTTCAGAACCGCTGTAAATCAAAACACCATTTTTTATTCCCGTAGCCTTTAAGTTGACAGGCCTTTGCTCATATTTCATTAGTGAATTACTGACCGGATGAACTGTCGAACCGGCCTGGCTCACTGCATACGATATGGCGGCAGTCTCATCCGTGAAAGTTTTTAAAATGCGTCCATCTTTTTTCACACTATATTCATGTGGTTTATCGTAGACGCGTTTGAGGAATGTCGAAAACTGTGCCCGGTTAACGGCGACAGTCGGCTTAAATGTACCGTCTGAATAACCTGTCGTGATTCCATTTTCTGCAATCCCATCGATAAACTTGTAATATGGATTGCCCTTCGCCACATCTTTAAAGAAAGAAGTGCCTTTTCCGTTGTACCCATATGCAACGGCGAGCGCCTTAGCCATCTCATCGCGAGTGAGTGGCTGATTCGGGTTGAAACGGTTTCCTGTAACGGTGAAGAAACCTTTATTCGCCGCTATCATCATTTCCGAATACCCACCCATCGTCGGCTTCAAATCAGCGGGTTTTACTTGTGGCTGCTGGATAGTTGGCAGCTTTAGAGCACGCACAAGCATGACAGCCGCGTCTTTTCTCGTTAAAACAGTAAGTGGTTTGAATGAACCATCCGAAAATCCGCGTATGACTTGCTTATCCGTCAAAAAGCGAATTTCATCATGCGCCCAATGATCTGTTGGGACATCCTGAAAACTTTGAGCGGCTGCGGTATTTGCCAATAAAAAGAAGCTAAGTATGAATGCAGTAAAAAGTTTGAGTGGTTTCATTGTTTCTTCCTTTCTTGTTGCTATTTTAGTTGAAATTAGACCGCTTGCGCACAATCTTTTTTATCTCTATACATTGCCTCATCAGCTTTTTGTACTAATTCTTGGAAATTTTGTCCGTCTCCCGGATATATCGAAAATCCTATTGATGCCCTTACAGTTGGGAAACCGTCCAAGTGCTCTTCAAAAGCTTGGTGAAGATTTTTAATATATTCCGCTCTAAACCCATCTGTACAATTAGGTACAAGAATCAAGAATTCATCGCCGCCCCATCTTGCGACCAAATCCTTCTTATCAACTGACTTTTTCAGGCTTGTAGCGATTTCGGTCAACAGTTCATCGCCTTTATGGTGACCGTATGTATCGTTGATAGCTTTAAAATCATTAATATCGATTAAAATAACGCCTAACTTTTTACCATTCTTATCACATACTTTAGCGTTTCTTTGAAAAAACCGTTCAATCGTCCGCCGGTTAAAAGTATCTGTTAGAGGGTCTTTTTCAGAGAAATACTTAACCCGATCAAACTGTTTCCCACCCCACAAGGCTATGATTAAGAAAAATGTAGTTAAAATAAAAAAATCCGCTTTAAAAGGTAAATTTAGATACTGATGATAATAAAAATAACGCATTACATTAAATAAACCGACGACCCCAATCGCAATGATCCGACCATTAAATCTCAAGAATTTCACCTGTTTTCATATATTCATAAGGTATAATACCACAGAAAATATGGCTGTGTAGGAGTAAATAAGTATATTTAGGTAATGTAGGTTAATTGATGGTGGTATACGTTATAAGGTAGCCGGGACTATCCCCAAAAATAAATTCCCCTCTATATAAAACCCACTAAATTGGTCAATGCTGTTTTCAACGTTATCGTTGAAAGGAAGGTTCTTCTATTGTTTACACGGACACTGACGTTAATTTGGATATTCTTCATATTGGTCGCAGGTTGTACATATAGCGCTCATGCATTTTTGTATAATCAAGTTATTCACTTCACCCCATTATTCGACCCGACATTCGCAGATCTGTTGATCACAACCGACTTTAATTGGACGAGCAGGTTTTTTTGGATTCAGAAATTCGGCCATATGACTGCGTTTGGAATCATGTATATTTTAGTTCTCTCATCAATCCAAAAAGAAAAGAAATCATTGATCATATGTACGGTTTTTGCCTTGATTACAGAAATCATGCAGTTGTTTTTCGGGAGGAATGGAAGGTTTTATGATGTTGGGATAGATTTTATCGGGATATTTGTAAGTTTTGCGGTTTGTCATTTCCTATTAAGGGGATATATTATTACTAGGCAGAGTGAAGCGTAAACCCACTACGCCGTGGGGAAATAATTTGTAAATGATACTCCTTCTGCAAATGAAGGGGTTTTTTTATTGGGAGGGTATATTACCTTTTCATTCAAAATTCTACTATTTCCGACACTATTTGATGGTATACTATATTAATAGAAAACTAAATAGAAAGAGGAGACAAAATGAAAAATAGAGTACTGCGCAAGTTAGCGCTTTTACTGACGGTTTTTGCGCTGACGCTTTTGACCAATCATATTGCGAAAGCGAATGAGCAAGTTGTTTTTATTCCAAATAGCGCCGAAACAGGGAAAATTATTCCTGGTGGTAAAGAGAATACTTATTTGCTTCCTTTAGAAGAATCCGGGACATTGACACTCAGCGTAGATTCGCGTATCGATATTACGTTAATTACGCTGGAAGATATGTTAGGGAATATTATTTATCAAGATAAATCGTATGATGGAACGTTGCTTGAGGCTTCCAAATGGATCAAGTCGCTCGACTTGGAGAAGGGAACCTATCTTATAAAAATTAGTGACGGTGCGTATATTAAAAAAGAATCAGGTATTTTTACGGTGACGAATAAGTTTATTCCTGCTAAAAATCAGGAACTTGAGCCGAATAATGCGATTGAACTTGCAAAGGATTTAAAACTCGATGCCGAGCCCCTTCGTGGTTTCATTAGCTTGAATGATACTGCGGACTTCTTCAAAGTAGAGTTGAAGACAGCAGGTAAGCTGAAGTTGAATTTTAGCTCTTATTTAGATGAAGTGAATATTTCGTTATTCGATGGCAATGGAAAAGCATTGTTCAGTGAGCAGGTTAAAGGCGGTAAGAATGGCGAGCCTTCTAAGCTGAGTCAGCTTGCTAACTTGGAAAAAGGGACTTATTTTATCGGAGTAGAACAGGTTCGTTATAGCGATAGCACGGGAGTTTATACACTCCAAGCACTGTTCGGAACGGTAGATAATGAGACTGAACCGAAAGATAATGTTGGGCCGACACAGGCTCTTGCATTCTTAGATGTTGCGGATCGATACAAAGCAGCTGTCGATTACCTTGTGGCAAATAAAATTACACAAGGATTTTCCAAAACTGAATTTGGTGTTTATGCGAAAATTAAGCGAGTGGATGCTGCAGTCTTGGTCGTGAAGGCGTTGAATTTAGACACGACATTTGTAAAAGATGCAGGATTTAAAGATGTACCGGCACGTGCTGCGAATGCAGTAAATATACTCGTCGAAAAAGGAATTATGGAAGGCGAATCGAAAACGATTTTCGGTTCGGATGCCGAGCTAACACGAGGCGAAATGGCCTTGATTCTTTCGAAAGCTTACAAACTTGACGGAGCAGATACAACTATTCAATTCAATGATGTGTCAGACAAATATAGTGCTGCCGTAAAAGCACTTGTGAAGTACAATATCACCCAGGGAACAACTGAGACGCTATTTGGTACAAGCAACTCCATCACACGTGGAGATATGGCGATTTTCATTCACCGGGTGGAACAATTGAAAAAGTAATCAGGACAACCCCTTGCCGATGGCGAGGGGTTTTATGTTCTATGGGAAGTCATGATGCGTTAACGGGAAGTTAATGATGTTCTATGGGAAGTCATGATGCGTCAACGGGAAGTTAACGATGTTCTATGGGAAGTCATGATGCGTTAACGGGAAGTTAATGATGTTCTATGGGAAGTCATGATGCGTCAATGGGAAGTTATAGATGTTCTATGGGAAGTCATGATGCGTTAACGGGAAGTTAATGATGTTCTATGGGAAGTCATGATGCGTCAACGGGAAGTTATTGATGTTCTATGGGAAGTCATGGTGTGTCAACGGGAAGTTATAGATGTTCTATGGGAAGTCATGGTGCGTTAACGGGAAGTTATAGATGTTCTATGGGAAGTCATGGTGCGTTAACGGGAAGTTAATGATGTTCTATGGGAAGTCATGATGCGTCAACGGGAAGTTATTGATGTTCTATGGGAAGTCATGGTGTGTCAACGGGAAGTTATCGATGCTCTATGGGAAGTCACGGTGCGTTAACGGGAAGTTATCGATGTTTTATGGGAAGTCATGGTGCGTTAACGGGAAGTTATAGGTGTTCTATGGGAAGTCATGGTGTGTCAACGGGAAGTCATTATTAGCTGGCTCTTTTTTGTTTGTGGTGCTTTAGGTTGTGACTATCACCCCATGAATGGTAAACTATTATAGAATTGATAGACTCTTGAAATTATTTAGAAAGTGAATGGGGGAGAATACATGTCTGATGAAGAAAAGGTATTGTTGGATTTTCTGAAAGTTAATTCTGCGTATGAAGCGAAGGTTATTCCGGGAACGGGGACGTTTACATTTTTATCGAAACTCACGGGGATTCCGCAAGTTTGGAAGTTAGATTCAAATGGGGAGCCGGTTCAATTCATAGAGACGCATGACCGTGTTTTGAGCGTGTATCATTCGCCAACCGGTGATCGGACGGTAGTCGGGATTGACAGTAAGGGGAATGAAAAGCAGCAATTGTATATTGTGGGACCGACGGGTAAGGATCCGGAAGTTCTTGTGGAATCGAAGGATCATTTCCATTATGTTGGTGGTTGGTCGAAGGATGGTCGTTATCTTTCTTATTCCAGCAACCGTCGTCATCCTGGTCAGTTCGATGTGTTTATTATCGATGTGGAAACTCGGGAAGTGGAGCAGGTATTTACACATGATGCGAATTGCACCCCGCTTGGGTGGCTTGATAATGAATTCCTATTTGTCAGCATGATGGAGACAAATATTGATCGAATCATTTATCTCGTAAATACCCGGACAAAAGAGAAAGTGCGCCTTGGCAATGAAGATGTGCTTGCTCGGATGAACTCGCCGAGGGTCGGGAATGACGAGGGATATGTCCTTACGGATACGAATGAAGATACACTTCATTTATGCAAGTTCACGCTGGATAACCCTGGACATCTTGAAAAGTTGCTTCATTGGGAGAAGTGGGATATGGAGGAAATTGCACTTTCACCTGATGGCGACTCGTTATCTTTTACACTTAATGAAGGCGGCATCACGAGGCTCGGGATTTATTACCCGAAAACCCAAACTTACGAACTGATTGATTCGCTTCCTGACGGTGTTATCGGTTCAATGTCGTGGCTGGCGAATGACTCATTTTTATTCACAATGAAAACTCCGACGAACCCGGGAGATATTTGGAAATATACAGTATCTACGAAAAAGGTGGAGCGCCAGACGTTCATCGGGCAATCGGAAACAGTCGGCGATTATTGGAGGGAGCCTGAACTTTATTCCTATAAATCCTTTGATGGTTTGGAGGTTCCTTACTTCTTCTATAACCAGGATGGCGATCAGTCAAAGCCTGCCGTAATTTACGTTCATGGCGGTCCAGAAGCGCAGTCGAGAGCCGAGTATAACCCTGTTTTGCAATATCTTGTTTACAAAGGATTCGCGGTGGCGGTTCCGAATATCCGCGGAAGCAACGGGTATGGTAGGACTTTTTTGAAATTGGATGATGCGGACAAGCGGCTTGATGCTGTGGCGGATTTGGCAAGTTTGGCGGGGGCTTTAGTTGATGCCCATCAAGTAGTGCCGGATAAAATTGGCATCATGGGTCGAAGTTACGGAGGATTCATGGTATTGTCCGCGTTGACTCAGTATCCGGATTTGTGGGCAGCGGGAGTAGATATCGTCGGTATGTCGAACTTAAAAACATTCCTAACGAATACTGGTGTATGGAGAAGGTACTTGCGCGAGTATGAGTACGGAACGCTAACAGAACATAGTGATTTCTTCGAAGAAACCGCGCCGATCAATCTAACGCATAAAATCACTGCCCCTTTATTAGTGTTCCATGGAAGGAATGATTCACGCGTTCCGGTCAGCGAGGCGGAGCAGATTGTTGCGGATCTGAAAAAACTGGACAGGGAAGTTGAGATGGTCATTTTCGAAGATGAAGGCCATCAGACGGAAAAGATAGAAAATCATATTACAATGCACACGAAGACAGTTGAGTTTTTTGAGCGGTATCTTTATGCGGGGCTGAAAGTTTAAGGGATTAGGCCGACCTTTATGGTTGGCTTTTTTTCATTAAAAGCATCCTGTTCATTAAAACAATAATAGGCTGCATCCAAGTTTTAAGAGCAGCCTAAGTATATTTCAATTACTGATTCATTGCCATTACCAAGGAGATTCGAAATTAATATTCTTTCAGCGATATCCTGGTTCATACTTTCTTGCAAAGTTATGTGGGTTTGATACAAGATAGATAATACCTTCTATAAGTCCTATTAAAGCCGGAATGTACGTCCAACAAAATAATAGATAGATAATCCCCCATCCCCATCTACCCAAGTAAAATTTGTGGATTCCTAGTCCGCCGAAAAAGATTGCTAAAAGTCCTGCCGCTGTTTTACTTTTAGTATATCTCATATATCCACCATCATTACTAACAGCTGTGGCTGCACTTGAGCTAGAAGAGGATGAACCACCGCCAGCGTTCATAAATACCATTGGCTGTTTATTGTTCATATTATCTTCTAACCGTTCAATTTTTTTCTTATTATCGTCAAAAAGTTCATCTACACAACTTTTACAGTAATTTTTCCCTTTTAATTCAGTATTACAATTTGCACAGATGAATTTGCCACAACCAACACAAGTCCCCACTGACAATTCATCAGTATGTATATAACAATTTATCATAATTTATTCCCCCTTCAAAAATTATCCCATAGTTATAATTTATCATATCATTCAGTAATACAAAATACACTATAAATTCGGAAGAGTATGAAACAAAAAAGATGTGCGATTGTAAATTGAATTAGTATAATAGTAGAAACATCACCAAGAAATGAGGATATCGACTTGATTAAAAGACCTATGAAGCCTTTAATTGCACTACTTACACTCCTTTTTGTCATGATGCCGTTTACTCAGGCGGCAGCAGCGGAGCCGTTGGATGCGATTCGACAGCTGATTCAAGAATATTATGTTGACGAGGTTCCGGATGATGTTCTCTTAAAAGAATCAGCAAAAGAGATTGTTGATGGACTGGATCCGCATTCAATCTATATGACGAAACAGGAATATGAGGCTTTTATTAACGGAATCGAGCAGCGTATCGTTGGGATTGGCGTTGTGTTGGAGGAAAGTGATAAGGGCGTAAAGGTGATTTCGGTAATAAAGGATGGTCCCGCTTTCAAATCGGGTCTGCTTCCGGGCGATGTGATCACCAGAGTGAATGGAATATCGTTAACAGGGAAATCTGTCCAAGCCGTAGTTCCGTTGATTGGTGGAGAGGAAAATACGTCAGTCACTTTGACGATTGAACGCGGAAATAGCCTTCCAATTACAAAGACGATTAAACGTGCGGAAATCCATTTGCCGACGGTCGAATCGGAAATGCTTGGTGGGAATATCGGGTATATCCGGTTAAATAGTTTCGCGACTAATTCAGCGAAGGAGATGGCTGAGGCGATTAATACCCTTGGCGACACGGATGGTTTAATTTTAGATATCCGGAATAATGGTGGAGGCTATATTACGGCCGCACAGGAAATCGCGGGATTTTTCCCTAATGTGTCGCAGGCGTTCCAAATTCGAGAGAAAAATAAGACTCCGGCAATCTATCGTTCTGTTAATCAGGAAATAAAGATTAAGAGTCCCGTGTCATTGCTAATCAATGAATATAGTGCAAGTGCGTCGGAAATGCTTGCGGTTAATTTGAAAGAACAAAATGCTGCGAAGATTTTCGGACAAACTTCCTATGGTAAGGGCACAGCGCAATCAATGTTTGCTTTCCAGGACGGAAGCGTTTTGAAATTGACGACTGCCCGATTTTTTTCACCAAAGGGGATTGCCGTTGATAAAGTCGGTGTGACGCCAGACGTAGTGACGGCTACCAATGAAGAAGTGAATACAGCACATTATGACCAGCTTCTATATAAGTTTGCCGGCTATTCGCCATTTCCGGTAATGGAAAATGTGAAAACGACAAAGACATTTACCATTCGCATGAGCAAGGATATGGATTGGAGCCGTTTGGATGAACGTGCAATTCAATTGATTGAGCTTGGTGGAGAAGAAGCTGAAGTCCGTGTCGCCGTAAAGGACGGAAGAACAGTGGAAGTAACGCCCGTTTCACCGATGATTTCGGGTAAAGATTATTTATTGGTCGTACACCCTCTGTGGAAGGATAAGTCCGGGGTTATGATGGGAAATGGGATTTACTTGAAGGTAGTTGTTGAATAGGTGGTCAAGAAAATGGGAGGTCAACCTGGCAAGGCTTGGTTGACCTCCCGCTTTTATTATCCGATAGGTACGACGCTTAATCAAATGCTTGAAGTTCTCCGCAAAATTCACATGCTCGCCCCAAGTTCTCCTTAGTAAACGGATCACGATAATAAGCCTCAAACCCACCGCAAACAGCACATTCTACTTCATGGATGAGTTCACGTTGCCCTAAAAGTTTATCGAGTAAACTGTCAAAATTCAAATTACCCTCCCCCTGGAATTTTGTTGTTAGTTAATTTATTACAACTCATTGGGAATTATGAGGATGGTAGTATTCAAGGGCGTTATTTAATGTGTGGCGGAAAGGTAAACAGAAATATTGCAAATAGAACCCATCGTGCTTCAATTACTTGTCATTATTTTGTGAACGATATGTGAAGCTTGAGAAAATGCCTGTTAAATTAATAGTTTGTGAGATATTATTGGAGAGGTAATGATAACTGTTCTCATTGGAAGAGGTGAGGGGTTGGCTAATAGCAAAATAGTTAAGAATTTGGCGGTTATGTTACTGCTTTCTTTCTTTTTTATAGTGAATGGAACGAGCGCTTTTGCGGCTTCTTTGGATGATGGCCTTTATACGGTTGAATACGAGTTGTTGCAAGCCGATAGTGACTCCGTGTCCATTGCAAACGATTATTTTGTGAAACCTGCGTTGCTTAAAGTGAAGGACGGAGACGCATACATGCAGTTAACCGTGAATCATAGCAACTGGGTGAAGGAGTTAAAAGCGCAGAATGACGATGACTTCGTAGATGTAAATGTTATCGGTTGGGATGATGAAGCGGATTTACGCGTCGTTGAATTTAAGATTGATAGTGATCTTTCAGAGCCATTTCTGCTAAAAATGCGTGTTGAAATTGAGGAAATGGAGCCGGCTTACAACCATGCCTATACAGTCCGGGCTGCTATCAATCTTGATTCCGCTGAAATGACGGATACGGGTTGGTTAGGTGAAACCGAGTCCGAAGGCGATACAGGAAATACTTTTATTTACATAGCGATTGCAGTGGTTGCTGTTGTAGCATTCCGATTGTTGCGATCTAAGAAAAAGAACTCAAAGGAGAGTTAAAGAATGAAGAAAAATTTGATAATGCTTTTAACAGCTATTCTTGTACTGTTTACAGCAGTGCCTGCACTACCATCAGCCGCGGCTGAAGTGAATGCGCAAGACCAGCAAACATATGAACTTCCATTTACAGTACTTCAAGCAGATAAAGACGAAGTGTCGGCTGCTGGGCGACATGTGGAAAGTCCTGCACAAATCAAAATTGAGGATGGAAAGACAATTGCCTATATGACATTGTTGAATAGCCAATACTGGCAATCTATGAAAATCCAAGATGGCAATGAATTTGTTGCTGTTGAAGTTGTTAGTGAAGATGAAGAAGCAAAAACAAGACTTGTTAAGTTTGAAATTAAAGATGTTAAAAAGATACTGAGTGCGAAAGCTCATATTATCGTTACTGGAATTCCAGGAATGGGCACATATGACACAGTACATGATATCCGTTTCCAATTTGACGGAAGCAATGTACCTGCTGATAAAGAAAACGTGTCAAAAGAGGAAGAAACAGATAAACCAGCAACTACTATAAAAGAAGGCAACTATACAATTGACTTCACGCCATTGCATGAAAAGGAAGATAAAGCTTCTAGCATGGCAAGACATATGGAAACAAATGCAACATTGACTGTGAAAGACGGTAAGAATATCGTTACTGTTAAATTGACGAATAATGAACAAGTTACAGGATTCCAAGTGGAACAAAACGGTGAATTCATTGATGCGAAAGTTGTAGCGGTGAATGTAGAAGAAAACATCCGCACGGTTTCATTTGAAGTGGCGGACCTTAATCAAATCATGAATGCGAAAGTGACTGTTCATGTTGCTTCAGCAAATTATACAGGTAATCATGTAGTGCGCCTTGCATTTGATACAAAAACAATCACGCCGGTAGGTGCTGAGAAAGCTCCTGTTTCATTTAAAGACATCAATAATTCTTTCGCAAAAGAATATATTGTAGCACTTGCTGAACAAGAAATCCTTAAAGGGAAAACAGCAGAAACTTTTGCTCCGGACGATAAGATTACAAGAGCTCAATTTGCAATGGTAATTGCTCGTGCCTTGAAACTTCCAACACAAGAAGCTACAGGTACATTCTCTGATGTTACTAAAGATATGAAAACGATTGTTCAAGAAATTGAAGCTGCAAACCGTGCAGGCATCGTTTTAGGGAAAAACGATGGCAAATTTAGTCCCAATGAAGAGATTACGCGTGAACAGATGGCGGCAATGATCATTCGCGCAATTGAATACAAAAATGCATCCGTTCTTAAGGATGTTAATACAAATGTAGTATTTGCAGACGCTGGTCGCATCAATGACTATGCTAAAACAGCTGTAACACTATCTGCTGGCCTTGGCATCATTGACGGAAGCACTGTAGACGGCAAGAAGGTGTTCCAACCTAAAGACAGCGCAACTCGTGCACATGCTTCTAAAATGGTCTACAAAATGCTTGAAGTAATTAAATAATTTTACATTCAATTGCCGGCGTCGCACCTACAGTGACAGCCGGCGTTGTCTGTATATGAATAAAGGAGTTTAAGATGAAAAAGAAAACACTCTTTTCGATGGTAATTGCGTTGCTGCTTGCACTATCAATTCCTATTACAGGTCAAATGCATGCAGCGGGCACGACATACGCTGATGGTGATTATACCCTTCCTTTCTCAGTCTTAAAGGCAAATTCGAATGAAGAATCGGCGACTGTTGACTATATGGTGAGTCCTGCAAAAGTGAAAATGCAGAATGGCAAGGCGACAGTAACTGTCACATTGAACAATAGTTCATGGTGGCAATACTTTAAGGTTCAGGGAAAAGATGTGCAGGTTGTGAGCGAAGCGAACGACAAACGAATCGTCAAATTTGATGTTGAAGACATTTCACAAACAGTAAACGCGAAAATTCACATCATTGTAACGGGGATTCCAGGATTAGAGGGATATGACAATAAATATGATATCCGACTTGTTTTCAACACATCTTCCATTCCACCGGCACCTGTTGAAAAGCCAGTGACGCAGCCTGCTAAGGAGACAAAACCGGAAACGAAACCGGAAACGAAGCCTGAAGCGAAACCCGAAGTGAAGAATGAAGTTAAGCCAGTGCAGAAGTCTACTGAACAGAAGACTGAAAAACCAGTCGAGAAAAAAGAAGTTTCCAAGAATGAACCAACTGTGAATAAAACCGAGACGGCAAATAAAACCGAGACTGAAAAAGACAAGAAGTCGGAGAAGCCTTTGACAAAGGAAGATGAAGTTGACTCGGAAGAATCTGATGATGTATTGAAAGACGAAGAAGATGAACTACTAACAGTGGAAGAAGAACTTGAAGAATCCGCGGATGAACTAAAAGAAGCTTCAATAGAGGAAACTGCGCAAGAAGAGGCTGTTGCAGACGAGGTTGTCGTTGAAAAGGATAGTTCGAACAAGTCCTTGTTCATCGTGCTTGTAGTGATATTCGCAGTTGTAGCAGGCGGCATTGCATTTGCAGTTATGAAGAAACGCGCTCGTAAATAAGTGCGCGCAAGGAGTTGTACAGAAATGAAAAAGGTAATCGGCTTAGTCGGATTGTTGTTCCTTGTAATTATAGCGGGCTGTTCATCTAACAACGACAAAGTTGTCGGACAGACGCCGCACGTAGGGGAAGGCGATCGGATTGTTGCGACAACCGTCGCATTGACTGAAATTATGGATGCGCTTGAGATTGATTTAGTTGGCGTACCTTCGAGCTATAAAGAGTTGCCTGAAAGATATGCCGATGCGAAAGAGGTCGGCAATCCGATGAGCCCAGATATGGAGACACTTCTTTCATTGAAACCGACGGAAATCTTTTCAGTGACAACGTTGAAATATGATTTGCAAGAGATGTTTGATGAACGTGGTATCAATATGACGTATGCGAATTTAGAAAGTATCGACGCAATGCATGAAGAAATCTTGCGCATCGGTGAGAAATACGATCGCTTGCAGCAGGCAGAAGCCTTAGTAGCTCAGTTCGAGGAGAAGGTTGCTGAAATCGAAGCAGCTTCTGAAGGGAAAGAGAAGCCGACTGTATTGATTCTGCTTGGGATTCCTGGAAGTTATTTGGTTGCAACTGAGCATTCCTATATTGGTGACCTTGTGAAACGCGCTGGCGGCGTGAATGTGATTACTGGCGAGGATGTAGAGTTTTTATCCTCTAATACGGAATATTTACAGCAGTCGAATCCGGACATCATTTTGAGGGCCGCGCACGGAATGCCCGAGCAGGTAATAGATATGTTCGATAAGGAATTCAATTCGAATGATGTATGGAAGCATTTTAATGCCGTGAAGAATGGTCGTGTTTACGACCTGAAGGAGCAATTATTCGGTACGACAGGCAACTTGGCGGCGGTAGAGGCGCTTGGTGAGTTGCAGAAAATGCTTTTTCCTGAATGAAGAAGGCAGGTTGAAATATGTCTTGGTTAACTAAAAAAACGATCAGTTTTATAGCCGTTATTGCGTTGTTGGCAATTGTTTTCGTGAAATCGGCATTGACGGGAAGCATTACGGTTACGCCGTTTGAATTGATGCACGGATTGCTGACAGGTACAAATGATGACGTTGAAATCATTAAGGATCTGCGCTTCCCAAGAATTTTGATAGCGGTGTTTGCGGGTGCGGCTTTGTCGGTAGCTGGGGCGCTGCTGCAGGCGGTCATGCGCAATCCGCTTGCTGACCCCGGTATCATCGGGGTGTCTGCCGGTGCCAGTTTCATGTCCATTTTGCTCATTGCAGTTTTTCCGACATTGTTCTTTTTCGTGCCGTTATTTGCATTTTTAGGCGGGGCGCTTGCGTTTTTACTCGTCTATTCGTTGTCCTGGAAATCGGGACTTGATCCGCTACGGATGATCTTAATCGGTATTGCGATCAATGCGCTGTTCACTGGACTTAGCCAGGCGATTGGGTTTAGCGGAGGAGGGCTTACGCAGTCAATGAGCCAGGTGGCGACTTCGACGTTGACAATGAAGAAGTGGAGCGATGTAGACGTAATTATGCTCTATGGAAGTATCGGGATTTTCCTTTCCTTTTTTGTTTATAAATGGTGCAATTACTTGGCGCTCGAGGATAAAACCGCAAAGAGTTTGGGAGTCAATGTGAATCTCGCAAGGTTCGTTATTGCGTTGATAGCCGTGTTGCTTGCATCTGTCGCGACGGCGGTTGCGGGTATGTTTGCGTTTGTCGGACTTCTCGTTCCGCATATCGGGAGGACGCTCGTTGGCAATGACCATAAGGTGCTCATTCCTTTTTCCGCATTGGCTGGAGCGCTTTTAGTCCTGCTTGCGGATACGCTTGGACGTGTATTGATTGCACCGAATGAAATCCCCGCATCAATCATCGTCGCGGTAATCGGTGGACCATTCCTCATATTCTTGTTGAGAAAGAGTGATCGTATTTATGGAAATTAAAGATGTCACGTTTTCCTACGATAAAAAGTTGAATACATTGCATGGTGTGAACGGCGCTATCGAAACTGGGAAAGTGACGACGATCATCGGTCCGAATGGATGCGGGAAATCAACATTGCTTGGTGTCCTGTCGAATCACCATCGCCCTCAAGAGGGGGAAATCGTTTTGGACGGCAAGTCGTTGACCGATTTCAAGCCAAAAGAACTTGCGAAAAGGCTTGCCGTCGTCCATCAGCAAAACAATGCCCCGTCCGATATGACTGTGGAGAAGCTGACAGCTTACGGCCGGATCCCTTATAAAAATCTCTTCTCTTCATCGACGAAAGAGGATGAAGAGGCGGTTGAATGGGCACTCACCAGCACCAACTTGCTTGATAAAAGGAAGACGCCGATTGACGAGTTATCCGGTGGACAGATGCAGCGCGTCTGGATCGCCATGGCGTTAACCCAGAAGACGCCCTATCTGTTTTTGGATGAACCAACGACGTATCTCGATATATATTATCAATATGAGCTGCTTGAACTCATTCGCTCGTTGAATAAACAGCACGGTATCACAATCGTCATGGTCTTGCATGATATTAACCAGGCAATCCAATTCAGCGATACAATCATCGCGATGAAAGACGGGAAGATTGCCGCGAAAGGTGCCCCTGCGGATGTTATAACTGCTGATGCGATTAATGAGATCTACGGCGTGCAAGTGGTCGTTAAGCATGATGAGCAAGCGGGGATGTATATCGTTCCAGTTGGGATTTAAGGTGAAAAAGGAAGCGAACAATATTTGGATCGCTTCCTTTTTCAATGGGATTGGACAATAAAAAAAGGAACACCTGATACAGGTATTCCAAGTTGATCATTAGTTTTGGATGTTGAAAGTACTGAAAACCTTTGGCATTGTATCGCCAGATGACGTATTACCAGCCGGTGTTGCAGACGCATTGGATTGAATCGATAGCCCTAAGACAATTGCAAGTAACAGAATAGAAAGCACTTTCTTCATTATAAATCCTCCCATTTCACTATTTTTCTATAAATATTACCATAAGTATTAGCTTCACGGTAATAAATAGATGACAGCTTATATTTCCTATTGTAATAGTACCAGTCCGCTAAAGCAATGCAATACTTATGAGTTAATTTAAATTCCTGAATATCCTTAAAGTATTGAATTGCAGCTAAGGCTATTTCCTCGGATAATCCTTCTTCACTATGAAGTGATTTGTAAAACTTAAAGTGATGCAAATAGGATTGTCGACCTTCCACTTCTGATTCTTGGATTATATCTATGCCTATATTAGCCCACTTTAGCACGAGGGCTTTTTCTGCTCGCTTAGAATGTTCCATAATTAAGCATAATATCGAAATCAATTTTTCATTATCAACAACTTTGCTGTCATAACTTTTTTTGAAGTATAAAATGGCTTGTTCACTATTACCCATGATGCTGTTAAGATTGCCGATATTGTGATAGATAATACCTTTTTGATCGTCAAGATGGAATTCTTCACAAAGTTGCATTGCCTTTGAATAAGCCTCCAAGGATTCTTCGAACTGTTCATTTAGTTTTCTGGTAACTCCGATAATAATATAACATTCCAAAACTCGGTTCATTTGCAATGTTTCCATGAAATAATTAAGGGCTTTTCGTATATATTCGATAGCGACAAAAGTATTTTCATCTGAGGTATATAGAATAGCGATTACATAATAGAACTCTGCTTTTTCCCAATCCCCAAGAGGAATTTTATCCAAATCCTCTACAATTTCTTCAAAATATGATATTGCCTTCTTTCGTATACCTGAATTATAGTAAAACAATGCCTGATTCAGTAAAAATAAATACTTTTGATAAGTGTCAAAACCATCAACGGAATCACTTAAAGCTTCAATCTCCCTACTTATCTCTTCGAAGTTTTTCCCTAAAATAATTCGAAATCTTAGGGTGATCAATAAATATGTATAGTATAGGGAGTCGTTTTCAAATAACGGACTATTCTGTAGCAAGTAATCAAGTTTTTTCTCTGTAAGCTCAACACTCCTTGAAGTGATTACTAATTTATATGTTGAGAGTAGCAATTCCTTGAATTCTTTTTCAGTTTTAACATCTTTCTTCTGCAATTTCGCCGGATCTATCCCTAAACGATTAAATAACAGCTCCGCGATGTCTTCACTTGGTTCAATTAAATTTCGTTCAATCTTAGATAGGTATGAAGGCGTACAAATGCCTTTTGCAAGGACTATTTGTTTCATATCTTGACGTACACGTTCAGCACGAATCAAATGACCTATTTTCATATGCCTACCCCTCTCTTTATTATCATAGTACATTATCAGTATAAACCAAATCAAATCAATTTGAGAAATATTAATTGAAATCGGCAAAAAAATAGGCTTTTCTAACAAAAATGTCCCAACAGGAAAAACTTCAAACTGCAATCTAATCATGTTATGTTTAATACAGCAAGATTGAAGGGTATGCTATTAAGGACTTTTTGCTTACAGGTGCTGTGGATTTTTGTTTGTTACTAATGTATCTGGGTCTAATATATGAAGCATCAGAATTGAGACGATTAAAGAGGAGTGTGAAGGAATATGATGATTATGCCTACAGAAAACGAGAATACAGCAGAATTCCTGGACATCGAACTCATGGAGATGAAGTTGGAACTGCTACAATTTGTGAAGAACATGCAATCGAAGGGATTCTTGAAAACGGTTGACTATCATGAGTTGTCTAACACATTGGAAATGTAAATTAAATAAAAAATAGGAAAGGTGAAACGGATTTTGCAAAAAAGTTCCGTTTCACCTTTTTAATGTCTTGGGGCATATAATTTGATTCATATAAAAATTTCAAATACCCCGATCAAGATTAACAGTAGTCCGCCAATACGTTCCGCGTGTTTTCCGAAAAAGGTGTTTCCGATTGTATGGCCAAGCCTGACTCCGATAGCGATTGAAATGAATGAGAAGAAACCGACGGAAATTGATGTGGATAAAGGAGGAATTCCCGTAATTCCTGCACTGAATCCGATTGACAGACAATTGAGGGCCAAAATGAATCCTAAAACGACAGATTCCTTCCAATTGATGGATACAAGTTGTTTGGTTTCTTCCGTACAATTTGTTGATTTCAAGGTAACCCATAATCCGAGCCCAATCAGAAGAATGCCACCAATCAGATTGGAGAAGGAAAGCGTTAAATAGTTTGATAGGACATTTCCAGTAATAATCGAAAAATATGCAGCAGCCATCGAAATTATGGAGATGATGAGGTTGTAAATGAACGGAATACGGTTGGACCGTAAGCCGTATGCCATACTGATTCCCAAATTATCTATATTTGCAGCCACACCAATCGCAATAATAATGAACAAAAACACAATAAATCCCCCCGCGCTCTAAATGTATCTATTCATTATCTATATGGTTCGAGTGACGGGGAGGGTGGGCAATTGTTATCGGATATTGTGATATAACGCGAAAAAGCTGTTTTGAGGTCAGAAAATTGACTTCAAAACAGCTTTTTTATTCTTATAACGATTCCCTCGTTTTTTTGGCTCCAATAATCATAAGCCCAACTGAGCTTGTGATATTGAAAAGAACCGCGACAATCAGCAGGGTCATCTTTAAACCCTCCGAAAGCGAAAGTGTTAATGATAGTACAAGTGACACACTCCCAATCACTAACAGGATCAGTAAGATTGGCATTTTTGACGACATAAGGTTGTCTCCTCTTTAAGAACTGAATCTGTTCATTTCTTTATATTTATTTAATTAGTCATTTGGCGATCGGGTGGCTTTAGAAGTGATTCTTTACTATTCTTTATGCATTCCCTCCACAGTATATCATAGGAATCGAGTTTCGATAAATTTACAAAGCGTATTGTACCCAATATTAAAAAGCAAAAAGCAGCCCATTGTGGCTGCTTTTTTGATGTCTAAGAAGACTAAAAATACTTCTGATTAAATTCTTTTATACCGGGAAGTATGTAATTTAAATGATATGTGGATTGCGAGTATCTATGTATACGCAAACGTTTGCGATCCATAAATTCCTTGGATACGCCAACAGTTATTGATATTCCATTTTTGAAATATACTTTGGTTCTATTTTTCTCCACAGCTTTTAATGTGAAACAATCGCTAAGAATCCAAACACAGTCACCAGTATTAGACGCGGCTGTTTGGATAAATGCCCTGTTTGTTGTTTGGCCGTTGGCTGGATAGAATCCTCCTTGTAAGGGGGTACCCTTTTTCTGTGAATGACCAAGTAGTTCTAAAGGGGTTTGCTCGGATAGAAAAATACCTTCAGGTGTGATGATCTCCGATACGGAACCATTCGAGTTTGCCCATCTTAATGCAAGTGCATCTTTGTCAAGACTCACACTTTTACAGTACATAAACGAATCCTCCTTTTTACATAAGTCTTATGTATTATAACATGTAAATTTTCTAAACAATAATAAAATTACTTCAATTTTTTCGGAATTCATAACATTACAGTATAACGTACATACATTGGCTTAATAACATTATAAATAATAATTTCTTGTTGATTTTTGACGCTTTTAACGCACATTTAATTTCAAAGATTATACCTCCCGCGAAAAATAAATGTTTCCCTATTCTTTATCAGCATCCGACAGCATAAACTGTCGATGCGGGTAACTTCAATTCGTTTGCTGACGATTTTCAAGGGCGAATGGCATATTTTATCAAAAACATTTAATTTTCTAAAAGGAATAAACGTCGTATAGTAATTGAAAAGGTCCCTTATAAGGAGGAATTGAACGTGGCTAAGAAGATTGTAGCGATAGTCCTTGCAGTTTCTGTTGTGGCATTCAGTTTTGCGATTTACGGAGGAGTTAAACCTGCTGTAGAACTGCTTGCTTCATTTGAAAAGCAATATGTGCAGCATAAAAGCGATGTCCAACTCGTGAAAATTGAGGTTGGAGAGGATCTGATAGGACAAGTTAAGAAGTAACCGGAGGAATAAAAAACGGCAAACCTAAGAAATGTCTGCCGTCTTTTGCGTTCTGTCTTGCAAGGCGGTCGGTTGCGAGGCCAATTGCAAATTACACCTTTTGGCTATTTATTCTATTAAATGAGTTATAATCACTACTCTGAGATAGAGTATGGTTTTTGTATTAATTAAAATATAAAATAGATCAAAACTTTAATGGAATGTCTATGAGATGTATGGATTATTATGATTCAGTACTGATTTTATGGCTTCTTTTATTTCTTCATATCCTGTACAACGACATATGTTTGATTGTAACCAGTTTTCAATTATATAATCATTAGCATCAGGATGAATTAGGCTAAGTGCATGACAATTCATAATAAAGCCAGATGTACAATACCCGCATTGAAAACCCCAATGCTCTAAAAATGCTTTTTGAATTGGTGCATTCTTCAACCCTTCAATTGTAGTGATTTTTTGATTTGCACTTTCACAAGTTAACATAAGACATGACTTCATTGGCCAATCGTTCACTAAAATTGTACAGGCACCACAATCACCATTTTCACATCCTGGTTTTGCCCCTGTTAGTCCTAGTTTATCACGAAGGGTGGTTAGAAGTGTTTCGGCTGACCTAACAATTACACTACTTTCCTCGTCATTGATAGTTAAATGTATATTCTGTTCCATGTTATTTCTTTTCTCCCTTAAGCTCCAAAATTGTCTCTTCCAATGTATTGTATAGGACAAATTGCCTATAATCTGCGGATCCATGTAAATCATTGAGGATCGGAGCAGGAATATTCTTGATAGCCCTCATAATTCGCTCTTCTATTGGCAACTCTTTTCTATTCAATTCTCTCTCAAAATTCGTGGAACGAAAAGGAAAATCACATAATCCGCTAATAGCTATTCTAATTTGGTCTTCTATTTTTATAGCAGAAACCGTTAGAAGAGGGTAACTGATTCGATCAATTCTCGTCTCTTTTTTACTGACAAATGGTAATTTGAGATAATTTTCAGAAACAAGAATTTGTGCGATGAACTCTCCAGGCATTAGATTGATTTTCCTATTGAAGGCTTCATGAATTGAAACTTGCCTTTGCCCATATTCTCCCCCTACTACTAACAAATCACTATCTGTAAGTAATAAAGGTAAGACTGCTTCCTTGTATTTAATATGTCCAGAGATATTTCCACCTAACGTAATTTTAACTCTAGCTGTATGATCTGCTATTCGACTACAGTTCTTACTTAACAATGGGAAATCATTCATTTCTTCGATTTTTGCTAAAGGAAGGGATGAACCCAAAACCAGTTGGTTATTCCTAAACACATATTCGTTACACTCTTTAATTTCTTTAATATCAATTACAGCCTTTGTCTCAATGCCATTTATTCTCGACATTGTAATTATTTCCGTACCGCCATTATAAAAAAGCGGTTTCTTTCCTTCTGTGTATAATTTTCGATAGATTTTAACCGCTTTTGAAATAGAAGAAGGCTTATGATATTCAAAATTAAATGGAATCAAATTTTGCCCTCCCTCTTCCTTTTCCATATTTCCTCCGGGACTAAGGGCAGTTGATTTAAAGGAATATCTGCTGCTTTAGATAGACTGTTTGCGAGTGCAGCCGGCATCCCTATTAATCCATGCTCTCCGCAACCTCTCGCGCCATATGGAGCGTTTAATTGTGGTGATTCAATAAATTCAACAACGTACTCTGGATTTTCTCCATAGCGAAATACTTTATAGGTGCGAAACTGATTATTTTGTAAAATACCAAATTCATTAAAAGAAAAAGCCTCTCTACTTGCCCAACTAAGGCCCATGCTCATTGCACCTGTTACTTGCCCTCGAGCCCCTTTAGGGTTTAATACTTTTCCGATATCAATGACTGATATAGCCTTAATAATCTTATACATATATGTTTTGGTATCAAATTCAACTTCTACAGCCTGGGCACCTACTGTCCAATCTGGTCCTGATTGGCCTTCTCCTGTTTCAGGGTTAATAGTCGTTAAATGTTGCATAATGTAACTTCCACGTCCTATTATGAGTCCTCCTATTGAATGTCCGTTCGGGTATTTATAACCATTTGCAATGTCCTTTACATGTACGAATTGTATTGGATTACTTTTCAAAAAAACCCTTTCATCCGCAACATCCAGATCTTCAGGAGAACAATGTAATACGATGGAAGCAATTCTACATAATTGCTGAATTGCATCTTCTGCTGCCTTTAAAACAGCATTTCCTACCATATTAATCGAGCTACTAGCAACAGTTTTCCAATGCTTGGGATTTACTTGCGTATCGACTTCCATCATGACATGTATTCTACTTGTATTCATTTTCATTCTTTCAGCTAAAATTTGTGCCAATACTGTTTTTGTTGCTTGTCCAATCTCTACTACACCACAACTAAGATTTATACTTCCATCTTTATTGAAAGTAATGATAGCACCAGAAGAAGCATCGGTTGGAGTTATAGATGTTTTCCAAAGACAGCTTATTCCCTTTGTTCTAATCAGTCGATCAGATAAGTGTACTTTTTGACCCTCGTCCCAGCTGATTAATTCTTTTAATCGATCGAGGCACTTAGAAAGATTGCCTATGTTACTCTGAGTAAGAAGTGTTTGTGAGGGTGTTGTATCGCCAGGTTTTAAAGCGTTTTTCATTCTCAATTCGATTGGATCCATTTGTAGCTTTTCAGCGAGAAGTTCCATTGTCCTCTCAATGGGAAAGGTAAGCTCTCCATGTCCAAACCCTCTAAAAGATGTAACATACGGGTGATTCGTATAGACACAAAAGGAATCACACCATACATTGTCTATTTTATAAGGTCCTGTACAATCCAATGCTGCGCTTTTCGTTATATCTGAGGCTTCGTCAACATAAGCACCAGAATCGAAAGAAAACATAATCTCAGCCAGCATTAATTTTCCTTCCTTAGTTGAACCAAGTTTTACTTTCGCATTTAGTCCGATATGCACAGGCGAAGTTGTCATGTCATCTTCTCTTGAATTAACTAATTTAACTAATCTTCCTTCTACGGCTTTCGAGGCTGCAAAAGCAATCAGTTCAAGCTGAACTGCAGCTTTCCCTCCAAAACCTCCTCCTACTAAAGGGGTATGAACAATTACTTCATTTTCATTAATTGAAAAATACTTGCTAATTTGTTGCTTTACTTTAAAAGGGGCTTGGCTAGAGGTGTGAATAATCACTTCTCCTGAGGGCAAGATTTCCGCTCGAACAGCACGAGTCTCCATCGCAGCATGATCAGATTGAGGTATTGAAAATTCTGCTTCTACCATTACCTCACTTTGTTCACGTCCTATTAAGATATTCCCTTTTCTGACTTTAGTTCGGTTAGCTATGTTTGTTTTTGCTTCTGGATATACTTGTTGAACTTGATAATACTCCATTAACCGTTCATGTACTAAAGTTGGTGTGCTTTTTAATGCCTCCGAAATTGAATTGACAACTGGAAGGGGCTCATACTTTACCTTGATGAATTGACAAGCATATTGTGCTTCATGTTCACTGTTAGCAACAACGATAGCAACGGCTTCTCCAAAATATCGAACTTTTTCATTGGCCAATATTGGGCGATCATGTATAATACTTCCCGTCAAAAAAGGCATATCCTGTCCAGTAATGACAGCTTTTACACCTGAACACTTTTTAGCATCTGCTGTACAAATAGATTCTATTTTGGCATGAGCATAGGAACTTGTCAGTACTTTTGCATATAACATACCAGGTGCTGTAAAATCCCCAGTATAATGAGCCGTTCCTGTAACCTTATTCATTCCTTCTTTTCTAAGAACACTCTTACCAATCACGTTTAGGATTATCTCCCTTCGAAAACATTCAAAAATATGGATTTGGTGGCATAATTTATTATTTGCGTCTTTGACTAGTTATAAACATAAATAATTTAGCATACTTTACTTTTTCAGTGCGTAGTCTTTAAACAATTCGCGAAATTCCGAGAGCGCCTGTAGTTAATTTCATTTGTTTAAAATTATCATGTGGGCATGGAAATATTTAAACTCGAAAAGCACTGTCGATAATAGTGGCGATTTAAATTGATCAAGTGTACGAATTAGGTCCTTCCGAATCAATCATGATTGATTCCACACGTCCGCATTATTGGTACAACTATACTGACAAAGAGGTCAGACTGCTTTGTGTTTCCTCAGAAGTGAAGGGTGAATAAAAGACAAGAAGCTTTGATATTCTCGTTCAAGGCTTCTTGTCTTTTTTATTTTTATCTTCTCGATGATATTCCGAAACCTGTACAACCCGTACTTTTCCAGTATGCAACTCATGATAAATTCCACGGCTGTCTGTAAATGAAACATAATGATCCCGCTCGTTTTGTACAAGTTTTTGAGCGCCTTCCATTGAGTCGGTGTGAATAAAACGTCTTATATAATGCTCTTCATCAAAGAAATATGTTATTTTAAATTCCTGCATGGGATGGGGCTCCTTTACTTACAATTTTCTACATTATTTCTTGGGAAATGAGAAACCGTTATTTTATATACCTTTCCCTCTTTAAAGTGGATTCATGCCGGATTATAAATGATGCATTCTGACAAAAAGCGACATATGGGAATAAAAAAACCGGAAGAAATAGAATTTCTCCCGGTTTAAAACACACCTTATTTTTCACATGCATAGCCATCTTTATCGCGGTCCATTTTTGCTTGGTAAGCAGGATGGCTTTGTGGAACGCCGCTTGGATATTTCTTCCGAAGTTCTGTACAGTTTTTGAAGATTTCCTTTCCTTCGGTGGTAGTGCTTAATGTTGTGTTAGGAGAAGTAGCCGGTTTAGACGCGGATCCTCCCGTTGATGCAGATACTTTCGAACTAACTGCGTCACTATTGAATCCAGAATCCGTCGCGTAGTTTTCAACCGACCAGATACCAAGCCCTTTTTTCTTTGCTACTGCTTGCGCTTCTTCGTAAGGTGTCAGATGACGTGTGTTTGGCGGATACACATACGCTACCCGAGCCAAACCTTCCGAAAGCAATGTCTCCTGAACACTTTTCCCGTCGACATAGATGTAAGCAAGCAATCTATCGTATTTATCATAACGTTCCCCGACATCGAATTCGATTGATAGTTCACCGCTATTCACCAATTGCCGATTACGCTCCTTGGCTTCCTCGCCAAACGGCTGCTTGCCAAGCTGCGGGTGACTGGTTTCAGGCGTGTCAATCAATAAATATCTGACGTTTACCTCTTGCCCGTTATAGAGAATCTTAATCGTATCCCCGTCGATTGTTTTAACCAATTTGACTGGTATATGCGCTGTTGTACCCGCCGTTTCGGTCTTCTTCACGGGAGCGGGTTTAGCAGTGGTTTCCTTTTTCTCAGATGAAGCGTTAGCCACAGTGTTATTTTTTGGAGCTTCTGATTCGGTCACTATTGTTTTATCTTTTGAAATATCTTCTTTTGAAGTGTCTTCAATAGATTCATTTTCTTTTGGTGTTTCCTGATTCTTAGTTGTTTCAACCGTTGATTTTTCATTAATATCTACATCCGGTGCACTTGCGCACCCAGTTAGAATTAGCAATAATCCGACAATAACTGATAACCAAACTTTCAAATTTATAGGCCTCCAAGTATTTATAAAATCTATTCTAAACCATCAATTAGTATATCGGAAAAATAAGTAGAATGCGAGTAGAGAGTGCCTCCCCAAAATATCACAATGTCACCGCAACCAAGAAATTCCTACGACGACTCATCGATTTTCTAATTAATCCGAACCGGATTTTGTTGTATGATAGAACGTATGGTTTTAATTCGGAGAAGGATCAAAAGGAAAGGAGGGTGTCGTGGTGAAAAGCAATGAAATGATGAATGAAGTGATGAGATGTCGTCTCGATATGACACATCGGGCACGTAAGGAAATCGGGAACTGGGCAATTGACGAGAATGAGCTCTTTTCCATGCAGGAACATTTTGCTGTCTACATCGAAAAACTCCCCGCCAAACAAGAGAACATGACATTCTCCTTCTATTTCGACCCGGAAGCAAATGCACAGCTTGCCAACCACCTGAAAGAGCGGGTGGCGGTTATGGAATGCGTCTATAAAAATGAAGGTTTCCTTGCGACAAATTTCCGAGTGAAAGGTCGAAAAGAGCCTGTTCGGACGAATCGCCGGCTTGGCGTCCGCCTGAAATTCGCGGTCAACCAGCGTACGGGCAGTTCGATGCCAATCGAGTTGTATACGCGCCTTCGGGAGTTGCCTGTTGCGCAGGAACGTTCGGAATATGTTGAAAAACGCATTAAGAGCTGGGAAGGATACTTGCGGATTGAGGAGAAGAATGCGGACGTTGCTGATATAACTGCCCATTTTTCGCAGGCACACGTTAATGAATCCTTTAACCAGCTAACAATCACATGCAGTGGACTTGATGCGAAAGGTTGGGGTGCAATCACGGGTTTCAGTGCGAAACTCAAAGGTTCGGGTGATGATCTCGGAAATGTGGTTGATGTGAATCGTGGAAAACGCACCGTTAAAATCGAGTTAAGCCGGAAGTATCAAGCGATAGCGCGACGAGGCTCTTTATTGCCGAAAGATGCACGGGAAATTGTTTTCAGCAATTTTGCGGAATTAAGCCAGATCCGGCGGCTGCGGAGAGGATTTAAGGATCTTCAGGACGGTTTCGCGGCAAATCCGAATTTGGAGAAAATCTTATTCGAAGAACGCCCAGTTGTCCAAATTACGAACAAGCGACTGGAGCTTGAGTTCCATCATGCGTTAAACGAATTCCAACAGGACGCTGTCATTGGCGCAATGTCGGCGAATGATTTATATGTCATTCAAGGACCTCCAGGAACAGGGAAGACAACGGTGATTTCGGAACTTTGCCATCAGTTGATGAAGGCGGGGCACCGGACGCTTGTCGCTTCTCAGTCGAATTTGGCTGTCGATAATGCGCTTGGGCGCTTGCTGTCCGATCCTGGTATCCGGATATTAAGGTATGGACGAACGGAAAGCATCGAGGAGGAAGGGAAGCGGTTCATCGAAGAGAATGTTGCCCTTCATTGGCGTGATGAAACATTGGCAGCAGTGAATGAACAGCGGGACAAACGCGATGACCGTAAACGACAAATTGAACTCGAACTGGAACAGAATAAGGTAGAGATCGAGCGTCTTAAGGCGGAATTGGAAGTTGCAGAACGGCAGATAGTCGAAAAACATGCAGCTGAAGTGGAAGCAAGTGATTTGTCGAAGCAGCTTGAACCATTGCGTCAAAGGGAAAAGGAACTAACCCGAGAACGGATTGAGATAGAGGAGCAACAGGCGGAGTTATCCCGATTGATAGAAAAACTCTTCATCGAAATACAAAGTAGTGAAAAGGCTGTAGCTGACGCTAAAATCAGTCCTGAGATTTATGAAAAAATGACGAAAACAGATCGTAGCCTGACGACACAGCGTAAAATGCTCCGCTATTTCCAAACGATTGAAGCCATTGATTATGCAGAAATGGCTTTCCGGAGGTTGAAAGAGGAGTCGGGCATAATTGAAGCGAAACGTGGACCGTTGACTCGGTTTTTGGAACAGCTGTCTTCAGTGAAGAGGCTTCAGGAGTTAGAGGAACTTTATGCAGCTCATCAAATCGAGCCATCACTTCCTGTAAAACTTGAAATCAATGCACTCCAGCGTTTACGTGTAGAAATTATTAATGGAACGTATCCGTATGCTCTTCTTGAATGGAATGAAGTGGCGGAACGTCTGTCGAACGGGATTGAATACGCGAAGAAGATTCTCAAAAAGTATTATTATCCCGTTGAAGAAGTGCGGAGCAAACAGAATGATAAATACAAGACGCCTGAAGAGATGCATGAAATGCTTGATAAAATCAGCCGTTTCTTCGTTTTGCCAGCTACTAAAAAAACATTGGCAATGCCTGCGAGCCCAGAGAAAGCTGCTTTATTGCATCGGCTTGCCGAGAATTTGGCTTATTTATATGGGAAAACTGAGGAAGTTAAAAAACATTCGGTAACTATAAAGACGTCATCTGATCGTGAGGCGGCGGGGCGATTCTCGTCGTTGAAATCAGAAATCATGGATGAAATGAGGGCTGAGCTTGCCGAATTGACGGATGTTGAGGAAAAGGCAAACCGGGAAATCCGCGAACATGTGGAACAACTACGCGGATTAAAGGATGAAAGTCTAACGCTTGCCGATCTTTTAGACGAGCATATTAATCGACATGATGTGGAAAAAATGATTGCGGAACATGAAAAGGAACTTGCTGAATTTGAGAAGCGGAAGGATTTATTCCAAAAGGCTGAACTTGCTTTAAAGGAGAACATCGAAAACAGAGAGTCTGCTGCAGATCAGTTGTCGAATTTACAGGAAACCTTGGAGGCACTTAGTAAGAATGAGTCCGAGTTGGCGATTGAGATTCAAAGATGTGAGGGTCGAATTCGGGATCTTCAGGAAATCATCGAATCTGAACCTGAAAAGCGTAAACAGGAAATCGGTGTGGAAATTGAAACAAAACAAACTACAGCTGCTGTGTTACATAAAGAGCTTGTGCAATTGCCTATTGCAGGTGCCTTGCAGGATGAATGGAGTAAGTTGTTAGGAAGTGCGAGTGAATTTGACTTGGATGAAATCCGAAAGCTGTATGTGAAGCATGCAAATGTTATCGGGACGACTTGTGTCGCTTCGGCTCGGCGTGATTTCATGGAAGACTATCCGAATTTCGATGTTGTCATCATCGATGAGGTGTCGAAAGCGACGCCTCCTGAGCTCCTACTGCCAATGCTGAAAGGGAAAAAGATTGTCCTTGTCGGGGATCATCATCAGTTGCCGCCACTTGTTGGCCGGGAAACGATGGATGAATTCATTGAGGAAATCAAGGATCTTGAAGAGAAGAATCAATTGCGCGGGATGCTGAAGGAATCGCTTTTTGAGCGGTTATTCAGAAGCTTGCCGAAGCAGAATAAGACGATGCTTGGTATTCAATATCGGATGCATGAGGAGATCATGGAGACAATCACTCCGTTTTATGTAGATGGGAATTATCGGCTACAATGCGGGTTAGAGGATTCTGACGTCGCGCGAGACCATCTACTTTCATCACGGTTCCTAAGTCGCGATGACCATCTGTTGTGGTTTGATATGCCGAATAATCCTTCCTATTTTGAGGCTCAAGTGAAGGGCGGAACGAGTCTTTATAATGAAGCGGAATTGCAAAGGGTTAGGGAGCTGCTTCTTGAAATTGAGGAAGCGACTGAAGTTGCGAAGAGCGAAGATCGACTAAAAGCAGATGCGAAGAAAAGCGTTGGTGTGATCAGTTTCTATGGTGAGCAGGTGAAGCGGATTGATCGGCTCATCGAACAGGAAATCATGCCGAAGCATTTGCATTGTAGGACTGGTACTGTTGATAAATTCCAAGGTATGGAAATGGATATTATCATTTTGAGTTTCGTTCGGAATCATAATCAGCCAAGTGGAACAATTGGATTTGCCGAGGATTACCGACGGTTGAATGTTGCGTTATCGCGTGCCAAGGAATTGCTGATCATCGTTGGCAGTTCGGAGATGTTCATGAACCGGCCGAAAAATGCGGAGACGAAGACCATGTATACAAGATTGGTGGAAAAGGTGAAATTAGGTGGAGGATTCAGGGAGTTCGATTCGGTGCTGGAAAGGAATGGGTAAATGGACGTGGAAAAACATCTTCGGAATGAAATACTAAGAGACCCGAACGTGAAACTGCTTGCCACGGAAAAATGGGCATTGCCGATTCAAGTGATTGATGTCGAATTCGAAACGGTGAAGAGGACGAAGATGGATGTCCTAATGAAGATGTTGTTAATTGCATTTAAGACTTCGGAGTTTTCTTCTGTCGAAGTTGTGAGCGACATATTGGTAGTGGAGCCGTTATTCGTCCAAGACATCACCGATCGAATGAGCCGGGCTGGATTGATTGTGAAAAATAGCGGTGTCTATTCCTTGACCGAAGCCGGAAGGCAACAATTGGATGCCGGGATTTTTGTCGAATCACCCGAGATAGAGGAAGCGACAGTCTATTATAGTCCGTCGCATACCTGCTTTTTGACCGGCGAACCGGAAGATGCGGAAGGGAAGGCATACAGATATGCTGAGGAATTCCGCCATGTGAATAAAATTAGTGAAGCCGAATGGCGTGCTGCACTCGATCAGATAGATGCAACTTCTGTAGAAGGCGACGCGCAAAAGGTAGTCCATGCCATATCGTCGGTTAACGAGCTACAAAGGATTTCGGTCCCTTGCCTGGAGTTTCAATTACACCAAACTGCTGAGGACAGGTTGTTTGCGAGAGTATGGAACACGATGACGAGCCAGTGGGACGAAAAGCTTGAAGTGCAAGTCATGGAGAGGGAAATTACGGAATGGCGGGAAAAGTATTTAGGGGAATAGGAAAATGAAAAACACCCATGGTGAGAATCCATTGGGTGTTTTACTCTTTCAATTTTCGAGCCCCGCTTCTGATTCGTCCAAAGGGATCAGCTCGTAGCCTTCATACCCGTTTTCAATTAGAGGGCGATCCACATTCCGGGCCTTTTCAAATTTTCCATTCATGTAAAGTAATAGCGCACCTTCCTGAACAGCATGGAAATACTTTTTTGCCTCGCCATCCGTGAATCCGGAGTCATGCAGCATACTTCGGACATTTTTTTCTCCTGCCAGAAATCCCATGAAACGATTGAACAGATTAAACGGAGAATCCGGGTCAGATAGTGTAGCATGACGCCTGAGTTCATCCACTGCCTTTTCGTCTTTCATGACGATATACAAATCCTGCTCTTCAACGCCTTTATCCAACAGTTCTTGAATTTTGTAAATTAGGCGCTCCTGATTCGGAAAACTGCCAATGAATGTTTTTCTCATAGTTCAACCTCCTTGTCCATCGTTGTTTTCGAAAATACCCTTCTTGACGGAAAAGGAAACAATTGATTTATTTTAATAAATGGGGCAGTCTAAATAAAGTTGCGTTGTGATACGGTGTGTTTATGTTGTGATACGACGACTTTAGATTGTGATACACCGCATTGTGTTGTTCATCCTTACGTTACTCAACCCGTTTTTCTTATCCTCCAAATCACGCCTGTATTAGGCAATGCAGCCTCGTCGGAAAATAGTCCGAAATCGGCCACGTATAGAACATCTTCCTCACCGAAAACTGCATCGATTGGCCGTTCGAAACCACCGCTATTAGAGAGGGAGGCTGGAAGGCCACCTCGGTTAATGGCAAATGGAAACACTTCGCCTGTTTGCATATCAATGCGGGAAACGCGATGTCCGACAAGGGGAAGCAATCTACCACCCGTTGTTATCGGTTCGTCGGCTCCGAACTCGGCAATGTACACATCTCCGATCGGACCGAATGCAGATTTTTCATTGAAGCTGAACCCCATTGTGGCGGAGTGTGGCGGGAATACGGTTACAGGCATTGGTGGTTGCATCGGATGTTCCGCAAATAGGAATTCAGGTTGCTCTTCGTTTTCCGGCTTGAACTGTGGCATTGTCAGAGGAAGCCCACCCGTGTAATCAGGAAATCCATACCACATTCCTGGACGTATCCATTGGAATTCATCGGGGGAATTGGCAACGGGACGACTTCCACGGACATCCATTCCATGGTTCGCGGCGAATAGCCGATCATAACTATCAAAATGGATTCTGAATGGATTTCGCAAACCCCATGCGACGAGCTCTAAATCGGAGCCGTCCGGATTCGCTCGCAGAATGCTGCCGCTTGCGCGAACGATGCCGTTCACCTTTTCTCCGGGATAACTTGGAACGCCAAAAGGTGAGTATGCCCCCGTATCGACTTCTTGATTGCCATCTGAAAATGTTGTAGTTGTGAAGTTTTGTCCTTTTAATGTAATGTCGCTGCCCGTGTAATCATGAAAGAACGGATGCTCTTTCACCCAGTCATTGTCTAATCCAACGACTCCACTATTGGTCGCAGTCCCTTGCCCGAAATACATTTTACCATCCCGGCCAAACACCACACGGTTATTATGGTGATCCCCGTTGCTCGGTAGCCCTTCAATAATGTCCTTTTTCGTTCCGTCAGGCAGGATCATCGTCACATAACGTCTATGCGCAACGTAAATATTGCCCTGATACACTGTAATTCCCGTCAAAGGTGGGTTAAATCCATCTGCTATGACTGAAAAGCCATTCTCCGTCTGTTTTAATACCTTTCCATTCCCATCCGCAACCCCTGAATCAGCGACAAGCATCTCGCCATTCTCCGTGAAAGTGATGTTAATGGGGGTCGTTAAATCCGTTGCAAACACATCAATTTCAAAGCCATGTGGTACTAAAATATCTTCCGGATTCAGCCTACGGGACAATGAATTAGTCGTCATTTCCTTGTTAATCAAAACGCAATGCCTCCCTTTCATACCTCTATCAATCTATTCAAGAATCGGGTAACAGGTACCTAATGTTAGGGAATATACTAAGGAGAAGAAGGCAAAAGGAGGAATGGTTTTCCGTATACTTAGATCCTTGCCCTTTTATCCAAGGGCTGTTCATAAATCGATGACGTTGAAATGGTCGCAGAGTGAAAAGATGATGTTCGCTGCATTAATGTCAGCACTTGCGGCGGTGCTTCAATCGGCTGGTGGTTTTTTACCGGGTGTAGGATTTTTCATAAGTCCCTTTGCAACTGCACCGATATTTATGGCCACACTAATTTCTTTTCGATGGGGAAGTGTTTCTTATTTATTGACCATTTTCCTATTGGTTTTGATTCAACCAAGTGAATTAATGATATTCCCGTTCACAACTGGTGTTTTAGGTATCGCAGTGGGATGGGCGATACGTACTCAGGTGAACCGACTGAATGCGATTTTCATTGGCGAGATCGTCTTGTTCATTGGGATTTGTATTCCACTTTTTGTGCTTGGTTTCCCAGTGTTTGGCCCGGGAGTCTCTTCATTAAATTTGATTACGGTCCTAATGATTTTGGGTTTTTCATTATTTTACAGCTGGGTATGGATTGAATTCGGCTTGTTTTTAATACGCAGGCTGAGGCGGTTCTTAAGTTAGCATCAGATGAACACGTGACAGAAAATTGTTTAATAGAGGAGTTTGAAATTGGGAGAATCAAAAGTTCATTTGAATGGCTGGATGGATGATTATTTGACGAATCAGAACCGATTCGTTTGGACTCCGTATATGGCATTCATGAAAGAACAGCGGGAAACGAATGAGCATCTTGTCATTGTCGTCAACCGATTGGAACAGGTATGCGGGAGACTTCTTGATATCGTCAGTCGCCAACAGAATAGCCATAGGAATCGGTATTTTCAATTGCGCGACCGGATTTGGGAAGTCCAGGAAAAGCTGCATTCTGATTCCGTAAAACAAGATACGATACGTGAAGAGTTAGGCAAGCAAGGGGAGGCGGTGTTCCGTTTACGGAAAAGCCTTCAAAATCATCGGATGTCAATGCGCCAGTTCACAGTTAATCAGTTTGACGATATGCATGTGATTCTGGACATGCTTGATCGGATTGAATCTGATAACGCCAAGGTCATAGGGAAGTTGGAGGCGCAGGAAATTCAACAGTTGCAAGAAGCGGAGTCAGTGGAGAAGTCGATTGAAAAAATTTTGCATGCGAAAAAAAGTATCGGCAGATTGCTTTCCAAATTGCCGCCTACGTATCCCATTCAGCAAATCGTCGTAGAAGGCTCAGTCATTCCGGTGATAAATTTGTTAAATGTTGACGAAAAGAAGGGTTTCGCGTTTTTTACGGCTGATACCGGTGTCGTGACAGTTGCCATCGATAAATTGGATGCCATTCAGTGGTGAATATTGAAGGAAAAGCAGGCTTGCATAATGGCTTGCTTTTTTGGTTCTATAATATTTGTTGGGGTGTTCGTACAAATTCAATAAAAAAATGCACGTAAATCACCATTTCTTTTATACTTGAATTGTCGAGAAACAAGTAAACGAAAGGTGATACGTGCACATGAATTCTAACATGAATATTCCAGGATTAAAAGATGTAAACATTGAAAAGATAGAAGAGGTCGGAGAGCGGACTGCACTTCATGTTTCGCTTCCAAGGAAGCCCCACAAATGCCCTGCATGTGGGGCGATGACAACTAAGATTCATGATTATCGCATTCAGAAGATCAAGCACCTCAAGTGGTTTGAACGTTTAACAGTTCTTTTTTATAAACGTCGTAGGTATGCCTGTTCATGCGGAAAGCGCTTCTCAGAGACATCCCCCTTCGTGGATAAGTATCAACGCTATACGAAAGAGTGGAATCAAGTTGTACAAGTCCGATCAGTCAAGGCGAAAACATTCAAAGAAGCAGGAGAAGTACTTGGTACCTCTAGCTCGACAGTGATCCGCCGGTTCAAGGAAGTGGCGAAAAAGCAGATGAAAAGTGGTGTCCGATTACCAAAGGCCATTGCGATTGATGAATACAAGGGCGATACAGATGCCGGTACGTACCAACTGATTATTGCGGATGCAGAAACACACGAACCCCTGGATATCTTACCGAACCGAAGGAAAGAAACGATCAAGGATTATCTATGCCAATACGGGACTGACGTTGAGTTAGTGGTTATGGATATGAATCCAAGCTTTAAGGCAGCCGTAAAAAAGGCTTTGGGTCGCCCCGTTATTGTCGCAGACCGTTTTCATTTTTGTCGCTATATCTACTGGGCGCTTGATGAAGTTCGGCGGAAAGTGCAGAAAGAATGGCATGCGTATGACCGCAAGAAATGTAAAAGGATGCGGCATGTGTTATATAAACGTATCGAGAAATTAACGGAAAAAAACCGTTGGTATTTAGATCGATATCTAGGCATGTCTGATGAATTGAAGAAGGCATACGAACTGAAAGAGGCGTACTGTGAGTGGTTTGATTGGGCAAAGAATGCAGAGGATTTGGTAGAAGTGAAAAACCGACTAGAAGCCTTTTACCGTAAGGTAGAGAAAGCCGGTATTCCAGCGTTTTCAAGAGCTATTCAAACGTTCAAAAACTGGCAAGTAGAGATTTTGAATAGTTTTGGATTTAAGTATTCCAACGGTTTCCTTGAGGGCATTAACAATAAAACAAAAGTGATGAAGCGCAATGCCTATGGTTTTAGGCGTTTTGATCACTTTAAAGCAAAGATCTTATTAAACATTCGATATAAAGAAATTGGAGTTCATTTAGGATAAGGAGGATTTTCTTATAACAATATTGGTATAAAAGAGATTCGTTGATTGGAGCGAAAGGCGGCGACTCCTGCCGGAATAGCATGAGCTGAAGACCCTGGACTGAGCGAAGCGAGGGAAGCGGCTGAAGCCATGCCGGCGGAAAGCGTCCGCCTGTAGTGCAAATCAACATTATTCATAGCAAAATTTAAGTTAAAGAAAGTTAAAGGGTGATGTGCAAATCACATCACCCCAACATTTGATTTAGAACCGCTTTTTTTGATTCGTAAAGCGCATAAATTCGTGGAATCACGCATAAAACGCGCTAAAAACGCATAAAAAATTTTTATGAGTATTTATGTGAATTTATGAGCTTTTAGCGGAATTTATGCGTACTTCGTTCATTTTATGCATTTTTTCTTACAATTAATAAATTATTTTCTGGACAACCGTGGCGGCAACCTAATCAGAGTAAGTTCACTGTAATACAGTATAGAGAACCCTTTTTCGAAGGGGTTTTTAAGGAATAGGGTGAAACATCTTATGAGTAACACAACTAGGACAAACAATGAACACATTTGCGAGTTGTAATCGACATTGCCTCCACCTCTACTTTGATATAAATAATTCGCGGTACCATATGAAACAACAAACATCGTTGACTGCAACAGTACCTCCCAACTCAAAGTTTAGGCTTTTTAGGGACTTGCCATGGACAGGCAACTTATTCTAATTCCGCCTAATAGACTGTCGTCGCAGACAGCAATAAAATCTCTCTAATTTGAAATATGATATCCGAACAACCCGGGCTGAGGTAGCATCCAGCCAGCTTAATCCCTTCACTCTTATGGTTGAAAGTATCAACTTGTCAAAGTAATATCGTAAAAATGTTTGAAACTCATCTACCATTGGCAATGTGCAATCTCGTGATCTATTAGACTATCAATGCAAATTCACCCTAAACCTTAACGTGTCATCTCTGTCTCACCCCAAACGGACAGAGCGCGAAAAAGACCCGCAAAGCATGTCCAGCTTTGCGGGTCTTTCTTTCAACTTTTATTCATAATCTGTTTTCTTACGGCTTTCGTTGACAGTCGCTTCTCCGCCAACTCGTCCAAAATTCGTATCTGTTCCTTCGTGCAAATTCGAATCTTGGAAAGCCCCGGATGAATAGTTATTCGAAGAAAATTCATTCGACTCGAAATCTGAAATACGATTTGCGCCTAAATTCGGATCTGATCCTATATCCGACACACCAAAACTGTTACGGGAATAATTTGTATGAAATAGATTCACTTCGCCTTGGTCCACATATAATAGCTTCCCGCCGGTCTTAATTTCAGTATAATAATTTTCCATATCTCCTTCGGAAACACCAACCTCTTGGAGCATGCTTCGGACATGATCCTCACCAGTAAGAAAATCGATGAAACGATTGAACCAAGAATCAGGTGTTGTTTTCACATCACCATATTTCATCCCTTGAAACATTCTTATATCGTTTTCGTCCTCTGCAATCACGTAAATGTTCTCGCCTTCGAAACCTTGGGATTTTAATTGGTCTATTTTCGCCATCAATTCCGAATCGTCATGGTACATACCTACAAATTTCTTTTCCTTCATGTAGATTGCCTCCTTTTTTCGTGATGATTAATCAAATACCCGTATTGGAAAATATGAAAACATTTTTCGCTAATAGTAATGTGGATTTTTATTTCGAAATAATATGGACTTATTCATGACTCGTTGCGCCAATTCATCAATAGTAAGTTCTACATTGCGGTTCCAAATATTATAGTATAACAACGCCATGGGAGGGATGCTGTGTTAATAGATGGGGTGTTTGCTGGTGGCGGGTTGAAAGGTTTCGCTTTGGTCGGTGCGTACCAAGTGTTGGAGGAGCAAGGATATCGTTTTAAGCGATTGGCGGGAACGAGTGCCGGTGCAATTATTGCATGTTTCATAGCAGCAGGGTATTCGGGTAAGGAAATTGAGGCGATGATGCAGGAGGAAAATTTAGAGTCTCTGTTGGATCCCCGCAAGTCACTCCTTCCAATCCCTTTTATGAAATGGTTGGGATTGTATCGGCGGATGGGGCTTTATCAAGGAAAAGCTTTAGAGGATTGGTTTTTCGAAAAGCTGTCGGAGAAAGGGCTTTATACGTTTTCAGATTTGCCGCCTGGGTCATTAAAATTGGTTGCGTCGGATTTAACGCATGGCAAGATGATCGTTTTGCCGGATGATCTCGTTCATTACGGTATCGAGCCTGGGATGTTTCCAATCGCAAGAGCGCTTCGGATGAGTTGCAATATCCCTTTTTTCTTCGAGCCAGTACGTTTTAGGGCGCCAACGGGAGAAGCAATTGTTGTGGATGGCGGAGTTCTTAGCAATTTCCCGATGTGGATTTTCGACGACGCGGAAGGGAAGAAGGAACGTCCTCTAATCGGTATGAAATTGAGCTCAAACAGTAAGGAAATGGGTGGAAGGGAAATCACCAATGCACTCAACTTATTCGAAGCACTGTTCTCCACAATGAAAAACGCTCATGATGAACGATATATCTCACGTAAGCACGAGAAAGATATTATTTTCATTCCTGTTGAACAATACAGCGCCACCCAGTTCAATATGGAGGACGAACAAAAAGACGTACTCATGGAAATAGGGCGGTCACGAACGAACCAATTTCTGCAAACTTGGCCACATGCCAATGGGAGCAAGAGGAATTTTCGAGTAATATAAAAAAACGCTGGTACATATAACGTACCGGCGTTTTTTTATTTACGTCTAGACTCCGGGCGCTGAAGGGGATGCCTTAATTTCTGCAAAGAGCGCAGAAATACGGCAAATCGAACCCTGCGCTGTTCGATTGGCTCGGGTCATAAGTCAAATCTGCTATGTGGCAAAAAGCGCCACGCCGCATCTTCGCCTTATGCCTGTCGCCTCTATGCAGGCGCCCTGCGCTTTTGTTCTTAAAGACGTTTAAAACTATGGAATTTTGATTTCCAATAACTATTGCTTAGGCTTACGATTTGTGATTGTTTACCGCCGGCATGAACGAATTTGTTATTCCCGATATAAATGCCGACATGTGAAATGCCTTTGCGGTATGTATTTTGGAAGAATACCAAGTCGCCTGGTTTTGGTTCACTCACTTTTTTAGATTGTGCGAATTGACCTAATGTGTCACGAGAAACCGATTTGCCAGATTGTTTGTAGACATATTGGACGAACCCGCTGCAATCGAATCCTTTCGTGGAAGTGCCTCCGAATCGATAAGGAATGCCTGTCAAAGACTTCGCTTTTTGAACAACTGATGCATTGTTTGCTGTTTTGGTAGCCGCACCATTCTTTGTTAATAAAGTGCTAAGTGCCCAGCCTGTTTTGCCATTCACCTTAACGTTATACCAAACTTCTTTTCCAACATTCTTTTGTCCAACAACCGAAACCTCTGTACCTTTTTTCGCTAATAAAACAATTTTATTCCCAGTTCCTGCTCCGGAACGGATATTTACATTATGAGCTGTTGTATATGTGCCGTTATTTACTGATACTGATTGGGATGCCGGTGAACTAGCTTCTGCATCTCCAGTTGTAAATCCAAATGCCAATGAACCTGCTACGATTAACGATAAAGCAACTTTCTTCATGCTTTCCCCTATCTACCACTGATCTATATGGCTTTTTATTTTTATATAAGTTACTGATCACAGTAATCATTGTAAAGATTGAACATTACAGGACGGGGGCAATTAAATTACAAATATATTACAGGCGAGTTACATAGCGGAGATACATGATGTTTCTTGAGTTTGATTCATTGCAATTATCCATGATTTCAGAAAAGTATTATATTAAACCGATGTGTATCCTTTCTTTTTTCAGCACATACTATATAAGGAGTAATGAGAATTGGAGGGATTACACAATGATTCAAGTCATCTACATGATGAATGCTGCGGACGACCATAGGAGAAACGCAGAGACGATTCGCAAAACTACTGGGAAGATCAAGATAGAGGCGATGAAAGTAGAAGAAAAACGGCTGAATGGGCGATAAGATCCATTCGGTCGTTTTTTTTGTGGGAAATTGGAAAAGGGTTGCTCTCGTCTTGAGAAGCAACCCTTTGATTTATAGTAACTTTTTTAGTTGAAGTTTTGTGTTCATCTTTAGAATTCGTGATCCGAATTAAATTGAAAATGATCAATGCCGCGGTCATTTTCCACTGGATGTCTTCTATCCTTAAGCAACGCAAGCCCTGCCTACTCTTGCGTCCTTGCGACCCTTTAGCCGCGCCAGTGTGAATAAGTGTCCTCAAAAACAGTACGTAGAATGCCAAGTCAAATTATAAAGTTACTACGTTTGTTAACTGATTGATTATAGCATGGAATTGTGGATAAAGCAAGGGGAATAAAAGTATCCCCGCATTCCCATAAAAACTCCCCCAATCTTCCTATCAAAAAAAATATACTATTTTCATTGTGAAAACATTTTTTGGTATAACAGTAAATTAAATAAAAACCTTACAAGATAGTAAGTTAGCGAAATACAATTGTCATTAATTCCACCTATTCATATACTGTTTTTTATTATATAATAATAACATCATACAGAAGGAGTTGGGGATGGCTTGAAGCCTATTTCGAAATTTGCAACGAAGATTGTCGTCCTTGTTGTCTTAGTCATTGGGATTGTAGCAAGTGTCGGATGGTATGTTTCGGGTGCGAATAAGGGGATAAATGTATCGTTTTCAGAATTTGAGAAGACGATCCAGGCTCAAGATGACCAACAGTTAGCTTTAAGGGAAAAGGCTGATGGTACATTGTATTTGCAAACGGAAGGTGAACTGTACATTACACAGGTCCGTCCGCAAAGCCAATTAGCTGAACGATTAATGGAAAAATATAACCTTTCATATAAATTTGTTGATAATAGCCAATATAGTGGTTTGATCATTGGTGGTTTAATTATTGCGGCGTTTTTAACGCTGTTGGTCCTCCATAAAAAAGGGAAGTTGGGTGCTGGTATTTCTTCAATGAAGAATGGGGCATCTAAAGCGACTCCTCTTCCTGACATTACATTGGATGATATCGGTGGACTTCCTGAGGAAATGAAGGACGAGATTCACCAGACATTGTCAATTATTAAAGACCCAGTGCGCGCCACGCAATTAGGGATTCAGGCGCCAAAAGGGCTTTTATTATACGGGCCTCCTGGGACAGGGAAAACATTGCTTGCTCAAGCGATTGCCCATGAAATTGGGGCGACTTTCTATTCATCAAGCGGTTCCGCCTTCACGGAATTGTTTGTCGGAGTTGGTGCATCTCGTGTACGAACATTATTCCAAAATGCGCGGAAGCATCGCCCGGCAGTCATTTTCATCGATGAAGTCGATGCGCTTGCTGGTAAACGAAAAGAGCATGGTGGGGAAGAATCGGAGAAAACATTGACTGAGCTGCTTGTTCAATTGGATGGCGGCAATGACAATGAAGGGATTCTTTTCATCGCTGCGACGAACCGGAAAGATATGTTGGATGAAGCATTCCTTCGTCCAGGCCGTATCGACTATACATTCAATGTGCCGCTGCCGGATACGAATGGTCGCCGCGAAATCATTGATATTCATACGAAAGGCCGTCTGTTAGCTGATGAAGTGTATGCATCACTTGATGTATTGGCGGAAAGCACTTCCGGATTTTCGGGTGCTGAGCTTAGTTCTTTATTCGAAACGGCAAGTAAACGTGCGGTCCGTGATGGTCGCCAACAGATTGATAAGGGCGATCTCGATTTTGCGATTGACCGTACGATCCTTGGTAGTACATCACGTGCTTTGAATGATATTGACACGAAAAGAAGAGTCGCAATCCATGAATCAGGTCACGCGCTGATTGCTGCGTTAACAAAACCGGGATCTGTCCGTAAAGCGACAATTATTCCACGTGGACAAGCGCTTGGATATGTTGCCCCGATTCAGAAGGAACTTCATTTGCAGACTGCAAGTGAATTGATGGACCAAGTAAGCATGATCCTTGCGGGGGGAGTTGCCGAACGGCTTTACCTTGGCGAGCACAGCATCGGCGTCAGCGGCGATGTGCAGCAAGCGAAGGATATCATCGAACGGATGGTAGACACTGGCTTGTACCAAGATAGCTTCACGTTGACGTTTAATAAAGGCGAGAAAGAAATGAAAATGCAGGAGATTTTCGGTGAGGCAATTGGTAAAACTGAAACGCTTATCCGTGAAAATGCTGCGCAGTTTGAAGAGTTGGTCGAAGTTTTATTCCAAAAAGAAACTTTGGATGGAACTGAGATTCAAAAAATTGTGGACAGCAAAGTTGTGCAGCTTGATGAGTTAGTCGTCGTATAATTGGATAGATTAAAATCAACACTCCCAGGTTCAATTGGGAGTGTTTTTTAAATTCTCTCTGCAACTAACCTCACCCCTCCATTGGAATAAATATACTTCGAAAGCAATACATAGTAGTGGCGAAATCTTACAAAAAGTCGCATAGCCATTGGAAGTAGGCAATGTTAGTATGAATATGCAATTCTATTAATCTTGTAATGGAAGGAGCGGTTTTCTTACGATCTATGACGCGCAGCACCATAATTTTTAGTGTTGAGAGGAGAATGGTACCATGCGAAATAAGAGATGGAGAAAGCGTTTGAATAGTTTTTTGGCAGTTGGATTGGTGGCAAGTATGTTAGTGCCGTCAATACCGAATATTGCAAAGGCAGAGTCGGCTGTGTCCGATTTGTTCATTTCGGAGTACGTTGAGGGCAGCAGTTTTAATAAGGCGATTGAGCTTTATAACGGAACAAGACAGGCCGTGGATTTAAGTAAGTATTCAGTGGAGCTTTACGCGAATGGTGCGACTGTGGCGACTTCAAAACTGACGTTGTCGGGGACATTAGGTGCAAATGAGACATTTGTCATCTATCATCGCGATGCAGCTGCCGGAATTAAAGATAAGGGTAATCTTGAAAATATGAGCGTCATCAATTTCAATGGGGATGATGCGCTTGTTCTTAAAAAAGAGGATAAGGTAATCGATTCATTTGGACAAGTCGGGGCAAGGAACAATTGGGGGACTGATGTCACACTCGTTCGAAAGGCTACGATTACAAGCGGGGATTCGGTTCCAAATGATGCGTTTAATCGGGATGATGAATGGAACGTTTATCCGAAGGACACATTCGATTATTTGGGGTCACATGAAATGGATGGCACCGAACCAGGTGAACCCGGAAACCCCGATGAATCCGGAGATATTTTAACAATAGCAGATGCGCGTTCTATGGCTCTTGGTGAAACGGTTACAATAAAAGGCATAGTTGCAGCTAACTTGAAAAACACCATTTCAATCCAGGACGAAACAGGAGGAATCGCAGTACGACCAATAAGTTTGCCTGCTTCAATTGGCGACGAAGTGACATTGACCGGCACACTTGCCGATTATCGGGGATTGCTGCAATTGGATGGTGCATCCATTGTTGAATTAAATAAGAATGCAGGAGACCCGGCACCTACAGTAATTACAGGGGCAGAAGTTGGCGAAGCGGTGGAATCACAGCTCGTCACTGTGCATAATGCAATCCTGTCAGATGTTCAAGCCGGAAGTGGCTGGGCAAATTATTTAGCGACGGACGGGCATGAATTCATCGTTCGTGATGAAACGGCATCACTCGGACTATCTGTCGGAACAACGTATGATTCGATTACAGGTATCGTTCAGCAGTTCGATAATGATTACCAGATCATCCCCCGTTCGACGGTGGATGTTGTCGTTGATAGTTCAGTCATTCAGCCGGTGATCGCGAATCCGGGCAGCGGTACATTTGTTGGTGGTGTGAAGGTTTCATTGACTACAGGAACACCTGATTCTGAAATTCTATATACATTGAACGGCATGAATCCGATTGAAAGTGGCGCAACATACGCTACGCCGATTGATGTAAGGGAAGACATGACAATCAAAGCTGTCGTGAAAACGAATGACGGCCGATATGGTGATGTGAAGACTTTCAATTACACAATTACAGAAAGTTTGCAAATCCATGATATACAAGGGGAGGGGCATGTATCTCCTTTTGACGGTCAAATCGTGGAAGGCGTCGAAGGAATTGTCACGTATAAATATGAACTGAACGGATCGGTTTATTATCATATCCAGTCACCGGACGATAAGCGCGACGGCAATTTGAACACTTCAGAAGCAATCGTCCTATATAGTGGGCGGGACGCTTGGAATCTCTCGATCGGGGACTTCGTTTCTGTAACGGGGGAAGTTAGTGAATATGCAATCGATGGATATGCGGATCGGCAGGAAACTGATTTGAAGACGACGCAGATCAATGTACGTGATGATCGTGGCGGCAATGTGCAAATCTTAGAGAGAAATGTGTCGCTTCCAACTCCATTCATTATTAATGAAAAGAATTTACCGAATGAGAAAATCGCAAGCTATCAGTTCGAAGAATTCGATCCTGCGACATATGCTGCCGATTTCTGGGAAAGCCGCGAAGCAATGCTTGTCCAGGTTGGCAATGTCAAGGCGGTAGGCCCCCAGGAGCATGGTGACCTTGTTACAGTATTTGAAAATGCCGCGACAGATACGCTAAATGGCGGAATTTTATTCAAGGAAGATGACGAGAACGCAGACCGTGTTCAATTCAGGTTGGAACCGAATGGGCCGGCACGTGATTTTGAAGTCGCGACGGGTGACCGTTTCACAGGGCCAATTACAGGTGTTGTCGGCTATTCGTTCCAAAACTATAAAATCTACGTGTCCTTGAATGAAATGCAACAAAGGCATACAAAAGGGGATGCAGTTCCTGAGAAGACAACGATTGTGAAATCGGAGGACAAGCTAACAATCGCTTCATATAACTTGGAAAACTTCTCGAACAATACAAAAACTACTTCGAATGATAAAACGAAAAAACTGGCACGGGCATTCGCAGTAGATATGCAGAGTCCGGATATTATCGGCGTGACCGAAGTGCAGGATAATAATGGCCCGGATGCAGGTGATTCGAAGGCGAATCAAAGTTATGAGCGACTAATCCAAGCGATTGTCGATGCAGGCGGTGTTAAGTATGAATACGTCAATATCGACCCGGTGAATAATGATGACGGCGGACAGCCGAATGCGAATATCCGTGTTGGATTCCTTTATAATCCAGCAAGGGTTTCATTGACGAATGGAATTCCGCATGGGGATGCGACAACAGCCGTGGGATATGAAAACGGAAAATTGACGCTAAATCCTGGACGGATTTCCCCGAATGACCAAGCATTCAACAGCAGTCGTAAGCCGTTGGCAGCGCAATTCGATTTCCAAGGGGAGTCCATTGTCGTAATTGCGAACCATTGGAACTCCAAAACGGGAGACACGCCATTATTCGGTTCGCAGCAGCCGCCGGTCTATGGAAGTGAAGTGCAGCGCAAGCAAATTGCGAAGCTCGTAGATGAGTTCATTTCCGACATTAAGGCCGATAATCCTGATGCGAATGTCGTTTCACTTGGAGATTTCAATGACTACCAATTTACAGATGCATTGAAAATCCATGAGGGTAACTTGATGACGAATTTGATCAATCAAGTCGAGATGGCTGACAGATATTCATACGTGTACCAAGGCAACTCGCAAGTGTTAGATCATATTTTAGTGTCGAATAATTTGGTTGATCAAACAGAAATTGATATTTTACACATCAATGCAGACTTCACGGATATGGCGGGACGTGCAAGCGATCATGATCCAGTCATGGTACAGATTGGTTTCGTTGCCCCTGTCGTTTGGGAGCCGGTTCCAATTAAGAAAGTGTATAACCTTGTTAATTATCATAAAAAGCAAGTGATGATTGCAGAACCAAGTGTTGCGGTCTATATGGACGCACAATCATCATTGAAGGATGGCATGTACCTGAAAGGGGACTATGCTGAGTTAACGGGCGAAGGGTTCAAGACGAATACCGTTATCTTACAGCCGAAGAAAAAGGGCTTAATCGTAGATATGAAAGGTACCGAGATGGGGCATGTAATCGTGGAAGGCAAACATCCACTCGAGATTAGAGGTGCCGAAAACATTGAGCGAATCGATTTTATTAAAGGGGCAGACCCTACTGAAGTCATCTTTTACAACTCGAAAGGGAAGCGCATCGGCGTTCCGAACGAGAACAATGCGCCAGTAATTTCGAAGCCGATCCCGAACAAGGATGCGAAAACCGGGGAGACAATTTCAATCGTACTCTCCGAGCATTTCAGTGATCCGGATGGTGATCAGCTGACGTATTCTGCAACAAAAGGGACAGTGAATAAAGGCGAACTTACACTGACACTTGAAGAAGGCAGCCATATCGTTGGGGTAACTGCAACGGACGGGGATAAGTCGGTTACAGCAAGCTTTACAGTGACTGTTATTAAAGAGGATGTTGACGTTCCTGGTGACGATTATTACAAGAATGCATTCGGAAAAGAAGGGCAGGCACTGAAAGATGCTCTTCACGAAATCATTTCAGATCACCGCCAGCTTTCCTATTCGGAAGTTTGGGATGCCTTAAAAGAAACCGACAAAGATCCAAATAATCCGGACAATGTCATCTTGTTCTATTCAGGCGAATCACGTTCAAAGGATCGTAACGGCGGAAATGTCGGCGATTGGAACAGAGAGCATGTTTGGGCAAAATCGCATGGCAATTTCGGTACAAGCAAAGGACCTGGGACTGATATCCATCATTTGCGTCCTACCGATGTCCAAGTGAACAGCTCACGTGGCAATCTCGATTTTGACTATGGCGGGAATGCGGTGAAAGGCTGTGATGGCTGCTTTAGAACAACAAATTCTTGGGAGCCACCTGATCGGGTAAAAGGCGATGTGGCGCGGATACTGTTCTATATGGCAACCCGTTACGAAGCCGGTGACCGTGTAGATTTGGAACTGAATGAACTGCTGAATAATGGCAGCAATCCATACCACGGTAAACTATCGGTGCTGTTAGAATGGCATGAAATGGATCCAGTCGATGCGTTTGAAATGAACCGTAATAATGTTATCGAAAAATGGCAAGGCAACCGCAATCCGTTTATCGACCATCCGGAGTGGGTTAATTCGATTTGGAAAAAAGGTAGTACTAACACAGATAATATAAGAAAAGCTTCGTAAGAAAAACGGCCTGGGGAGGTGACTTCCTGGGGCCGTTTTTTAAAATCGATATAGACGATTTAATGTTTTATGCGTGTCTGGTACGGGTTATGAGTGTCTGGGATGATTTATGAGTATTTGGAATGATTTTTGCTTTTTCCATGTCTTTATGCGTCTTTAATTAAATAATTTGGGGTAGGTGGCATTGTGCAATCCCGATAATTCGGTTACAATTTGTATGAATATTCGCCTAATATATATGTGCGTGTTCATTAGGAATGAAACTGGGAGAAGGGCAAGATATTATCCTTTAATTGTGGAGAATTGTTGTCCAGTCCGGTGGGGAAGGGATGGAATAAATTGAAGGAATTTTTGCAAACGAAGAAAGAGGAAATGCTTTTATTGCTTGAAAAGCTTGTGAATATTGACTCCGGCTCATCTCATAAGGAAGGAATAGATGAAGTTGGCGGGATATTGAAGGAACTCTATGAAGAAATAGGATTTTCAGTAGAAGTAGTTCATGAGTCTGTGAGTGGAAATAATCTCGTGATCACCTATGGGGAAAATCCATCCATCATTGCTGTAGCTCATATGGATACTGTTTTCAAAGTTGGCACCGCGAAAGAAAGACCATTCACGATAGTTGGTGACCAGGCATATGGACCTGGTGTCATTGATATGAAAGGTAGCCAAGTCGCGCTTTTGTATGCGATTAAGGCGTTGAAAGAAAACAATCCGAAAGCACTTGAAAGTGTTCAAATCATATTGAATGGTGATGAAGAAACCGGATCCGAAACGTCAAGGCCGATAATTGAAAAGTATGCCAAGGGGAAAAAATATGCATTAATCATGGAGCCTGCCCGCAAGGACGGATCGTTAGTAACCGCTCGGCGTGGAGTGGGGCGTTATTCCGTTTACGTCAAAGGTAAAGCCACACACTCCGGCATCGAACCGCAAAACGGAATTAGCGCAATTGGTGAGCTCGCCCATAAGATCATTAAATTGCATGCACTGACTAATCATGACGAGGGGGTCAGTGTTAGCGTCGGTCTTATTGAAGGAGGCGAATCGGTAAACACGGTTGCCCCAACGGCTGCTGCACATGTCGACGTACGAATTAGATATGCTGAGCAAGCCGAATTAATAGACAGGAAGATTAGGGAAATCTGTTCAACATCTGATGTTCCGGGAACAAAGATTACACTCGAAGGTGGCATTAACCGTCCTCCAATGGTGAAGAATGAGCAAACGATCGAGTTGCTGGAAGTCATCAAGGAAATAGGAGACGGCTTGGGAATCAAAATCACCGATGTCTCAACCGGAGGCGGATCCGATGCGTCATTCACTTCAGCCATTGGAATTCCGACAATCGATGGGTTAGGGCCTATCGGCGGAAATACACATAGTGAGCAGGAATATTTGGAAATCCCATCACTTGTCGAAAGAACGAACTTATTGGCAGAATTGATTGGTAGACTTTCAGCGGAGGAATGATTGGATTTAGGGAGATTCCAAGAGGGGGAAGTGATCTTGGGATCTTTTTTTGTGGGAAGGAGCATGGGAGTTCCCGATTATCGCTGAAGAGTTCTCGTTAAAGTATCGTGAGTTCTCCTTTCTCGTCGAAGAGTTCTCATTAAAGTGTTAGGAGTTCTCCTTTCTCGTCGAAGAGTTCTCATTAAAGTGTTAGGAGTTCTCCTTTCTCGTAGAAGAGTTCCCATTAAAGTGTCAGGAGTTCTCCTTTATCGTTGAAGAGTTCTCATTAAAGTGCCTGGAGTTCTCCTTTATCGTTGAAAAGTTCTCATTAAAGTGCCTGGAGTTCTCCTTTCTCGTAGAAGAGTTCTCATTAAAGTGTAGGAGTTCTCCATTATCGTAGAAAAGTTCTCATTCACTATCAAAGTGTTCCCTCAAAAAAATAACCCCCTATAATCCATAGGGAGTTAAGTCCGATACTTCTTCCATTTGCTTTTTATCATAATAAAAACCTGTACGAGAAGAAGGAAAGTAAATGCCCCTGATACGTCAAGAACAACATCCTGCATTGTAGGGGTTCTTCCTCCTGTTAAGGATTGATGATATTCATCTATACCTGCGAGAATTGCGGTAAATAATAAGGCTAAGAAAAATCGGAGTACGCGGGAAGCTTTTTTCGACAGCATCCAATAAATTACGACAGCGAGGCAGCCGAAAATCAAAAAATGTGCGCTTTTTCTTAGAAGAAATTCGACAAAATGATAATAGCCCCTTTCTTCTATTGAAATGATCCTGCCCCAATAAGGGATTTGAAGTTTTTCAAGTAAGGAATGCATCGGTTGGTTTGGTAGCCATTTTTTTAGTGATGGGATAAGGGATTGTTGTTCATAGGTTTGACCGGATGAGACAAATAGAATTCCAATGATAATTAAAAACGCCACTAATTTTTTCATACATGAATTGTACCATAATTCTTTCAGATAGAAGAAAAAAACCTTCCATTTAAGAAGGTTTTTGTTGTTAGATCTGTTAGTTCAAGTTCAGTACATCATCACGGTAGTTCTTCTGCAAGTCATCTTCAAGAAAGTCGACGAATCTTTGGAGCATGGCGGATGCCTCGGCTCTTGTCAGGTGCTGCTGTGCGTTGAACCTACGATTGGCGTCCCCATGGATGATGCCGAGTTCATTTGCGACGTATGCGCTATTCCGTGCCCAAGCCGGAATGCTTCTATCATCAGCAAATTTACTATATGCGGAGGCCGGAGCCCGTCCTTCCATTCCAAGTGCCCTGACGAGAACTGCTGCTGCTTGTGCCCGTGTTAGTGGGTCGTCCGGTTTGAACAGTTCTGCTGTGAAACCGTTGATGATACCTTGGTTAACAGCGCTTTCGATATACATATATCCTTTATCTTTCGCTGATACATCTTTGAAAATGGACTTAGTGGATGTTTTTTTAGTCGTGCTTTCCGTCACCCTTGTATCGACAGCTTTTAAAACGCCAATTGTAAAATCGTAGCGTGTCATTATCTCGCCTGGCATGAACTTAACGGATGAATCATCAAATACACCGATGGAGTAAAGTTTTTCAATGGAGTCCTTAGCCCAATGATTCGTTAAGTCAAGGAACTTAGGGACGACCAATCTTTGTAGTGTAGGCGTATTTTGTTTGGAAAGATCAAAAGACCCGTTTCTAAGGTAATACGGATAGGAATACGTATATTTACTAACCATATCTGAATTTACAATGATGATATGTCCGCCTGTGAAGCTGGATAGCGTTGGATCATGCTGACGATATTCAAGTTTCTTCGTCGTGCTATCTGAAACTTTGCTTGTAACAAGTGTCGTGCCGTTATTCCCTATAATTTCGTAGTCGATGATTTGTGTTTCTGTCGCGCCCCAGAAATTTTCATATCCCACGTTCCGACCCGTCATATGAACAGTGATCAGTTCATCTGCAGCCAATGGAATTGAAGGCCGTGTTACGATATATCTTTTAGTTGCGATTAAATCCCCGGAATAAAAATCGGAAGCTGCTCGATGATCGATTACTGTTGAGTGTGTAAATTGAATATCATCCAATGTGAATATCGTATTCGTTGTAGTCGTTACTTTTTCTGTATAGCTTTTTACAGTTGTCTGGGATGTTGTTTGCCCTTTATCTGTCCGATTGTCCAATGCAGTTTCGTAAACAACGTTGCGCACCAATTTGTCGCCGCTTTTACTAGTTAAATTGAAACGGTAGGTCGTTGTGATTTTATCTTTAGCGATTCGTTCTGTCACTACTGGCTTACCGCTGAATGTAATTGGGTAGCTCTCTAAAAAGAAAACTTCTTCATATGTATATTCATTCATAACGCCGCCATTATAATCGAGGGGCCTTGCTTCCACCCGATCCGTAAGTATTATGAATGAAATGAATGCGATGCATAAGAAAACTAGTAACTTGGATTTGTTGGAATTCATCATGTATGCTTGATCTCACCTTTTCCTCTTTATTTTGTAATATAAACGATGCTTGCATAGAGCTTTCCATCGATGTTGTCAGTTGCGATGAAAGCCTTATCGCCTTTCATAATGCTGACTGGATCGACAATTCGATTATTGCGAATGAAAATAGTACCTTCGTGGAAATTAACTTTTCCGGAAGACTTTAATTCAATGAATTGTTGACCTTCATTCAAAAAAGTGATTTCCTCTTGCAAGTCTTTTCCGCTGCTACGGTTAATGATGACACGTTGAACAATTTCATTCGTAAAGCTCATGCTTGTTACGAAAAAAGCATCAAACTTGGAATAGTAGCGGAACTGTGAGCTATCAAGCAGCTGGCCACCGTAATAGATTAATACATCATTAGATAATTGAAAAGTACTGTTTCTATTATAATAGGACTGGTAGCCCCATGAATAATGCGTGTATTTACTGCTGTCGCTCAACTTGATTTTCCCCGATAAGGCATCTAACTGATGGATCTTTCCTTTCCGGATCGACTCTATTTCTTTTTCTTCATTTAACACTTCCACTTTGTCTATACGTGATGAACCGGTTTCGGTAAATTGAAGTCTGAGACGGTCTCCTTCTATTAGAGCGCTTAGTCCTGCTGCTCCCTTATCGTTAATAATTAATGTATGACGCTGGAAATAGTAGTTTTCCAGTCCCCCATTATCTCTTTTTATTGTAAGATATCTACCGTTTTTATCTAAATACTGTAAAGTACCGAAAATAATTCTGCTTTGTTCACTAATAGTTGCAGCTTCCGCGGAATGCATGGTACTGCCTAAAAAGAAAGCGATGACGAACAAGCTAAAGATTCTTTTAATCAATTTTAACACCTCCATAAATACTAATCCTTATTCTGTATATCGGTTGAAAGTTGTGATATTTAAGTGAAAATGAATCAAAAAAAAGAGCTTGTCCTTCATTGAAAGGATGAGCTCTTCAAGGTGCTTTGAGAGGGTTCTATGTCATGTTGTAATGAACGGCGTTGAATTTCTTTTTCCAATAATATTATAAACCCGGGACAGAGATTCAGTACGATTGCTTGTTCATAGGCTTCGACCAGTAAATCGTCCGACATTCTCGACATTGCATAGACTCCTTCATAAAAAAGTTTTTAATTGCATACGTTAAAGATTCGGTATGTATACAATATCAGAGTTTTATTTTAAGAACAATCGTTCTCTTATCCACAGTTAACCGTGGATAAGTTGTGGTTAACTTGTTTGTAAAGCTGTTAACGCGCATGGGTCAATGTGTATAACGTGGACAAAGTTATCCACAAGTAGAGAAACCGCGAAATTTGTCGAAAGATTTTTTTGAAACAGTTCAATTTTTAATGCATAAAGATAGAGACCCATTGTAATTGTATTCATGTCGCGAAATATTCTTACAAGTAAAATCCTTATGTAAATGGTTTTTGATTAAGTAGATTGGCGTATTTGATCCCAAAATTTCTCATACGTTTAAGTATCAGGGTCGTCAGGAGGTTGAGTGGTGGTAAATAAAAGAAAGTACGTTGCATTCATTTTGATGTTAGTGATTGTATTGTCCGCTTGTGGAAAAGATTCGACTAACCGAACTGCCTTAACACCGAAAAGTGCAATAGAATTGGCAACCGCTTGGGTGGAGATGGAAAACATTGTAATGGCCGGTGGTTTGTATAAGGAAAGCGAGTATACGACCTTTATGCATAAACACCTAAACTATCGCTACTTGGCAGGGCATTTGGATTCAAAGAAAAAACTGAATGCGGAAATACGGAAGTTCGTGACTAAGAAAAAAGCTAAAAGGTTCATCCGAAAAAACGGGATTATTAAGTACGAAAAGAAGTTGGCGCAGCCGGAAACTGAAGATGAAGAGGAATCACTTTTAATATGGGAAATCGCGACAGCGAGGGAAATGAAATCGAAGGGAAGAAAAATGACATTCGAATTGACAGTCCCTATCGGCGATACCCGGACTGCCGAGAAGTTTACGGTCAACTATATCTATGTGAAAAAGGCTGGCTGGCGGATTGATAAATTCAATGAATGAAGAATCAATTCTTACAGATCACATCATTGAATAAAAAATATTTTAAAAGTGTCATATTTTTAGCAAAAGGCAGACTGTCAATAATGTAAGCGGATACAAAATTAATCATAATTCACAATTGATAAATTATTTGAAAAAAGAGGGTTGACGCAAGTTATTATCCGATATATGATAGCAACAATCTATTTTGATTTGTGATTCATTTCACACACTTCTATCAAATTAATAGCTGATAGATGAATTGACAAGGAGAGATTGCCTTGAGAAGTGACATGATTAAAAAAGGGGTCGACCGTGCCCCGCATCGAAGTCTGCTATATGCGACCGGTGTGAAGACCAGGGATTTGGAGAAGCCTTTCATCGGGGTTTGTAATTCATATATTGATATTATTCCAGGACATAAACATTTGAATAAATTTGCTGAAATCGTTAAAGAGGCGATTTGGGAAGCAGGCGGGGTTCCATTCGAATTCAATACGATCGGTGTCGATGATGGAATTGCGATGGGTCATATCGGAATGCGTTACTCGCTTCCGAGCCGCGAACTGATTGCCGATTCGGCGGAGACTGTTATCAATGCGCATTGGTTCGATGGTGTGTTCTACATCCCGAACTGTGACAAAATCACGCCGGGAATGCTCATGGCTGCGGTACGGACGAATGTCCCTTCCGTATTCGTCTCGGGCGGGCCGATGGAGGCGGGGGTCTCTTCAACAGGGGCTCAGCTTTCCCTAACATCGGTGTTCGAAGGAGTCGGAGCATATAAATCTGGCAAGATGACTGCGGAAGAGCTTCTTGACATTGAAAACAATGCATGTCCAACATGCGGATCTTGCTCGGGAATGTTCACGGCGAACTCTATGAACTGCCTAATGGAAATGCTTGGAATGGCGTTGCCAGGCAATGGAACAATTGTCGCGACTTCGGAAGAGCGCCATAAACTGATAAAGGATGCGGCAAAGCACTTGATCCGCATGGTGAAAGAAAATGTCAAACCGCGGGACATCGTGACGAAGGAAGCCATCGATGATGCATTCGCACTCGACATGGCGATGGGCGGATCGACGAATACGGTTTTACATACATTGGCGATCGCACATGAAGCAGAAATCGAATATAGCGTACAAGACATTAATAAAGTGGCGGAACGGGTTCCGTATTTGGCGAAAATCATGCCAGCATCGGATATCTCGATGGATGACATATTCAAAGCGGGTGGCGTCAGTGCCATCATCAATGAACTTACGAAGATCCCGGGCGCCATTCACCCCGATCGCATAACGATTACAGGCAAAACGATTGGTGAAGATGTGAAGGATCATCATATTACAAATGATCAAGTGATCCGTACAAAAGATAATCCATATAGTCCAGTCGGAGGTTTGTCGGTTTTATTCGGCAACATCGCACCGGACGGCGGAGTTATCAAAGTCGGTGCAGTCGACCCATCTATCAAGGAGTTTACTGGTGAAGCGATTGTCTTTGATTCCCAGGAAGCGGCGCAGGAGAACATTGATAACGGCAATGTCCGTGAAGGGCATGTCGTCGTCATCCGATATGAAGGTCCGAAAGGCGGGCCGGGAATGCCGGAAATGCTTGCTCCTACTTCTGCAATTCAAGGAAGAGGATTAGGAACGAAAGTGGCGCTCATTACGGATGGTCGATTCTCCGGAGCCTCCCGTGGAATTTCCATCGGACATATTTCACCGGAAGCGGCAGAGGGCGGTCCGATTGCTTTAGTCGAAGATGGAGATATTATCGCCATTGATTTGACGAATCGAACGATTGAGTTGAAGGTAACTGACGAAGTGTTAGCGGAGCGTAAAAGTAAGCTGCAACCATTCGAGCCGAAAATCAAAAAAGGGTATTTAGCAAGATATTCAAAACTTGTTACGTCAGCCAGCACTGGCGGCGTGATGAAAATATAAAAATCGATGATGGGGTAAAAGTTGATAGATCCTTGCATTCACAGAGAGCCGGTCGTGCTGGAAGCCGGCAATGCAACTATCCGCGACATCTCCCCGGAGTGGATTGCTGAAAGTGTTAGCTAGTAGGCAGTCCCGGGCTTATGTAATATTGGGCTCGTTATCAATGAATGGACGGTTATTTTTGTTCATTCGCGAGGCGGCGGATGCTGCGAACAAGGGTGGTACCATGAAAAGCTTTTTCATCCCTTACATGAAGATAGGATTTCTTTGTGTGGGGAGAAAAGGCTTTTTTTATTTATACGTGACAGTTGATTTCCGCTACAGGCGGACGCTTTCCGGGGGGCATGGCTTCAGCTTACTACTTCCTGCTCGTAACGCTACGCTTTTACTCGCAAAAGCCGTTCTTCGTAACGGCTTTCGCTCCAATCAACGGAGCAAGCCACTTTCATAGTTGGGTTAATTAATAAAAATACAATAAAAAAGTAAGGAGGAGTTTGTTAATGAGTGCGGAAGTTCAGACGGAAGTACAAATCAAGCAAGCAGTTATGGAGATGGAGCCGGAGCCTGTGGAGCAACAAGGGATTCAACCGATGGATGGGTCAGCCGTCTTGATTCAAGGGTTGAAGGGTCAGGGTGTCGAAGTCATTTTCGGTTACCCCGGGGGTGCTGTCCTACCAATATACGACGCATTATATAAGGATCCGATTCCACATGTGCTTGCCCGTCATGAACAGGGAGCCATCCATGCGGCCGAAGGGTATGCACGAGTATCTGGAAAACCGGGAGTCGTCATTGCGACATCGGGCCCGGGCGCGACGAATCTTGTGACTGGAATCACTGATGCAATGATGGATTCATTGCCACTCGTCGTTTTCACAGGGCAGGTGGCAAGCACGGTCATCGGTACAGATGCATTCCAAGAAGCGGATATCGTTGGCATTACCCAACCGATCACGAAGCATAACTACCAAGTGCAGAATGTGGAGGACTTGCCAAGGATCATTAAGGAGGCATTCCATATTGCTTCAACAGGTCGCCGTGGTCCAGTCTTAGTTGATATTCCGAAAGACATTTCAACTGCGATGTTCGTAACTGCCGAGGATCGGAATGCCGAAGTAAATCTACCAGGCTACCAGCCAACAACAACTCCGAATTACTTACAAATACAGAAGGCAGCGGAAGCAATCGCTGTTGCTAAAAAACCACTTATCCTCGCAGGGGCCGGAGTCTTACACGGCCAGGCGATGGAAGAATTGAAGACACTATTGGAGAAGAACCGCATTCCAGTTACGAACACATTGTTAGGATTAGGCGGAATCGCGGGAGACCACGAACTGTTCCTTGGCATGGCCGGTATGCATGGGACGTATACCGCGAATATGGCGATTAGCGAATGTGATGTGCTTCTGAATATCGGCGCGCGATTCGATGATCGACTAACTGGCAATCTTAAAACGTTCGCACCAAATGCAAAAGTGATTCATATCGACATTGATCCTGCCGAGATCGGCAAGAACGTCCCAACAGAAATCCCGATTGTGGCAGACTCGAAAGAAGCTTTGAAGGCACTGCTCAATCAGGAGTTCGAAGCTCCGGATACTGCGGAGTGGTTGAACTACTTAAACGGGCTCACTGAAGAAGGTCCGTTATGGTACAACTTGGATGAACACGAACTGCTTCCGCAAGAGGCAATTCAAATGATTCACCGCATCACGAAAGGAAATGCAATTGTCACGACAGACGTCGGACAGCATCAAATGTGGGCGGCCCAATATTATTCATTGAACAACCCGGATCATTGGGTAACATCCGGAGGTCTTGGAACGATGGGATTCGGCTTCCCGGCAGCTATTGGTGCGCAAATTGCGAAACCGGAAGCGCGGGTCGTTGCTATTGTCGGAGACGGCGGATTCCAAATGACAGCACAAGAATTATCGCTTCTACAAGAGTTGAGGATTCCCGTGAAAGTCGTCATCTTGAACAACGGGGCGCTCGGAATGGTGCGTCAGTGGCAGCAGACATTTTACGATGAACGCTACTCACAGTCATTGATCCCCGTCCAACCGGATTTCGTCAAGCTTGCCGAAGCCTATGACATCAAGGGATATCGGGTTTCAAAGAAAGAGGATGCTGAAAAGATTTTTGAGGAAGCCCTTTTATCGGATGAACCAGTTCTTATCGATTGCCGAGTGAAAATGCTCGAAAACGTCTACCCGATGGTGGCGCCAGGAAAAGGTCTAAATGAAATGATTGGGGTGAAACGTGCATGAGAAGAGTCATAACAGTTACGGCTATCAATCAAAGCGGAGTGTTAAACCGGGTGACGGGATTGCTGATGAAGCGGCAATTCAATATCGAAAGCATTACCGTCGGACACACTGAACAGCCCGGAATGTCGAAAATGACATTCATCGTGCATGTGGAAGATGAACAGAAAATCGAACAGTTGGTAAAGCAACTTCAGAAGCAGATTGATGTGCTTAAAGTAAATGATATAACTGAGAAGGCAATTGTGATGCGTGAACTCGCTTTGGTGAAAGTTGTTTCCCCGCCACATGCACGTAGTGAAATCAATAGTATTATCGAGCCGTTCCGGGCGACGGTGATTGATTCTGGGAAGAATGTTGTCACGTATCAAGTGACCGGCGCACCTGAGAAGATTGAAGCTTTCATTGATCTGGTGAAACCTTATGGAATCAAGGAGTTAGCAAGGACCGGCGCAACAGCGTTCACTCGAGAGATTCAGAAGGTGAACTCACCGCAGTTATCGATTTTGAAATAAAACATAAAAATAAAACCCGAAAAACCAAAAAACCAAGGAGGAATTTACAATGGCTAAAATGTATTACAACCAGGATATCAATGAAGGACTATTACAAGGAAAGACAATCGCGGTGGTCGGATACGGTTCACAAGGCCACGCACATGCACAAAACCTGAAAGACTCAGGATTCAACGTAGTCGTCGGTGTTCGCCCGGGGAAATCTTTCGATCAAGCAAAAGAAGATGGACTTGAAGTGAAAACAGTTCGCGAAGCAGCTGAACAAGCAGACATCATCATGGTTTTGCTCCCAGATGAAAGACAGAAAAAAGTATATGAAGAAGAAATCGAACCAGCACTAACAGCAGGTAAATCCCTCGTATTCGCGCATGGATTTAACGTTCATTTCAATCAAATCGTGCCGCCAGCAGATGTCGACGTATTCTTGGTCGCACCGAAAGGACCGGGGCATCTTGTGCGCAGAACGTATGAAGCGGGCGCTGGTGTACCAGCATTATTCGCTGTTCATCAAGACGTTTCCGGTCAAGCGAAGGATGTTGCTCTTGCTTATGCTAAAGGAATCGGGGCTGCACGTGCCGGAGTTCTTGAAACTTCATTCAAAGAAGAAACTGAAACAGATCTATTCGGAGAGCAAGCGGTACTTTGCGGTGGCTTGACTTCCCTCGTTAAAGCAGGCTTCGAAACATTGGTAGAAGCTGGCTATCAGCCTGAACTTGCCTATTTCGAAACAATGCATGAATTGAAACTGATCGTAGATTTGATGTATGAAGGCGGAATGTCCGGAATGCGCTATTCGATTTCGGATACGGCTGAGTGGGGAGATTTTGTATCGGGTCCACGGGTTGTCGATGCGGACACGAAAGCGCGCATGAAAGAAATTTTGACAGATATCCAGGAAGGCAAATTCGCAAAAGGATGGATTGAAGAAAATGAAAACGGTCGTCCGAATTTCAATGCATATGAAGAGTCGGAAGCGAAACATCAAATCGAAGAAGTTGGAGCAAAACTTCGCGCAATGATGCCGTTTGTGAATGAAGGTGCAAAATCCAAACAGAAAGAAGTGGTGGGCAGTGCGCAGAATTGACATCTTTGATACGACGCTACGTGATGGTGAACAGTCAGCCGGCATCAATTTGAACACGGCTGAAAAGATGGAAATCGCCCGTCAACTTGAACGGTTTGGCGCGACGGTGATAGAAGCGGGATTCCCTGCTTCTTCACCTGGTGATTTCGAGGCGGTGCAACGAATCGCGAATACAGTGAAGAACTCGACGGTAACAGGCCTTGCACGAGCAATGAAAAGTGATATCGACACATCATGGGAAGCGCTTAAAGGAGGAGAACAACCTCATCTTCATGTCTTCTTGGCAACATCGCCGATTCATATGGACTACAAATTGAAAAAGACTCCCGATCAGGTTGTCGATATTGCGGTAGAAGCCGTTAAATATGCGAAAAAATACTTTCCACTCGTTCAATGGTCAGCAGAAGACGCATTCCGTTCAGACCCGGAATTCTTGGTCCGTATTATCAATCAAGTGATCAAGGCCGGTGCAACGACGATCAATATTCCTGACACAGTCGGTTACGCAACACCTCAGGAATACGGTGCTTTATTCAAATTTTTGAAGGAGAATGTGATTGGAATTGATCGAGTGAAGCTATCCGCGCATTGTCATAATGATTTGGGAATGGCAGTTGCAAACTCAATTGCGGCAATTGAAAACGGCGCAGACCAAGTTGAAGGTACGATTAACGGGATCGGTGAACGGGCTGGAAATGCAGCACTCGAAGAAATCGCTGTAGCACTTCATATTCGGAAAGATATCTATGGTTTTGAAACTAACATCAATCTTCAGGAAATCAAACGCACAAGCCAGTTGGTTAGCCAATTGACAGGCGTCGTCATCCAACCGAATAAAGCAGTTGTCGGGAAAAATGCCTTTGCCCATGAATCCGGAATCCATCAGGACGGCATGCTGAAAAATCGGGAGACTTATGAAATCATCACTCCGGAATTGATTGGAGAAACGACGGCACCTCTTGCGCTTGGCAAACATTCGGGACGCCATGCATTCAAGGATCGGGCAATAACGATGGGCTTTGAGTTGAACGATCAGCAGTTGAATGAAGCCTTTGCGGAGTTTAAGAAGTTAGCAGATCGCAAAAAGGAAATTACAGAAGATGATCTATTCGTCCTCTTCACTGGAAAGCAAATCGAAAGTGCGGACGCATCCATCTACGAATTGACGAATGTGCAAGTGCAATACGGAACTTCGAATGTACCGACAGCAACTGTCGCGGCAGACGTACCTTCCGGAGAAAACGTCGTCGTTGCAACTACTGGTGCTGGTTCCGTCGAAGCAATCTTCAATGCATTGGAACTGCTTGTGAAAGGGCATGTCAATATATTGGATTACCGCGTCACATCTATCGGCAAAGGACGTGATGCCCTCGGGGAGGCAGTCGTTAATCTACGATTTAACGGAGAAACGTATACAGGGCGCGATATTTCGCAGGACGTGTTGGAAGCGTCGGCTAAAGCATACTTGAATGCTATTAATAGAAAGTTAGTGAAGGATCAGGCGTTGTTGAAGGTGAAGGAAATGGTTGGGCAGTGAGTTTATGAGTGATTGTGGGAATTTATGCGTGATTGAGTGGCTTTATGCGTAAGTTTTAGGATTTATAATTAATTCCGCCGTTTTATGCGTTTCTGCAGAGATTTATGAGTAATTGTTTCTACCAACTACTAATTTCCGTTGATTGAAGCGTAAGGCGGCGACTCCAGCGGGAATAGCATGAGCTGAAGACCCCGCAGGAGCGTAGCGACGAGGAGGCTGAAGCCATGCCCGCGGAAAGCGTCCGCCTGAAGCGAAAATCAACAGTATTTTATACGTTTTTGAGACTGAATATTTTGTAAGTTAATGACAACAAAGGGGAGAATTGCTATGGAAAAAAGAGTGGCTGTATTACAAGGTGATGGAATTGGACCAGAAGTGACTGAAGCTGCAGTGCGAGTACTCGAGGTGGTTGCGAGAAGGTTTAATCATACATTCCATTTCAACTACGGTTCTATAGGTGGGGAAGCGATTGATAAGTTCAACAATCCACTTCCTGAAGAGACGATTGCTCTCTGCGAATCAAGTGATGCAGTCCTCTTAGGGGCAGTCGGGGGACCTAAATGGGACCAAAATCCATCTGATTTGCGACCTGAAAAAGGACTGCTTGCTATCCGAAAGCATTTTGATTTATTCGCAAACCTAAGGCCCGTGAAGGCTGTCCCTTCCTTGCTGCATGCTTCACCTTTAAAAGAAGAAGTCGTTCGTGACGTTGACATGGTAATCGTCCGAGAGTTGACAGGAGGCCTTTATTTTGGGCAACCGAGTCGGAAAACCGAATCGACCGCAGTCGATACACTCGTCTATACACGTGAGGAAATCGAGCGGATCGTCGATAAAGCGTTTGAACTTGCCCGCTTGCGGAAAGGAAAAGTGACATCCGTTGATAAGGCGAATGTACTTCAATCCAGTAAGCTTTGGCGGGAAGTCGTCGAGGAAAAACGAAAAAGTTATCCGGACATCGAAGTCGAGCATCAATTAGTCGATTCGGCAGCGATGAAATTAATTACAAATCCAGCTGCTTTCGATGTAGTCGTCACTGAAAATATGTTTGGTGATATTTTAAGTGATGAAGCATCCGTTATTACGGGATCACTTGGTTTATTGCCATCCGCAAGTGTCCGTTCCGACGGTTTTGGTCTATACGAGCCGGTACATGGATCTGCTCCGGATGTAGCCGGAAAAGGAGTTGCGAATCCAGTTGCTGCAATTTTGTCTGCTGCGATGATGCTTCGCTACTCATTCGGCATGGAGACGGAAGCGGCAGCGATTGAAAAAGCGGTTAACACAGTGTTTGAAGAAGGACATTTCACAGCGGATTTGAAGGGCGAACTTGACCGGTTTCATTCGACGAAAGAATGGACGGATAAGGTGATTAATGAACTGGACCTTCAGTTCGTTTCCAATAGCATTATGTTTTCTTACGTTTAATTTTATTCAGCCGGAATTCTTCACATAAGTGAATGGAAACATGTAGAAATATTTATGGCATAGTTGGGATTTAAAACACGGCAGAATAAAATAGCCTCCGGCGGATGTCACAGATTTTTGAAGGAGTTTATCGAGCAAGTTCGATAAAAATCTGGACGCAATTACGCCAAGGCGTAATTGATTGGAAGGGAAGGAGAAGCGCAATGGCCAAAACAATTATTGAAAAGATTTGGGATCAGCATATTGTCTATGAAGAACAGGGGAAGCCGGATTTGCTCTACATCGACCTTCATTTATTGCATGAAGTGACTTCTCCTCAGGCATTTGAAGGGTTGCGGATTGCGGGCCGGAAAGTGCGTCGTCCCGATCTATGTTTCGCAACGATGGATCATAATGTGCCGACCCGAAACTTACCGACTATCAACGACCCAATCGCGAAAAAGCAGATTACAACTTTGGAAAAGAACTGTACAGAATTCGGCATTCCACTTGCGGATATGGAGCATCCAGATCAGGGAATCGTTCATATTATCGGCCCAGAGCTTGGATTAACGCAGCCCGGCAAGACAATTGTCTGCGGGGATAGCCATACGTCAACGCATGGGGCATTCGGTGCAATCGCGTTCGGTATCGGTACGAGTGAAGTTGAACATGTCCTTTCGACACAGACGTTATGGCAATCAAAACCGAAAACGATGGAAATCCACATTAATGGAAAGTTAGGTTATGGCGTTACCGCGAAGGACGTCATCCTTGCAATCATCGCGAAATTTGGAATCGACGTCGGTACAGGACATATCGTCGAATACACAGGTGAAGCGATTCGTGCAATGTCGATGGAAGAACGGATGACCATTTGCAATATGTCCATCGAAGCTGGGGCAAAAGCGGGCTTGATCAGCCCGGATGAAACGACGATCGACTATTTACGAGGCCGCCGACATGTCCCCGAAGGTGAGGCGTTTGAGGAGGCAACGGAAAAATGGTTCGCTTTGGCAACGGATGAAGGAGCAGTTTATGATACTGTCCTTGAAGTGAATGCTGAAGAAATCGAGCCGTTTGTCACGTGGGGAACGAATCCTTCCATGGGATCGGGAATCAGCGCAACTGTTCCGACAGTAGCGGATTTCGTGAATGAATCCGATAAAGAGGCTTTGAAAAAAGCGCTTACCTACATGGGGCTTGAACAGGGGACGCCGCTATCTTTAATTGCAGTACAGCATGTATTCATCGGGTCTTGCACAAATGCCAGATTAAGCGATTTGCGGAATGCGGCAGAAGTGATTGCGGGACAAAAAGTGCATCCGGATGTCACGGCAATCGTCGTTCCAGGTTCCCGAACAGTGAAAAGGCAGGCGGAAGAGGAAGGTTTGGATAAAGTATTCCTTGAAGCAGGCTTTGAATGGCGCGAATCAGGCTGCAGCATGTGTCTTGCTATGAATGATGATGTCGTTCCAGCAGGCGAGAGATGTGCATCGACGTCGAATCGTAATTTTGAAGGCAGGCAAGGTGCGGGATCAAGAACACATTTGATGAGCCCAGCTATGGCAGCCGCTGCCGCAATTACAGGTCATTTCACGGACGTGCGTACGATGAAACTTGCTCACGCATAAAGAAAGGATGATTTCATGGAACCGATTAATGAAGTGCAAAGCGTCATGACTCCACTTGACCGGAAAAATGTCGATACCGACCAGATCATTTCAAAGGAATTCCTTAAACGGATTGAACGGACCGGCTTCGGAAAATACCTTTTTTATCATTGGAGAATTAACGCGGATGGCACGGAAAATAAAGATTTCGTTTTAAACGATGAACGTTTCAAGGGCTCAAAAATCCTCGTTGCCCAAGAGAATTTTGGCTGCGGTTCTTCAAGAGAGCACGCGCCGTGGGCTATTTTAGACTATGGATTCGAAGTTGTCATTGCACCGTCATTCGCGGATATTTTCCATAATAACTGCTTTAAAAACGGTTTACTTCCAATCCGACTTAAGGTGGATGAAATCGAAGAGTTGTTAACAAAAGGAAAATCCAAGCCATATGCTTTGGAAATTAATCTTGAGCAGCAAACTGTTACAGGTGAAGACGGGAAAGCCTATACGTTTGATATCGATCCATACTATAAGCAAATGTTGTTGAACGGCTGGGATGAAATCGCTTTGACCTTCCAATACGAAGAACAAATTTCGGAGTATGAAAAAAAGCATGCTTGATCATAAGACTGTAAACAAAATCGGGAGGGATGATTTTGTTTACAGTTTTTTTATTTGTGCTTATACGGTGGACTTCCCATAGAACGCCTCCGACTTCCCATAGAACACGGCGGACTTCCCGTAGAACGCTACCGACTTCCCGTAGAACACGATTGACTTCCCATAGAACACGGCGGACTTCCCGTAGAACACGATTGACTTCCCATAGAACACGGCGGACTTCCCATAGAACGCCTCCGACTTCCCATAGACCCCCTATTTGCCCGTACCCTGCCCTAACTTTCACCTTCTATAACCATTAGGGCATTTTCACAGCCTGATTTGTTACTTTCCTACTGTACCACAACAATCGAACGTGAAATACATTACTATATAACAGAATACAACGTAAATCACTGAAAGGTGTGGAATGGATTCATGAATCGTATTGAACAGGTAAAGCAGTTGGAGAATAGCTGGCGTGAGGATGGCAGATGGGCGGGAATTGAACGGGGCTATAGTGGGGAAGAGGTTGTGAAGCTCCGTGGTTCAGTTCAAATTGAACAGACATTGGCGAAAAAAGGTGCGGAACGGCTTTGGAAATCACTGCATGAAGAGGATTTCATTAATGCGTTGGGCGCATTGACGGGGAATCAGGCTGTCCAGCAGGTGAAGGCTGGTCTTCAGGCAATTTACTTAAGCGGTTGGCAAGTGGCTGCGGATGCTAATATGGCGGGCCATATGTATCCCGATCAGAGCCTTTACCCGGTAAATAGTGTGCCGAATGTTGTGAAGCGCATCAATCAGGCGCTGCAACGTGCTGATCAAATCGATCATGTTGAGGGTAGAGAAGACGGATTTGATTGGTTTGCACCGATTGTGGCGGATGCGGAAGCCGGATTCGGCGGTCCGTTGAATGTGTTCGAATTAATGAAGGCGATGATTGAGGCGGGGGCGGCTGGTGTTCATTTTGAAGATCAGCTTGCTTCGGAAAAGAAATGTGGTCATCTTGGTGGGAAGGTGTTGCTTCCTACGCAAAATGCTGTCCGAAATTTGATATCCGCGAGGCTTGCTGCGGATGTGTTAGGTGTATCGACAGTCATCATTGCACGTACTGATGCGGATGCTGCGGACTTGATTACAAGTGATATTGACGAACGAGATCATACATTCATCACAGGGGAACGCACTCCGGAAGGATTTTTCCGGACGAAAGCTGGTATCGATCAGGCAATTGCTCGGGGCCTTGCCTATGCGCCATATGCCGATCTCATCTGGTGTGAAACATCCACTCCTGATCTCCAAGAAGCTAAGCGGTTTGCGGATGCGATCCATGAGAAATTTCCAGGGAAGATGCTTGCTTATAATTGCTCCCCTTCATTTAACTGGAAGGCGAATCTCAATGAAGAAACAATTGAAAAGTTCCAGCGTGAATTAGGCAAGATGGGGTACAAATTCCAATTCGTCACACTCGCAGGCTTCCATTCATTGAACCATAGCATGTTCGAGTTGGCGCATAGATATAAAGACCACGGAATGGCGGCGTACTCGAAGTTGCAGGAAGCGGAATTTGCGAATGAATCGAAAGGGTACACAGCGACCCGCCATCAGCGTGAAGTCGGTACAGGGTATTTCGACGAAGTGGCTCAAGTCATTTCAGGTGGCACTTCTTCTACAACTGCCATGAAGGGTTCAACTGAGAAAGCGCAGTTTATTTAATTAGCGAAAGGATGGTCGAACTGGCTTCTAAAAAAGTACGTTTCAATATCGATGTTGTCGGTGAAATGACTGCTTGGACGGAAGAAATCCTGACTCCGGAAGCGTTGGAATTCCTATATAGTCTGCATGATACGTTCAATGGAAGACGAAAGGAACTGTTGGATAAACGGAAACAACGCCAACAGCTCCTTAATGAAGGACAGAAGCTTGATTACCTTGAGGAAACGAAGCATATCCGGGAGGGGGATTGGAGTGTTGCACCGATCCCCCATGATTTGCAGGATCGGCGGGTCGAAATTACAGGACCAGTGGATCGAAAAATGATCATCAATGCACTAAATTCGGGGGCGAAAGCTTTCATGGCGGACTTTGAGGATGCGACTTCTCCGACCTGGTCGAATATGATCAATGGGCAAGTCAATCTGAAAGATGCTGTCAGGCGGACAATTGAGTTTGAACAGCCGTCGAATGGAAAGACCTATTCATTGAATGACGAGACTGCTGTTTTACTCGTTAGGACGCGCGGACTGCATTTGGATGAAAAGCATCTTTTAATCGACGGTGAACCGATGGCAGGAGGGCTTTTCGATTTTGGACTCTACTTTTTTCATAATGCGAATGAGTTAATCGCAAAAGGGACGGCACCGTATTTTTATTTACCGAAGCTTGAAAGCCATTTGGAGGCAAGGTTTTGGAATGAAGTATTCCTTTTCGCGCAGGAAAGGCTTGAAATTCCGGTCGGGACGATACGTGCAACGGTATTGATCGAAACAATTACCGCTGCTTTTGAAATGGATGAAATCCTTTATGAATTGCGGGATCATGCAGCGGGGCTGAATTGTGGCCGCTGGGATTATATTTTTAGCTTCATTAAAAGACTTCGGAACGAGCTGGATGTAATTCTGCCAGATCGAGGGCAAGTGATGATGACATCACCATTCATGCGGGCTTATACACAGCTTTGCATCCAAACATGCCATAAGCGCAATGCTTTTGCTCTTGGAGGGATGGCCGCACAAATTCCGATTCGGAATAATCCTGAGGCGAATGAAGAAGCGTTCAGGAAAGTTGCAGAAGATAAACGCTGGGAAGTGACGGACGGACATGATGGGACGTGGGTTGCTCACCCGGGACTTGTCGCTATTGCGATGAAGGAATTCGACAAGCAAATGGAAGGGCCGAATCAGGTGCATCGGAAGCGTGAGGACGTTAAAGTGACGGCTGCAGATCTGCTTGAAGTGCCGACGGGGACGATTACAGAGGATGGATTGCGGATGAATTGCAGTGTCGGCGTTCAATATATTGCATCTTGGTTGAACGGAAATGGCGCTGTACCAATCAATCATCTGATGGAGGATGCTGCAACCGCTGAAATTTCTCGTTCCCAAGTTTGGCAATGGATTCGCCATCCAGAAGGGAAGCTTGAAGATGGAAGGGAAATCACTGTTGATTTATTCCATGAAGTTTTTGAAGAGGAAATGAGTAAGTTGAAAGCGTCGATTGGGGAAAAGGAATTTCGCTTTGGAAAGTATAAAGAAGCGAGCGAGTTGTTTGTTAAGTTGACGTTGCAAGAGGAGTTCGAAGAGTTTTTGACGCTTCCGGGATATGGGATTTTACATTAAAAGGAGGGATTCAATATGGAAACTCAAACAAAGTCAGCAAAGACCTGTGTGGAATGTGGGTGTGAAATTGTAGAGCAAGTGGAGTCTCTACTATATGAATGTGAGCGTTGCATCGGCAAGTATCTAGAATGATAAGAAGCCCGTTCCCGTTGTACATGGAAACGGGCTTTTGAAGTCAAGTCCTTAATCTTGTGTAAATTCCCTTTTAATGTTTTCATGGATTTCTTTCAACAAAATATATTAGGTAATACTGGATACGCCTACAATCTAACTGCTCGCAACTTTACTTGGAGAGGCGGGCATGATAGCCTTGGCGGGAAAAGCCAGCCCCATCGGCTGGATTTCCTGGCTTTGGACTCATGCCCGCAGAGGCTCCATGTCAAGTTGCATGACGATCAATTAAGTCTTACGACTTTTTATCTGTAAACAATCTTTTATTCCAGTATTTGTTTCCATCCACATAACTGATGAGCACGGCGCCAATTAATCTGAAAGCGGATTGGGTGTTGGGAAAGATCCGAATTACACGTTCTCTCCTGCGAATCTCCTCGTTTAACCTCTCGACACCGTTTGTGCTTCTAATAGACTTACGATGGGCAATCGGAAAGTTGATATATTGAATAGAATCCTCGAAGCCCTCATCGAGAATTCCCAATGCCTTTTGGTACTTGGAGTTGCCTTCGTACTTTTCAAAGAAAAGCCCTTTCAGATTCCGTACAGTATCCATATCTTCTGCGGCAAATATGCTTTTTAGGAGGCTAATCGCTTCCTGGTTGTCCTTCTTTGGAAAGGCTTCGACAATATTGCGTTTGAAATGAACATTGCATCGCTGCCAAGAAGTACCCACGAAATCTTGTTGAATTGCCTTTTTAAGACCTTCATGTGCATCGGAAACGACCAGTTTAGGTGATTGAAGACCTCTTGAAATAAGGTGTTGGAAAAAAGCAGACCAACTCTTGAAACTTTCATTATGATCCACTTTCAAACCAAGAATTTCTCGACGACCCTCTTTATCAACTCCAAGGGCGAGGTAGACAGCTTTAGAAACCACACGATTGTACTCCCTTACTTTAATGTACATGGCGTCCACAAATAAATAAGGAAAGTAGCTTGTATTCAAAGGTCGGTTAGCCCATTCGTTGACAATAGGATCTAACTTCGCCGTCAAGGATGAGACGAATGATTTTGAAACACTCTTACCACATAACTGTTCCACAACCTTTGTGACCTTACGTGTCGATACGCCATTCACTACCATCTCAAGCATAGAGAGGACAAGTGCCTGGTCGCATCTTGCGTATCTTTCAAAAACGGAAGGAGCGAAATCACCTTGGCGTGTGCGGGGGACCTTCAATGTGATTTTTCCGATACTCATGGTTAAATCTCGTTCGTAGTATCCGTTACGATAGTCAATACGGTCGACGGAACGCTCATAGGAAGCCGCCTTTAAGTACTCATCCCGCTCCATTTCCATGTATTCATTCAGAACGAGAACGATTGTGGATTTGACGACAGCATCAATGTTTGAATTCATTACAGAGTCTTTTAAAATATCCATATCTAGGTTAAAATTAAGTTGGGCCATTTTCCATTCCTCCAAATGTTTATCGTGGTTGAAAACATTTTATCACAAGGGATGGAAAAGGCCTTTTCCTATTTACACAATTATATGGACTTAATCGCTTTTGAGGTACACAGGGTCCATTGTTCCGTGTTCAAGGTCCATTAATCTCGTTTAGGGTCCATTGTTCCGTGTACAAGGTCCATTAATCTCGTCCAGGGTCCATTGTTCCATCTGCAAGGCCCATTATTCCGCAATCAGGTTCCATTAATCCATCATGGATCCACTATTTAAGTCTATAATAAGAGGGTACTGACGACCATATAGCGAATGAATGAATTAGAGCATAAAATAGGGAGGATGCAGTATGCGAAATGAAGAAATGCTTTTAATACCGGGACCGACTCCAGTTATTGACTCGATCTATGATGCTATGGCAAGTGAGACAAGGGGTCACACGGATCCGAGGTTTGTCGAGATTTATAAGCGTTCAGTCGAGAGGACACGCGAAATGTTCAAGACGGATGGTGAGGTGTTCGTCGTTTCCGGTTCCGGAACGATTGGGATGGAAATGGCTCTTGTCAATACGGTAGCTGCGGGCGAACGTTTATTGATTATCAGCCATGGCTATTTCGGGGACCGGTTCATTCAATTGGGGAAGGCATTTGGCATTGAGATGGATGTTCTTCAGGCTGAATGGGGAAAACAGGTTTCGCCGGATGAAGTGGAACGGACACTATCGGAGCATACATACAAGGCGGTGACAATCACTCATGCTGATACGTCAACCGGTGTAGCGGCCGATTTGGATGCGTTAGTTCCGATTATTAAAAAACATGGTGCTCTTGTCATTTTGGATGGCGTCTGTGCGACGGCTGCAATGGAAGAGGATATGAGCAAAGAATATGGCAGTCCAAATAACAAGATTGACGTCATTCTGACCGGCTCACAAAAGGCGATTGGCGTTCCTCCGGGATTGGCGATTGTTGCTTTCAATCAAACCGCCCTAAACGCACGTGAAGAAATGGAGCATATTCCAGCATATTATTGCGATATTAAAAACTGGATCCCAATCATGCATGATCCTTCGAAATACTTTGCGACGCCTCCAGTGAACCTGATCTATGCTTATGATGAAGGCATGAAATTGGTCATGGAGGAAGGTTTAGAAAAACGATACGCAAGACATTCTGCATTCGGAAAAGGCGTTCGAGGTGCACTTCGTGAATATGGAATGACGCCATTGGCGGAGGAAGATGTTGCTGCATCTACATTGAGCTGTATCCTTTATCCTGACAGTGTGAATGACGCGGAATTCCGTAGTGTATTGGGGGAAAAAGGAGTAATCGTCGCGGGTTCCTTGGCACATTTAGCCGGCAAAGCGTTCCGAATCGGGCATATGGGGAACACGACGGAGGAAATGCTTATTTCAGCAATCGGAAAAATTGGCGAAACGCTGAATGAAATCGGTCATACTGTGATAATTGAAAATGCTGTAAAACGCTTCAAAGAAGAAGTTTCCGCGGGCGTATAATTGAGAAAAGCCATCCTATTCGCAAGTTGAATAGGATGTTTTTTTATTTCATACCTTCTAAAATTCCTTCAACCTTATCCGGAACATCTGTAAAAACTCCATCCACCCCAAGTTCAATCATGCGCCGAATCGCTTCTTCCTCGTTCACGGTATACGGATGAAGATGCAGTTTCTCGCCGTGCACAAGCTTCACAAACTCCGCTGTTACAAGGTTTTCGTTGATACCGATGCCTGATGCATACGTAGCAATTTTCCGCAATTTCCTTTTTGTTGGTATCGTTTCATTTTTGACCGAATACAGTTGTATAAGTGGAATAGATGGCTCCAATTTATGCACCTTTTTCAATGAATCCGCATCGAATGATTGCAAAATCACTTGTGGAACCGTTCCTTTATCGAATAAAAGCCCGTAATCTCTCAGTTGCTTAAGTAATACCTCTTCTATACCGGGATAAGATTGTGGAGATTTAATTTCAATATAATAATTAACTTCGTCACGGAAATGCGAAAAGATCTCTTCCGTACTGACTATGCGTATTAGGTCAGTTTCGGACGGAAAAAAGACCGGTATTGGTCCTTTAAAAGTAGATTCTCTCGGTACTAATTTCAACTCATTGAAGGTAATATCTTTAATCGCTTTTTTACTATCTAACCCATCAATAAAACTGTCGTGAATGGAAACAAGTTCCCCATCTTTTGTCATATGTACATCAAGTTCAATGTAGTCGGCGCGCATCTTTACTGCCAATTCATAGGCCAGTAATGAATGCTCCGGTGCGTATGCCGAGGCGCCGCGGTGTGCGATGATCAGGAAATCGTCATCAGGCAACTTGGCAGGTTGGGGGGAACATGCTGATAGGAGGGCAAGAAGGATGACGAGGAATAGTTTATTCATAGTTTTGCCCTCCTAAATCGTAATGTGTCTAACAATTATTTAAAAAATAGCGGAAAGGAAGGAATTCGCTTCGATGAAACGAGTGGAACTGATTGATGTCTCTAAATCATACGATAAGCAGGTCGATGTTATTTCAAATATAAACGTAACGATTGAACCGGGCGAGTTTTTTGTATTGGTTGGACCGTCGGGCTGCGGAAAAAGTACAATGCTGCGAATGATTGCGGGTCTTGAGGAGATTACGGGTGGAACTCTTAAAATTGGTGACACGGTAGCGAATCATTTAACGCCGAATAAACGGGACCTTTCAATGGTGTTCCAAAACTACGCCCTGCTTCCACATATATCCGTACAGCAAAATATTACGTTCGGTCTTGACGTGAAACGTATGAAGAAAGAGGATCAGCGAAAGAAAGCGGCTGATGTAGCGGAAATGCTTGGATTGACGGACTACCTTGACCGGAAACCCCGTGAACTTTCCGGGGGGCAACGCCAACGTGTCGCGCTTGCCAGAGCTATCGTCAATGAAAAACCAATTTGTCTAATGGATGAACCGTTGTCCAATCTCGATGCAAAACTGCGTGCGCAAATGCGTTCGGAAATTAGAAGAATCCAAAGAAGCCTTGGTATTACGATGATCTACGTCACCCACGACCAAGTGGAAGCGATGACAATGGGGGACCGGATCATGATCTTGCATGAAGGGAAAATCCAGCAGATTGGAAAGCCGATTGATATTTACAATTATCCCGCCAATCCATTCGTTGCGACATTCATTGGTTCTCCTCCGATGAATTTGGCTAAAGCTGAATTTAATGAAGCGGATCAACAACTTGTATTAGGGGATAAATTCAAGATAAGTGTCCCAGTAGAGGAAATCGGGAAACTTCCCCGAACGTCCATGACAGTCGGTCTGAGACCGGAAAATCTTTACCCGAAGACATCTGACAAAAAGGAAGGCGACGTCTTCGAGGTTGAAGTGACAAATGTAGAAATCTTGGGTAATGAAACGATCTTTTCATTTAAATTGGGCAAGGAGGAATGGATGGCGAAATGGAGCGGTCAATGGCATATCGACATCGGCGACCGTCTGTCTGTCCACATAGATTTTGAATCATTATCCATATTCGAGGAGAAAAGCGGCGAATTAATCAAGAAAACAATCGATTACGGAAATTATGTTGCGAATAAAGAGGTGTCGTCATGACATTTTGGAGGAAATCAGTCGATGGACGGACCGCGATTCTTTATCTACTTCCATCTGTCATTCTATTTTCTGTTTTCGTATTCTATCCGATGTTCCGTACTATCTATTTAAGTTTTTTCCTGACGGATCAGAATGGGACTCCTGCCATCAATGTCGGTTTCGAAAACTATCTCTATTTGTTAGGCTCGTCGGAATTCCAAAACAGTATGAAAGCAACTGGGTTATTCGTTTTTTATACCGTACCACTCACAATCATTTTAGCCCTTTTCTTTGCCTTATTGGCGAATGAAAAATTAAAAGGAGTCGGTTTCTTCAGGACGATGTACTCTTCAACGATGGGAATTTCGGTGGCAGCTTCCTCTGTCATTTGGTTATTCATGTTTAATCCAAGTATTGGCATGTTCAACCGTTTACTTAGCCTCTTTACTATTCAACAGGTTCAGTGGCTTTTAGATCCGGAGTGGGCATTGATTTCTGTTTCGATTTCAACGATTTGGATGAATATCGGTTTTTCCTTCCTTATTTTATTAGGCGGACTACAGAACATAGATGAACATCTTTACGAGAGTGCAAGAATAGATGGCGCGGGTTATCTTTACCGATTAAGAAGGATTACATTGCCGATGCTGTCGCCGACATTATTCTTTATTATTACGATTTCACTGATCAATTCGTTTCAGACATTTGGGCAAATCGATATTTTGACGAAGGGCGGACCTTCACAGTCAACGAACTTGATCGTGTATTCGATTTACCGTGAGGCGTTTATTAATTACCAGTTCGGGACCGCAAGTGCTCAGGCCGTTATTTTATTCATCATCATCCTTGTTGTCACAATCCTTCAGTTCAAGTTGGGCGAGAGGAGAGTGCATTATCAATGAGAATGGGCCTTTTGTCGAAGATATGGATCTATTTCCTATTGCTTGTGACGTCAGCATTCGTTTTCTTTCCCGTACTGTATGCCTTCCTTATTTCATTCATGACGGGGCCGGAGATAATTCAGGGGAAGTTTTTGCCGGAGTCCATAAGTTTTGAAAACTACATTAAAGTGTTCAGTCGACTACCTTTGATGAATTATTTGCTGAACAGCTTCATTGTCTCTGCAAGTGTGATGCTTGGCCAACTGCTTGTTTGCAGTTTGGCGGCGTATGCGTTTGTGTTTTTAAAATTCAAAGGACGGGATTTCATTTTCTTCCTGTTCATCTCAACGATGATGATTCCATGGGAGGCGACGATGATTCCGAACGTCTTCACGATTCGGAAGTTAGATTGGTTCAATACGTATCAAGGGTTAACAGTGCCGTTTTTCGCTCTTGCATTCGGTACGTTCCTGCTACGTCAGCATTACTTGACGATACCGAAGGAATTGCACGAAGCATCTCAAATTGCGGGTCTGAGCCGGTTCGTGTTTTTCTGGCGGGTCGTCCTACCGGTTTCGAAAACAAGTCTTGTCACATTAGGTGCCTATGGCTTCCTAACGACTTGGAATATGTATTTATGGCCTTTGCTCATTACGACAAACAAGTCAGTTCGGACGGTGCAAATCGGTTTGAAGCAGCTACAGTCCCAGGAAATTGCGACAGAATGGGGGGTGGTCATGGCCGGAGTTATTGTAGTCATTATACCGACGCTAATTTTGCTGTTCCTTGGACAGAAGCAATTGCAAAAAGGGTTATCCCAAGGTGCTTTGAAATGATTAGTTTAACTAACAAATCAAAAGGGGTGCTTGAATTGAGGAAAATGGTTAAGTCATCTTTGTTTTGGATGCTGATTTTGACAGTTGCGATTTTGACAGCCTGTTCAAATAGCGATTCGAAAACCGATGAATCATCGTCTTCTACGAATAATTCATCTTCCAGTTCGGAAGGGAATAACGAGACCAATGCCACGGTGGAAGAAAAGGTCACAATCGAGTTCTGGCATGCGATGTCGGGAACTGGTCAGGAATCAATTGAGAAAATCGTAAAAGGGTTCAATGAATCCCAGGATAAATACGAAGTAATAGCGGAGTTCCAAGGTTCTTATGAGGAATCCTTGACGAAGCTGCGAGGGGTTGGCGGTACAAAGGATGCTCCTGCGATCACGCAAGTATTTGAAGTCGGTACGAAATATATGATCGACAGTGGCTACATCGAACCAATGCAGAAATTCATCGACAAGGATAATTACGATCTTTCCCAGTTGGAAGGGAACATCCTGAATTATTATAAGGTGGACGGCGAACTTTATTCCATGCCGTTCAATTCGTCAACGCCGGTCATGATTTATAATAAAGACGCATTTAGAGCTGCTGGATTGGATCCGGAAAAAGCGCCGGAAACGTTCGCAGAGGTAATTGACGTTGCTGCGAAACTGAAAACTGCTGATATGTATGGCTTCTCCATGCTGACATACGGCTGGTTCTTCGAACAACTTGTTGCGACGCAAGGCGGACTGTATGTGAATGAAGACAATGGTAGATCGGGTGACGCAACGGAAGCTTTATTCAACGGGCCTGAAGGGCTGAACGTATTCCGCTTCCTCGATACGATGAATAAAGCAGGCACATTTGGCAACTTCGGTACGCTTTGGGATGATATCCGTTCGGCGTTTGCAACGGAGAAAGTAGCAATGTATATGGATTCCTCCGCGGGTGTTGCTGGCGCCATCAAAAACGCACCTTTCGAAGTCGGTGTAGCGTATATTCCGCATGCGGATGAGGTGAAACGGAATGGCGTCGTCATCGGGGGTGCATCTTTGTGGATGTCAAAAGGGATAGCGGAAGAAAAACAGGAAGCAGCTTGGGAGTTCATGAAATACTTGGCGACGCCTGAAGTCCAAGCAAAATGGCATCTCGACACAGGCTACTTCGCCATCAACCCGAAAGCTTATGATGAACAGAATGTAAAAGACAAGTGGGCAGAATTCCCGCAATTCAAAGTGACTGTCGACCAGCTTCAGGATACGGTACCAGGCCTCGCCACACAAGGCGCGCTTATCTCCGTTTTCCCGGAATCAAGACAGCAAATTGTAACGGCTTTAGAGGAGCTCTACCAAGGAAAGGATCCTCAGGAAGTGCTTGATAAAGCTGCAGAAGGAACTAATCGGGCGATGGAAATTGCCAATAAGACGAAAAAGTAACTGACGGAACCCCTATTTGTGAGAATAGGGGTTTTTGGTGTGCAATTACCAGAAACTATTGAACTGTGTAAATAGTATGGTAGAATATGGTTGATGATTTCAAAAAATAAAAAAAATTATAGTATGGAAATAAAGGAGGGGAAGCTGCGGTGAATCGATATTATTTAAAGCATGAATTTTTAATCACAGCAAGAAGCAGACGGACGATTCCTTTTGTTTTCTTCATCACCATTTTATTGTTTAGCTATTGTTTTATTATATGGCCGTATGCGGATACGAAGGAAGCCTTTAATAAAAAGGAGACAGAGGAGTACTTAACTTATTTGAAAGAACAGCAAAATCTATGGGAAAGTATCGGGAATACCGGTCTTGTTTTTAATAGGAGAAGCATTGATGTTTATTTTCAGATAGGTAATCCTGTTTATGCAAAAAATGACTATAATTATAATTTATTTTTGGCAATGTCGCAGTCTTTTGAAGATCGAAACTTCGAGCGCATGCTTCAATTAAGAGTTTTTTATTTACAAAATAATCCAAGTGAGTATTTAGAGGATCGCTTTCTATTTCCGAAAGCGCCATCTCCTAGAAAAGATCGAGAGCATGCGTATTACCAAACGATGATGAAGTATGAGGATTATCTCAAAAAGGATCACCCCGTTACTTTCGGTTTGATGTATGAGAAAACTGGGTTGCAAACATTGCAGAATCTCCTTCAAAACTACGGGATTTACTTCCTATTATTTTGTGTCATTTATTTTAGTAGTGATATTCTTTCAAGGGATCGAAAACATCAGGCGATCCTCCAGGGCCTACCATTATCTTGGTATCGTCAACTGAATTTGAAATCACTGTCGGCATTTCTTTATTCAATGGCATTCATTGGTAGCGTGATTGTTGTTGGAGTGCTCCTCATGACGATTCAGTTCGGATTTGGGTATTTCGATTTGAATGTTCCGATCATGATTAAGCAAGAAACGTTCGCACCCGAGGATTACAGTGTCATTTCAATTGCGGCTTATTTAGGGAAGACACTCGTTGTCCTACCGTTGTTAGTCATCCTATTCGTACGGTTGAATGTCGTTTTAAGCTTACTTTTTAAAAATGAATGGATTGTCTTATTTTTAAGCAGTTTGTTACTGTTCTCAGAACGACTTTATTTTACGCGCTCGACAAGGGAATTATTCGGCAAGGACATTAGCCTATTTCCGCAGACTTATTTTGATTTCGGAAAAATCATTAATGGGGAAAAGAATTTTTTGTTGAACACGGAAACCATTACCTATGCAAAGGGCATCATCGTCCTATTTATTACATATCTCGTCATCGAGGTCATTCTGTATTTCGTTTCCCTTATCATTAATAAACGCCGATTCTATCTAACAAGTTAAAAGCGGGAAAGGAGGAAGGACAAAATGTTCCGGAAATATTTACTGTTTGAAACGAAGTTATTATTATTAAGTAAAAAAAATTGGTTGTTAGGACTTGCGTTAATTCTCTTTTTTCCACTTTATTATTCACATTATAGTCAATTGGAAATTGTGGATATTCAAGATGAGATAACCGAAAACTCGGAGCAATTCTATGAGATTTTCGATTCATTTCCTGCTTCTGTTTGGCAAACTCAAGAAGGCAAAGAAACCTACGCAAATTTATTAGAACAAGTAGGATTGATATTCTGGCAAAGGCTTTACTTAAGTAAAGAGGTAAAGGTAAACAACCCTGAGAGTTTTTTTAGTGCAGGACCTAATTTTCATAAGTTTTTTGATGCAGGACTTAGGCTGAATGAGTTGCGTCTAGAATTGCATCAAAAAGGAAATAAAGGGATTCGGCGGGATCATATTGTCCCAGTTGATGAAATACTCAAAGAAAATGCGCTCTACCAGTATCACAAAGAGCATGAACTCTCCCTCGTCCAGGATCCATTTAAAGCGAGCAATTTTATAAAGGCCGCATTGAATTTCATAAGTGGAACGTTGTTTTGCATTCTCGTATTGTTAGTGGGAAGTAGCATGCTTGTGAATGATCAACTTCATCCTTCCGTCTTATTCGGGTTCCCGATTTCGTTCATGGGGAAAGCAATTAGTAAGGTAGGCGTCCATTTTGTTCAAATTATGCTTTTTCTCTGTGTAGCTATATTGATAGGCAGTTATTATGTAGCGGGAAAAGCGGGATGGGGAGATTTTAGAACTCCTGTACTCATTTATCAAGACGCAGATTTTATCGCAATATCCATGCTGCGCTATTTGTTTTACATGCTCGTAGCATTTGGTTTAATTGCCCTATTACTTTTATTCACGTTCCTATTAGTTAATCTCGTGACGAAAAACTTGTACGCCGCAATTGTCATTATCCTATTTGTATTGCTGTCTCCACAACTTCTTCAAGCTGCCGGAGTGGAGACAAATTGGCTCTACCCACTAAAATTCATTGATATCAGCGCTGTTTTAAGCGGGGATGCAGCTAAAGAATATGGGATTGAAAAACTTGATTTCAAGCATGCGTATAGTTGGCTTGTCGTTCTTAATTTGATTGTGATTGCAATTTTATATGGTAGGAATAAGCTCATGCATATTCGAAAAGTTGAAACCATCCCATTAAAATATAGTTGAAAGGTTAGGGGAAGATGATGATAAAATTATCAAATGTAACGATAGCCTATAATGATAAAATCGTGTTGGATTCATTGGATTTAACAGCGAGTAAAGGGGAAATCATCGGAGTTGCGGCACCGAATGGAACAGGTAAGACGACGATGTTCAATGTAATGGCGAATTTTGTGAAACCCGATTCCGGACATGTGTTTTTTGATGGGAAATATACGTACCGCAATGAGAAAGAAGAATTGCACATTCACCGGATGTTGGCGACATTCCCCGAACAAAAGGATCTATTTGAGGAATTATCCGGCGTCGATCACATGAAACTTTACGCAAATATGTGGAAAGGGTCGACGAAGCATATACGTTCAATCATCGACCGTCTTCACATGGGACATTATGTGAAACGGAAAGTCCGCACGTATTCATTAGGGATGCGACAACGATTATGCTTCGCGATGATGATGGCAGCCGACACGCCTATTATGTTGATGGATGAAGTCATGAATGGTCTAGATGTCGAGAATGTTGCTCTCATATCAGAATGTTTAATGGAAATGAAGCAGGATAAGCTCATATTTGTCGCATCGCACTTGTTGTCAAACTTGGACCTTTACGCCGATCGAGTTCTTTTTTTGAAAGACGGAAAGTTTGTTCACGAACAGAAATTTACGGATGAAAATGAGGACTTCCTTAAAGTGGAAGTAAGTTTCGAACAGTATGAAACGCTTCAAGCAGTGTTAGGTTTGCCTGCAGGCCATATGTTTATAGCCAATTATTTATTATGCATTCCATTAGGTGGAATGAGTGAGTCAGAACAAACGAAATGGATGGCGCAGATGCTCAAATATAATAATGAAATGACAATCGGGCCATTGGGGACGGTGGAATATTATGAAAAATATTATGCTAAGTCGGTTTAAAGCCAAGGGGATAATAATTGGAATTTTTGTTAGCATTCTTGTTTTGTCTGGTTGTCATAATTTACAAGGAAAGAAGTCGGAAATGATAAGCGTATATGCCGACAATTTCGAAATAAGCGGAACTACAAGAGATACAATCACTGGAAAAATTCATCCCACAATTTTTACCACAGTGGATCGAAGTAATAAAGGGGCGAAAAGAACGTACGGACCGATGCCTACAAAAAAGGGAGCTAAGGTAACTATCGAGGCTGGGAGGTACGTATTGACTGGTAATCCATCAGGGAATATTTATATTTACGATAAAGATGATAACTTGCTCGTTCGAGAAATCGTAGGGGATAAAGCCGGGGTGCCTACATTAACGGCTGACATCGATTCAACGTTTTCGATTGTATTTGACGGTGGATATAATACGGTAACGATACAACCTGTAAAGACAGAGCTTTCCACAGAGCTGACTACAGGCATATGGGATGTCGGGTTGGATATTGAACCGGGGGACTATACAATAAGCATCCCAGCTGGATATGGCTTTGTACAAATTTTAGAAGAAGATAAAGACCCTCGCCTATTTGAATTGATGGCAGGTGGATTAACAAACTCCAAAAGTCTGGTTCAGTTGAAAGAAGGGCAAAAGGTGCGTGTGTCAAAAGTTGCGGTTGTTTACTTTGAACCGGTAAGTGAATGAGATGGTGGAAGTGATGTTGGGGTCCAGTGGCTGAAAATGGCTGCTGGGCTTTTTAAATTGGAAATGCCCGCAAACAGGTGAAGTGCCCTTGGAATAGCAACTTTCGTAGTTAAGTTATTAGAAACTATTGAACTATTAATTTATATATGTATAGTAAGATGTAATGGAAAAATTTGAAAAAATGAACAAACTTTTTATATACAAATAAGGGAGGGGGAGCTGAGATGAATCGAAATTATTTAAAGCATGAATTTTTAATTACAGCAAGAAGCAGACGTACGATTCCATTTGTTTTCTTCATCGCTGTTTTATTGTTTTGTTTTTGTTTAATTTTATGGCCGTATGCGAATACGAAGGAAGCATTTAATAAAAAGGAGACAGAGGAGTATCTAACTTATTTGGGAGACCAGCAAAAACTATGGAGAAGTATCGGTAATACCGGCATTGTTTTTGAGTGGATTAGTGTTAACTATTATCGTCAGGATGGTCATCCCGTTTATGCGGCGAATGCCCGTAATTATGAATTGTTTTCTGGAATGCTGAAGTCTTTTGAGGATCGTGATTTTGCACGCCTGCTCAATTTAAGGACATTTTATTTGTTACATAATCCAGATGAATATTTAGAAGACAGGTATTTATTTCAGACCGTACCATTTCCTAGTAAGGATCGGAAGCATGCATATTACCAAACGATGATGAAGTATGAGGATTATCACAATAAGGATTACCCAGTGACTTTTGGGTTGATGTATGAGAAAACCGGGTTGCAAACATTACAGAATTTCCTTCAAAACTATGGGGTTTACTTCCTATTATTTTGTGTCATTTATTTTAGCAGCGATATTCTTGCAAGGGATCGAAAACATCAGGCTGTTCTTCAAGGCTTGCCATTATCTTGGTATCGCCAACTGAATTTGAAATCATTGTCTGCATTCCTTTATTCAATGGCGTTCATTATTAGTTTTATCGTTGTCGGAGTGTTAGCCATGACAATTCAGTTTGGGTTCGGATATTTCGATTTGAATGTTCCCATCATGATTCAGCAAAAAACGTTTACACCCGATGACTATAGTGTCATTTCTTTAGGTTCCTATTTAGGAAAGACACTCGTCATCATACCGCTATTAGTCATCCTATTCGTACGGTTAAATATCGTTTTAAGCCTGATTTTTAAAAATGAATGGATAGTCCTTTTCACAAGCAGTTTGCTATTGTTCTCTGAACGTCTTTATTTTAGTCGTTCGACAAAAGAATTGTTCGGCATGGACATCAGCCTGTTTCCACAAACTTATTTTGATTTTGGAAAAATCATTGATGGGGAAAAGAATTTTTTATTGAACACAGAAACGATTACCTATGCAAAGGGTATTCTCGTGATACTTATTACATACCTCGTCATCGAGGTCATGCTGTATATCGTTTCCCTTATCATTAATAAACGCCGATTCTATTTAGCCAATTAAAAGTGGGAGAGGGGGAAGGACAAGTATATGTTCTGGAAATATTTATTATTTGAAACAAAGTTATTACTATTAAATAAGAAAAATTGGTTATTAGGAATTGCACTGATCCTCTTTTTCCCGCTTTATTATTCATATTATAGTCAATTGGATTTGGTTGACGTAAGGGATGAAATGGATGAAGAAGTCGATAAACTTCATAAGGCTTTCGATAAATTTCCAGGTTCTGTTTGGCAAACTGAAGAAGGAAAAGAAATTCGCGGCATTTTGATACAACAATCTTCATTGCTAAGCCAGCAAAGGTATGCGTTATGGAAAGATGATGATTTTCATGAGTTTTTTGATGCCGGTCTAGAGTTGAATGAATTGCGTCTTGAGATGCATCGACGAGGGAATAAAGGGATACAAAAGGAGTATATTATTCCAGTTGACGAAATACTAAAAGAAAATGCTCTTTACCGGTATCACAAAGAGCATGAACTTCCCTTCATCCAAAATCAGTTTAAGGCGAGCAATTACATACCCGCCGCATTGCCTCTTATAAGCGGAGTCATGTTCTGCCTGTTCGTATTGTTAGCGGGAAGTACTATGCTTGTAAATGATCAACAGCATCCTTCTGTCGTGTACGGGTTTCCCATTTCCTTTATGCAAAAAGCGGCTAATAAAGTAGGGGTTCATCTCGTGCAAGTAATGTTCTTTCTTTCTGCAAGTATATTGATAGGCGGTTATTATGTATCTAGAAAAACAGGGTGGGGAGACTTTAGAACTCCTGTAGTCATTTATCAGAACGCAGATTATATTGCAGTATCGATGCTACGTTATTTGTTACTCATGTCCATCGCATTTGGTTTGATTGCTCTATTGCTGTTATTTGCTTTCCTGTTAATTAATATCGTGACAAAAAACTTGTACGCGACAATTTTGATTCTATTATTTGTGTTGCTGTCTCCTCAACTTCTGTTGGTTGCCGGAGTAGAAACGAATTGGCTATATCCACTGGAAATTATTGATATCGGTGCCGTTTTAAGCGGGGAAGCTGCTAAGGAATTCGGCATAGAAAAACTTGATTTCAAGCATGCTTTTAGTTGGCTTGTGGTCCTGAATTTGATTATCATCTCCGTTTTATATGGAAGAAATAAGTTAGCCCAAATTCAAAAAGTGGAAACAGTACCAATAAAATCGAGTTGAAAGGTTAGGGACGGTGGAATATTATGAGAAGCATTATGCAAAATCGGTTTGATGCCAAGGGAGTATTAATTGGGATTTTTATTTGCATGTTAGTCTTATCCGGTTGTCATAATTTACAAGGAACCAAGTCGGAAAAAAGAATCGTATATGCAGACAACTATGAAATTACTGGAACTACAAAAGATGAAATGATTGGAAAGGTTCATCCGGCAATTTTCACGACGGTCGATCGAAGTAATATAGAAGCAAAAAGAACGTTTGGACCGATGCCGACAAAAAGGGGAGCAATGCTAAAAATCGAAACAGGAAGATATAAAATGACTGGCCATCCATCAGGGAATATTTATATTTACGATAAAGATAATAACTTGCTCGTTCAGGAAATCGTGGGAGAAAAAGCCGGCGTGCCTACTTTAACCGTTGATATCGATTCAACGTATTCGATTCTTTTTGACGGTGGTTATAATACAGTAACCATCGAACCTGTAGGAACAATGCTTTCCACAGAGTTGACCGCGGGTATATGGGATGTCGGGTTGGACATTGAACCGGGGGATTATACAATCAGCATCCCTGATGGATATGGATTTGTACAAATTTTGGAACAAGGAGCAGACCCTCGCCTTTTTGAATTGATGGGAAGCGAATTGAAAAGCTCCAAAAGTAGAGTTCAGTTGCAAGAAGGGCAGAAGGTGCGTGTGTCGAGAGTTTCGGTTGTTTACTTTGAACCGGTAAGTGAATGAGGTGGTGGATGTGATGATAGAGTCCAGTGGCTGAGAATGGCTGCTGGGCTTTTTTATGGATTGTTTTATTTACAACGCGGAGGGGGGGTTCTCGTTTATGTGGAAGGAGTTCTCCTTTAATAGCGAAGAGTTCTCGTTCATGCTGTAAGAGTTCTCCTTTAACAGTGAGGAGTTCTCGTTCATGCTGTAGGAGTTCTCCTTTAACAGCGAAGAGTTCTCGTTTATGCTGTAAGAGTTCTCCTTTAACAGTGAAGAGTTCTCGTTCATGCTGTAAGAGTTCTCCTTTAACAGCGAAGAGTTCTCGTTCATGCTGTAAGAGTTCTCCTTTAATAGCGAAGAGTTCTCGTTCTCACAGAAAGAGTTCTCATTAAGGCACTCAGCTGTTCATTCCTTCGATTAAAAGAAAGTTTTCAGGGAACTGTAATAGGGAGACTAATCGAAGGAGTTGTTCAACATGAAAGACAACCGTTTCCAAACAAATACCGATAAGGAAGACAACGGATTTACGGGAATGCCTAATGCGAAATTTCCCGATTTTGAACCTGAACAAGACGGCAAGAAACAAGTAATGCAATTTCAAAATTCCACGGAAGCAAGGAAAAAGCCATGTACAAATGACAAAAAATAACAACAGAAAAAGCTATACACATCGTCCATCGATGCGTATAGCTTTTTTGATTTAATCAATAATTAGTGCAAATTTTATAGATAAGCCCTAATGAGTACTTCCGTAAAGCAATTCCCTGGAGTATAGTGGAAATATATGTTCTTTTATATGAAGGCAGACAGGGGATAGTTAGTTGAGAAGAATCATTATGCTGATCTTAATTACGGGGTGTTTTTTAACGGGGTGTTCGCAAAAGGAAAAGATTATTGTTCCGGATGATTTTGCTGCAATTCAAGCGAATCCGCTGGAGATTGAGTTGCAAATGGAATACTCGGAAATCACGGTCGGTATGATCGGTGACATTCTTTTACATCATCCCTTATATACATACGACAACTATGATGCTTCATTTAGTGCCGTCAAGGATAAAATGACAGGAATCGATTTTCTGATAGCCAATCAGGAATCATTGCCGGGTGGTGTGGAGTTAGGGTTGTCTGGCTATCCGCGGTTTAATAGTCCGAAACATATTATCCGAGATTTAAAAGCGAATGGCGTAGATTTGCTGTCCATCGCGAATAACCATACGATGGATAAATCGGAACGCGGGCTATTGAATGCAATCAATTACATGAATGAATACGGGATGCCTTACATTGGCGCCTATGAATCCGCCGAGGATCGGAATGAAAAGCGAATTTTTGACGTGAAAGGAATTCGCGTTGGTGTTTTAAATTACACATATGGTCTGAATGGGTTGCCTGTTCCGAGAGGGAAAGATTATATGGTTTCATTGATTGATAGGGAACAGATGGAGATTGATATACGGGAAATAAGAAAAGAGACGGATGTAACGGTCGTTTCAATCCATTGGGGAAATGAATATGCATTGCAGCCTTCTGAGTACCAGCAGGAACTTGCCGACTGGCTTGCTGCACAACAAGTGGATATAGTTTTTGGCCATCACCCACATGTTCTTCAACCGTATGCTGAAATTGGCAAGACAAAGATCTTTTATTCATTGGGCAACTTTTACTCAGCCCAGCAATTTGATTCCACATATATCGGCGGAATTGCTGAAGTGACCGTTTCTAAGGGGCAATATGCGGCAAGGAGTTTTGTCGAAGTGGGGAATTCAACATTCTATCCGACGGCTGTTGTTCGCGATGAGAATAGAAGATTTGTAGTTGTTCCTCTACAGGAGGATGGGGTTGGGTTCGATGCGCAGTGGGTGGAGATGCATGTTGGTCTACCGAAGTGAATTTAAAGCAAAATCACTCACTTTTAGCCATTAAATCTTACAGAAAAACGCAGAGGTTTTAACATCATCTGCGTTTTCAGCTTTTATTAACTTGTTCTTTCACTAAAGCACCCGATTCTTTACGATTTTTTCAACTTCAGGAATTGAGTTAATCCACTATTGATAAACGCACGTTAATGGAAGATACTTTAATCTTCATGATTTCATAGACATGGCAAGTTGCATCACCAGCCGTACAGGAGTCGCTGGGTTTTCCATTTGATTGACATCTCCAACAAAAAACATGTCCTTTTCGGGATAGTAAAATGCAAAGGAACCTGTTGAACCGGAATGGCCAACTACCTCACCTTTTCCCATGAATAGTGTTGCAAACCCATTTAGTGGAATTCTCATATATCCAGGACCGTAATGAATGGGAAGCATAGAAACCTGCAACCTGTTGTTTACTTGTAGGTCTTGAAAAACAAAAGTTGTAAATAACTTTCCTTTAAAGAAAGCCTTGATAAAGACCATTAAATCATGAGCCGTAGAAATACATCCGCCACTCGCGCGAACGCTCCTTAGTAATTTTGGACGGTGTACGGCAGTGTCCTTATAATAAAGATGCGGGATGAAATCTTCTTCATCTACAGGAAGATACGTATCTTTTAGTCCTAACGGATCGAAAATTAATTGTCTAAACACGTCTTCCAATGATGAATTCGTAACGATTTCAATTACTTTTCCAAGGAGTTCAAAGTTTATATTTGCGTAATGAGCTCTTTTTCCCATATCCGGTGCAAAATGTGGCTTGATGTCCTTTGTCTTTAGTAGGGTTTCATTAAAATCAATTTGCACATCATCGAAAAATATCGCACGTTTTTTCGACTTGTTGCTACCTTCCTCAATCCCATCCCGCAATCCACTTGTATGAAACAATAAGTTCGAGAGGGTAAGTCTATTAGAATAATCGCGACCTTTGTAAACATGAAGGTTCTTTAATGTATCTTTTTTTAAATAGCTTGTTAGTTCATCATCTAATGTAAGTTTACCCTGCTCTCTCAACATAAAAATACAACAGGTTGTGAACAGCTTTGTGATACTTGCAATAAAGAATGGTGTATCTGTATGCTTATCCCCGTGCCCAAAACTGTATGAAACATCGCCATTGGAGTTTTCAACTAGAAGAACAGATTCATGTATGTGCTTTTTCTTTGTGATGTTGTCGAAAACTTTTCGGAACTTTTGTTCTTGAATTTCCATATGGCTAACCTCCCCCTTGTTATATTAGCGATTTTGACTAATACCATTGAACTACATGTTAATTTTAACACTAAATTCTATAATCCTCAAAATATTTGAAAAAGATAAAGGGGATGAGGACAACACTCGGTTCATCTTAAATAGATAATGACATTCAAAAATTAAAACTTTATCGGTAATGCTGACCCTCTAGGAATAGCCTAAAAACTTCGTAATTGCCATACAAAAAAAGAACGAATTCTTATGCGAATTCGTCCTCTGGGATTCCCCACTTTTTTCTATTATTTTGAAAGTCTATTAATAAATAGTTTAAATTCATTTGAAGTTACATTTTTAGTTGTGCCATAAGTTCCATCAGTATAGCCTGAAGTTAACTCATTAACGTAGAGTGTGTTGATGTAGTCATTTGCCCAGTTTGATGTTGAGACGTCCGTGAAAGGGGTGGTCCCAGATACGATTGGGATGTCAAATGCCCCGACCAAAACTTTTGCCAGCTCACTTCTTGTCAAATAGTCATCCGGCATGAACTGTCCTGCTGAATTTCCAGAGAAGATTTTAGCTTCTGCGACTGCAGCAATATCATCATATTGTGGATGTGACGTTGAAATATCAGTGAATGTGACTTCGTTTGTAGTACTTGAAAGATCCAATTCCTTTACAAGGATTTCAGCTATTTCAGCTCTTGTAGCGTATTGTACTTGGGAGATGGATGCAATTTGTGTTTCTGCCGAGAAATCTTTCACTCGACGTGCTCCAATATATCGTTTTCCCCAATATGCAGGGTCGTTGATGGAAGAAATCATTACGCCTCTACTTGTTGAAGCATGAATGAATTTGCTGGATCCGATATAGATTCCGACATGTGAAACTCCGCGTCCTGATGTGTTGAAGAATACAAGATCACCAGTTTGCAAATTACTTTTTGAGACGGCTTTTCCAGTGGAATATTGTTGATCTGTAGATCTTGGAATCGAAACCCCTTCTTTTTCCAATACGAATTGTGTATATCCCGAACAATCGAATCCGGAAGTTGTCGTCCCACCATATCTATAAGGCGTTCCCATATGAGCTTTTGCGCTCGTTATAAGAGATGCAGACGTGCTTGCAGAGGCCGTGGATTGGGCGGACGTTGAGATTAATAGGCATGCAAAAACCGCAAATACAAGTCTTTTCATATGTTTCTCAATTTCCCCTTTCGCACATTTCTATAGGTGTGCTTTGTCTGTGAACTCATCCTAACACTTTTAAACCCCTGTTTTGGTTACAGTCACATTACGTTAGGATTACAGCTGACAAAGTACACTAAAAACCCCTATTACCAACGTTTTTAGAGGCAAATAAATTTATGGAATCAATTAAAATAGCTTTTTCGACATAATAATATAGAAAAACTGTAATTCTATTAAGCTTCCTGTAATATGCCAGTAATAATGTTGGAAAAGATATGCAAATTACTCAGAGATTTGTTGTATATGGTATAATTGTCGATAATTCATCGTGAAAACTGACTATGGAATTTAAAGATGGGATGAAAATAGATGCAAAAAATAATGATATTCAGCAATATGTACCCGACTCAAAAACACCCGACATACGGTATTTTTGTGAAGAATCAAGTGGAGCTTCTGCGATCCAAAGGCTTGGATGTAGAGATTATTGCAATTACAGATCCTGCTAAAGGAAAAATAGCGAATTTGAAGAAATACCTCATCTGGTTTATGAGGTCAATGATGCACATGTTGGGGGATAACCGTAGGACTACATTGACACATGCCCATTATGCCTTTCCAACAGGCGTTCTTTCTTTGATAGGAAAAAAGCTGTTTCGTTTGCCATATGTCGTCACAGTACATGGCGGAGACATCGACAAAATGGCAGCCAAGAATGAAAAGATTCGGTCAGCTACGAAGAAAATTCTTCAAGGCGCGGACGCTGTCATCGTAGTAGGGGAACGACTGAAAAAGGATATCGTCGAGGGATTTGGTGTGGACCAAGGGCGTGTCCACGTGATGAGCATGGGGGTTGATACAGAAGTGTTCAAGCCGATGCCAAAATCTGAAGCAAGACAAGAACTCGATATTCCGGAGAGTGAAAAAACGCTTTTATTCGTCGGAAATATGATTGAGGCAAAAGGCGTTCTTGACCTAGTGGACGCTTTCAAAGTTATCCAAGAAAAGTATCCTGATGCAAAACTCCATATGATTGGGTCTGATAAAGATGAGGCATTCATGCGTATTTTTGCCAAGCGTTTGCTTGATAATGATGTACGAATCATTCATCATCTGCCAATGCCGCAAAAGGAAATTGCCAAATGGATAGCGGCGGCCGATGTTTTCGTCCTCCCTTCCCATCATGAGGGGTTCGGTCTCGTGGCACTCGAAGCAATGTCAGTAGGTACACCTGTTGTCGGCACGGATGTTGGCGGGCTATCCTATCTCCTCGCGGAAGGAGCAGGAATATTAGTTGAACCGAAAAATCCACAATCACTTGCAGAAGGCATAGTACAGGCTTTATCCGAATCAGGGGAAAACAGAAGTAGTGTGATGCAGAGTACTGCTGCGAGCCACTCCTATGATGTTATCTCAAAACGATTAATGAAGATTTATGAAGAGATTGAAAAGACAAGAAAAAAGAAATCCTAAAGCCGGAAAAATCCGGCTTTTTTTCTTTGCCAAGGTAAGCTATTCTTTATATAGAAGGTAGACGGTGATTGGAGAGATTATGATGTTGATCAATAAACAAATCGGAGAGTGGTTCGACCACTTCCATAAACATCCTGAAATCAGTTGGAAGGAAGTCGAAACGACTAAAAAGATAGCAGAAATCCTTACGGAAATGAATGTGAAACATCATACATTCGATGACGTAACAGGTGTCGTGGCGGAAATCGGTGAAGGGGATCGAATTATTGCCGTTCGTGCCGATATTGACGCCCTATGGCAAGAGGTTGATGGCGTTTTTCGCGCTAACCATTCTTGCGGACATGACGCAAATATTTCGATGGTGATAGGTGCGCTCGCTTATTTGAAGGAACAGGAACTCGGAGGACGCATCCGCTTTATCTTCCAACCTGCAGAGGAAAAGGGCAATGGTGCTATTTCGATGATCGAGAGAGGAGCAGTTGACGGAGTATCCCATCTGTTCGGCGTTCATCTCCGACCAAAAGAAGAAATTCCGTTCGGGAAAGTATCACCCGCCATTCATCATGGGGCGGCGATTTTCCTCGAAGCAAAAGTGAGTGGAGAGGATGCTCATGGGGCGCGTCCACAGCAGGGAAGAAATGCGCTCGATCCGATATTTGCCATTGCGTCATTTATTAAAACAATACACTTTTCACCGTACGAAGCCTATTCAGCAAAATTGACTAAGATCCAAGCGGGTGGGGAAAGTTTGAATATCATCCCCGGTAACGCAGTGTTTGCAATCGATGTACGGGCACAGTCTAATTCCGTTTTAAAAGCATTGAGGGAACGAATCGACACAGGTATCCAAACGATAGCAGACTTGCATAATGTTAAAATCGAGGTGAATTGGTCAGATTACACACCTGCTGCGGAAGTGTCGGAAGAGGCGTCAGCATTGGCGAGGGACGGAATATTGGAAGCGGTCGGTGAAGAGGGGTATGCACCTGCTATCATCACGTCCGGTAGCGATGACTTCCATTTCTATACGATTCATCGTCCGGAGATAAAGGCGGCGATGATCGGGGTGGGGGCGGACCTCGGTCCGGGACTCCATCATCCGAATATGACGTTTAATCATGATGCGCTTGATGTTGGCGCAAGGGTGTTAGCTACGACATTGGCGAAGGCTTCGTGTTTGGATTAATTAATAATGAAAAAAGCCGCCACACTTGAAAGTAAGTGTGGCGGCTTTTTATTAATTTGCACAAGATCCATTTTCCCGTGTCCAGGGTCCATTCTTTTTCACAAAGGCCCATTCTTCCGCGTTCAGGGTCCATTCTTTTTCACAAAGGCCCATTCTCCCGCGTTCAGGGTCCATTCTTTTTCACAAAGGCCCATTCTTCCACGCTCAAGGTCCATTCCACGTTCACATAAAGAAATTCTCTTCTCCAATTCGATCATACAATCCGCTCTTTTTAAACATTGCGAGCTTCTGCTTTGGCAATTTCTTTATGATGATTTTCACATTCTTTTTCTTCGCCTCACCCAATAATGTGAATAGCGCGGCCTCGCCCGTGGCGTCAATCATTGAGAGATGTTCAAAATCCAAAATGATCGTACCAGTTCCTTTCGAGAGTATACCTGGCATTTTATCCTCAAACGTCTTTGCACTGCCGAAAAATAAAGGACCATCAAAGATAAACTTTGTCACATCTTCCCCGAATTTATGAATTTCTACATCGGAAAGTTTACCCACTGAAATGTTCAGTTTGCCACTCATTTTCCGCAAGAATGACAATGCTGCTAAAAGGATACCGATTTGTACGGCAACAGTCAGATTGATGAAAATCGTTAGCAAGAATGTTGTGACGAGTACGATTGAATCGCTTGATCGAACGGATAAAATATGAACAAATGACTTCCTTGCGCTCATATTCCAAGCGACAAACATTAGAATTGGAGCCATCGCTGCCAATGGAATATAAGAAGCGTAAGGCGCGAACAGTAATAGGAATAATAGCACGAATACACTTTGAACGATGCCGGAAACAGGGCCGACTGCACCGGAACGGATATTGGTCGCTGTCCGGGCGATTGCCCCGGTTGCCGGAATGCCGCCGAATAATGGTGAAACGATATTGGCGATTCCCTGACCGAATAATTCACGCTTGGAATCATGCTTCGGTCCTTCTTTCATTCCATCCGCAACAACCGCGGACAATAGCGATTCGATTGCGCCCAATGCGGCAATGATTAGTGCCGGCTGCCATAAGTTCAATAACTTTGTAAGTGTAATCTGGGGAAAATGGAAACCCGGTAACGTTTGCGGAATTCCGCCGAATGCCGTACCGATTGTCTCTACTTTTCCTGGAAATAAAAGGACAGATATAATCGTCGGGATTAAAAGCGCTACAAGCAACACCGGCAACTTTGGAGCTAATTTTGGCAATATGAAAATTATAGAAAGGCCGATGACCGCTGTAAGGACTGCAAAAATATTAATTGTATGAAGGTGTTTCGCCACATCAATCATATTCTCATGGAAGAATTCCTTGCTTTCCAATCCTGACAGTCCGAGGAAATTCCCGAACTGGCCTGTGAATATAATGATTGCTATTCCTGAAGTGAACCCAATCGTGACGGATCGGGGCACGAAATGAATTAGATTGCTGACACCTAAGTAGCTCATAATGACAAGGAAAATACCTGCAAGAAAACCGGCAATCAAAAGATCCTCATAGCCGTACTGAAGAACGATTGCCAGAAGAATGGGGATGAACGCGCCGGTAGGTCCCGCGATTTGAAAACGCGAACCTCCAAATAACGCAACGAGGAACCCTGCAATGATTGTTGTGTACAATCCATATTCGGGTTTAACACCTGAAGCAATTGCAAAAGCCATCCCTAGTGGAATGGCTACGATACCTACAGTGATCCCTGAAAGTAAATCTTTCCGAAATCCAGCTGCATTATAATCAACAAACCGCTGATCTTTGAACAATTTGGTCCCTTCTTCCACCGTATTTTTATAAAATACATTCTATCTTTATTATAAGTCAAAAGTAATAGGTTGACAAGGGGGCCAGCCGCCGATTTTAAAAACTGCCACTCTTCATGACAGTGTGGCAGTTCCTAACTCTAATTCCTTCAATATAATTTCCTCATAGCCCAACTTACGAACGAGCTGCGTAATATGTGGCTGTTCGACACGTGCATCTTGCAATGCTTTTTCTTGTGCGAACGCATCACGGGTTGAACCGTCAAAAAGCATTTGCCCCTTGCTGAATATGATTGTCCTACCAAATGTATCTGCAACAAAATCCATGTCATGCAAAATGCAAATGACGAGTTTTCCTTTTTCATACAATGAATGGATGATTTCCTTTACTTTCGACTTGCCTTTAGAATCCTGTCCCATTGTCGGTTCGTCGAAAATGACGATATCTGTATCCATTGCAAGAATGGATGCCATTGCAACCATTTTACGTTCCGCGAGGCTAAGATCATATGGATTTTCTTCCTCTTTACCAGTTAGCCCTACAAGTTCAAGCATAGCTTTGGCATTGGCTAATGCAGTTTCTTTGGATTGGCCAATATTCAATGGACCAAACATCACTTCATCAAGCACTTTATTTTTAAAAATCTGGTCGTTCGGATTCTGGAAGATGAGACCGATATGCCTTGCCAATTTTGCGGCTGTTGAATCAGAAGTACGAGTGCCATTGACGTGGATTTCACCTTGTCGTGGGTTCAACAATCCCTTCAATAATTTCACAAACGTCGTTTTCCCAGCCCCGTTTTGGCCGATAATTGCGATAGGTTCGCCGCTCAACGTAACGTTCAAACCTTTAATGACATCATCCTCTTTACCATATCCGAAGTGGAGATTGCGGACGATTAATTCAGAAGTCTTTTGCGTACACTCAATGGGCTCTTCGTCGGCTTGAAATTGCAAATCCAGTTCCGTAGGCATCTCTTCCAATGTAGTCGGGTAAAGTCCCGTCTTTTCATTCCTCAAACCAAGAGCACGAGCAACCTTAACATACATAGGCGGTTCTACACCATAACTATCCAGATCGTCTCTGGAAAAGACTTCTGAAGGGGCTCCATCCTGGATTAACTTCCCTTCATGCATTAATAAAATCCGATCCGCATACGCGGCTAATTTCTCAAGTTTCTGTTCTACCATAATGATTGTCATTCCGCCCTCTGCAAGCTTTTCGACAACGCGGAACACTTCCTCGGCACCTTCGGGATCTAATTGTGAAGTCGGTTCGTCAAGGATGAGAATATCTGGATACATGGCAATGACACTTGCAATCGCCACCCGTTGCATTTGTCCCCCCGACAATGAAAACGGGTTTTTATTCTGCAAATGATCAATATCAAGCAACTGCATCGTTTTTTCAATTCGCTTACGCATTTCATCACGTGGGACGCCATAATTCTCTAACCCGAATGCGATTTCATCATAGACCGTGAACTTGGCCCCGGTCATCTGGGAGAATGGGTTTTCAAAAACAAGTCCTACTTTTGCCGCGATATCGCTTATTTCATGCGATAAAATATCCATATCGCCAATTAAAACATCACCGCCATAAGCCCCTTTGAAAAAGTGGGGGACAAGTCCGCAGAGTGCATAACATAATGTCGACTTGCCAGCTGTATTCATACCTGCAATCCCTATGAATTCTCCTTTTTGCACAGAAAATGAAACATCGTTCAACGCTAAATTGGAGCTATCAGGGTACTTATACTTCAAATTCCTAACGGTTAATGCATTCATAGAACGAACCTCCAAACGATTACAGATATAAAAATGACTGTCATTAAAATTTTCAACGACAGGCTATGACGATAGATTTCAGTTTCACGTAAATACGTTCTCTTTCCTTTTGCATTGAAACCACGTATTTCAAGCGCGATGGATCGCTCACGTGTTTCATTCAATGAATTTAAGACGACTGGTCCTAAAAGGGGAATGAACGATTTGAATCGTAACCATAATGTACCTTCTGTTTCCATGCCGCGGGCCCGTTGAGCATCTGTAATTTTACCGGTTAACGAGACCATTTGAGGAATGATTTGTAGTACGGAAAGCAGTACGTAGCCGAATCTTGGAGACAATCCTTTATGTAGCAACGCGTTAACTAAGTCATCCGGCTTCGTCGTTAAGATAAGAACTCCGAAAGCAGCGACCATATTGATAACGCGGAGGGCGATTAGAAATGCAATTGAAAAGCCTTCCTTATAGATGGAAATGGGACCAACTTCAAAGAGGACCGTAGCTCTGCTAGGATGAAAAAATCCTTGGACAATGATAATGGAAATGATCAATAGAAAACTAACACCAATAACCGGCAAAATGTATTTAAACACTTTGCCGGTAAGTAAAATAATGAATGTCGTTAAAAGGATCATTAAAACGGGTAGGTGGTTTGAAAGGATGTACGTCAATGTGATGGAAAAAAATGCGAATAATAGCTTTGTTAGTGGATCGACCGTATGAATCGGTGATTCCTTTTTCACATATAGAGTCATGTTGTTCATTTCAAAACCTCCTACATTCATTGATTAAAGCCGTTCAATTTCACCTGTATTGTCGTACATGTTTTTTACGTTTTTCGGTAACCCTTTAAAGATTAGGAAACTGAGTAGTACAGTAACGACTTTGTCCGGGACATCGACAACAACGCTATCCGCGAAGGATGCAAGCCAAAGGGGCATATCTTTTGCAAGCATTGTAGCGAATAATGCATCTCCCCAAACGTTTCCAGTCGTCCCTTCCCAGAACATGATGTTAAGTGGTGTTGATACTATTGCGGCAATGAAACCGACGACCAGACCAAGGACGATTGCTTTACCAGCATTCGAAATCCAACCTTTGTACGCCATGATTCCCGCGATTAACCCGATGACGGCTGAGGTGATCGCATAAACAAAAGAAACGGGACTTGTCGTAAATCCATAGACAACGTTATTTACAATACCTGATAGGGCGCCGACAATTGGACCCGCTAACATACTGGATAAGACGGTCCCAATGGAATCGACCCATAATGGCAGTTTAAGCAAGTCTGCAAATAATTTTCCTAAGTAATTGATACCGACCGCTGCTGGGATTAGGACTAACGCAGCAGTTGAGAGTTTAAATGACCACATACTTTTGCTCTTCATTCTCTTTTCTCCTTTGTAATCATGATAGTTGTCAAGACACATGTTAATACTAATCTATAATTAGGAATTAAGGAAGACGTTTTTGAAAAAAAAAAGACTAAGATCACCATTTGGGAGAAAATTCTTAGTCGTAAATTATATAGTTCTGCATTAGCCTATTAAAATTGGTATTCCTTCAATACGTTTTCAAGTTTCAATGCAAGTCCGATATTGCCTTTTACCTTTAATTTTCCCATCATAAATGACGCTGTCGAATTCAAGTTGCCGGCAAGCAATTTCTTGAAATCCCCAACTCTCATTTTTAAGGAGCAATCAACCTCGCCTGGATCCCCATTGATGATTTCGGCTTGACCGTCAGCGAATTTAAGTCCATACACGCCACCTTCATCCCCGGTTAATTCCAAAGAATAAGTTGTGTTCATCTCTTCGATGGGACCACGGTTTTCATTCAATTGATTGTCGATTTCAGTCCAAATTTCTTCCATGCTCATTTTTAGTAGATCCATACCAAACACCATCCCTTGAGTATAAGTGAGTGATTATTCATTCACTATACCATACACGTAACTTTCTGATAAGTATTTATGAATAAAAAAGCCTCGGGCATCATAGACCCGAGGCTTGAAAATTACCTTCCGATCGGCCAATCAAATGGCAATGATCCAGGAGGGGAGTGTTTTATAATATCAATTACTGGAATCGTATACGCGAATAGAATAAGAGCGATTGTGATTCCAATCCATAAATACCAGTTTTCAAGTATTTTAGGTGTCGGTTCTGCATCGACTTCCTCTTCAGCAACCGGGAATTCCTGAACTCCTTTTGGTGCGAAAAATGCAAGTTGGATGAAGATGTAAATCATTAGGATGATGCCGATGAAAAGAATCGTACCACCAACCGCCTGAGCTATTTGATAGCTGATCCATGATTCAACTTGTTCGCCTCCCATATAATTCGAGAAGTTGGAACGACGTGGACCGCCAAGGAGACCTTGGATATGCATGGCCGTCGACATAATTGTCATACCGACCGTCCAAATAATCGTTTGGACAATCCCTAATTTATTCAACTTTGGAGTCAATCTACGACCTGTCAAATGTGGAACAAGCCAGTATGCCATACCGAAATACGTTAGAATAACAGTTGTTGCAACAGTTAAGTGGAAATGCCCTGTAACCCAGATTGTATTATGAATAAGTGCGTTCATTTGGTGAGATGCGTTGACGATACCGCCTGCGCCACCCGGGATGAAAGCGACCATTCCGATGAACGGAGCAAGGAAACGTACATCTTTCCATGGTAAATGCTTTAACCAGCCGAATAGCCCTTTGTGACCTAATTTACGTCCTCTTGTTTCAAACGTACCGAAAATCGAGAAAGCTGTCATCAATGAAGGAATAACAACCATGAATGTTAGGACAACTTGGATGAATTTCCATGTTGGGTCAATACCTGGTTCCGTTAATTGGTGATGGAACCCAACCGGAATCGAGAACAATAGTAATAGGATGAATGCCATTCTTGCAAGAGAATCACTGAATAACTTTCCACCAATAATTTTCGGGAGGATTGCATACCATGCCATGTAAGCAGGAAGCAACCAGAAATAAACAAGTGGGTGACCGAAATACCAGAATAATGTACGGCTAAGCAAGACATTGATCGTTGCAGCATATCCGAGTGACCAAGGGATGAATTGGACCAATACAGAAGTTGCTACACCAAGTGATGCGATAAACCACATTGCCATATTGATAGTGACCATGAATGCAAGCAATGGAGATTTCTGACCAGGATTGGCTTTTTTCCATACGTATAGCTGACGGAAATTAACGAATACAGCAATCCAGCTTCCGACTATAACCAATGCAAGACCAACGTAAAACGCAGGATGTGCCCGAAGTGGAGCATAGAATGTGTATAAAACATTCGCTTGACCGACTAAAATCGTAATTGCAGCCATAATTGTACCGACGAGCATTGTCCAGAACGCGATCCATGCCCATTTTTGCTGTTTTTCAGAGATGCCGACTGTTTTTCCCATAAGCGCAAATTGGAAGCCGATGATGAAAAATGTTGTCATTACGAGACCTAAAATGACGCCGTGCACCGTTAGGATCGTGTAATAATTGATGCCGAACGGCAATTGAAATTGCCCTGACCTTGAAAGTGTCTGTAAAAGACCCATGAGGCCGCCAATAAGAAGCGATGCAAATGTCACATGCATGTATGACATGTAAAGACGGGATTCCTTCTTCGAGAAATTATAGTTTTTCAGCATCATTCATACACCTCCACGATTGCGAACATCTGATGATGACCGACTCCGCAATATTCATTACATACAACCGTGAACTCTCCTGCATTTTTCATGACAGTTTCAAGCCTACTCACGTGGCCCGGTTCTACCATCATGTTGACGTTCGTTCCTGCAACTTGGAATCCGTGAACGACGTCTTTAGTAGTAACCTGGAAAAGTACAGTGGAACCTTTTGGTACACGGATTCGTTTAACTGCTTTTCCGTCCGCGTCTGTTCCAAAATCATAGTTGAATGCTGAAGCAACGAGGTTAACAGTGTATTTTCCGTCCGCTACTTCACGAAGACCGAGGTTCTCTGGTTTAAATGCTTCATGTGCTTCGACATTTTGTGGATCGATAGTTTCAATATGGCTCTGCGGGTGTGTCCCTTTCCAGAATGCAGCAAATCCGATAACAAGTAAGAAAATGACGAGTGAAGCCATTCCGAATGTGAGCCAAATCTTTTCATATTTATGCAAATGCATCGATTTTCCTCCTAACTGATTTTATTATCTTGATAAAAACAACGCATAAGAGCCAAACCATAAAACAAGGATAAAGACACCAAGAAGCATGACGGATATAAAAGTACCTTTTAGATTAATTTCAGATTCTTTTTGTGTTGGCTGATTCTGCTTTTTATTTTTGTTAGTCATAGATTTCCACCCCCTACGCAGAAATTCGTTTTGCTCGTTGATACTTTCATCATAGACGCACGCCAAAAAGAAGGAATTAGGGAAATCCCTATGTATCTCGTATAGTGAAAAAGTTTCACACTTTGTACAAATGGAATTCAAAAAGTTGCCATAGTTATGGTATAGTGGTTTAAATTCGTGGGAGGAAGGAAAAGGAAGTCGTAGAGTGGTTCCAAAGGTTGAAAGTTGACCATACTGTTTCTGGAAATTACAATAAATAGGTAACAGCAAATTTATAATGAAAGTCGGTTGAGAACAAATGGTAAACTACAAACTTATTCAAGTTGAAAATCCTGAAAAGGGTGCTGATCAATTTTATCAGTTGATAAAAGAAGAACTTGAAAACGATCGACTTCATGTCCTTGGTTTAGCGACAGGAAGTACGATGATCCCTGTATATAAAAAGTTGACTGAATCCCAATTGGATTTTTCAAATGTAACGACGTTTAACTTAGATGAATATGTTGGCCTACAAGCCACAAGTCCGAATAGCTATGCGTTTTTTATGAACGATCATTTGTTTAGCAAAAAAGAATTCAAAGAAACGAATATTCCTAATGGGATGGCAGAAAACCTGGAAGAAGAGTGCAAGCGATATGAAGAGGCTTTGCAAAAAGCAGGTCTTGACATTCAATTATTGGGTGTAGGAGAAAATGGCCATATCGCATTCAATGAGCCGGGAACTTCTGCTGATTCTGTCACTCATGTTGCAGAATTGACTGACTCTACATTAGGTGTCAATAGCCAATACTTCGAAAACGATGAAAAAATCCCGAACACTGCACTGACAATGGGAATCGCATCGATTCTTAGTGCGAAGAAATTAGTGCTTCTTGCATTCGGAGAGAAGAAGCGTCCGGCGATTACAAAGTTCCTTGAGGGCAAAGTGGATCCTGACTGGACAATTACTTATTTACATGATCATAAAGATGTTACGATTATTACAGATTTAACTATCTAATTCTAACAGTAAAGCCGCATCTCCCCGTGGAGAATGCGGCTTTTTAGGCTTTTTAATCAAATATGACAAGCGTGTTGCAAATGTAAGTTTACATTATTTTTTGTAACTATACTGTTACGTAATTGTAATATAGGACGAGCATAGTTCATGGTAAAGTTATCTTAGATGATTATTCAGATAAATATAAAAAAACCTGGGGGAACATATGAGAATCTTAACACGCATGCAAAAGCATTGTGCTATTTTTGCATTGTCATTTCTATTACTCGTCTCACCTTTCACTGGTCAAGCTGAAGCATCATCAATTGATTCAGCTGCGATATCACAAACGGCCACAAGTCTTAAAGGAATCAGATATGTATACGGCGGAACTACAAAAGCCGGTTTTGATTGCTCAGGCTATGTTCATTTCGTATTCAAGCAGCATGGAGTCAATCTATCTCGTTCGTCTTCAGCTCAGTACGCAACAGGAACAAAAGTTGAGAAAAGCGATCTTGTTGTTGGCGATTTGGTTTTCTTTAACACAACTGGCAAAGGCGTTTCGCATGTCGGCATCTATATCGGTGATGGAAAGTTTGCGCATGCTTCATCTTCCAAAGGCGTTCGTGTTGATAAGCTTAATGACCCGGCTTATTGGGGCAAAAAATATGTAGGCGCTAAACGCATTACTGGTGTCACAGATGTCGCGTCTAAATAATATATAACTAAACTTACCTATACGGCAGGTTCCTACGCGGAATCTGCTTTTTGTTTTGCTTACTAATATTGATTGCTTCGGTGAAAGAACGAGCGCATATGCGAAAGAACGAGCGGTTATGCGAAAGAACGAGCGGTTATACGAAAGAACGAGCGGTTATGCGAAAGAACGAGCGGTTATGCGAAAGAACGAGCGGTTATAGGAAAGAACGAGCGGTTATAGGAAAGAACGAGCGAATCGATAGCATAACAAACGGGTGAAGGAATATTTTCCTTCACCCGCTGTCATAGAGGGCAAATCAGACTGCCCTTTCTCTATAATTATTGCTCTGGTACACGAATAACCCACTTTGTGAAATCTGGATCCTCTTTTTGAACCATTTCCTTCGGATAGATGAACGTCCACGGTTTTGAAGTGTTTGCTTTCACTTCAAGCGGCGACAAATTGAACGAGCCGCGTGCTACGAGGTCACCTGTTGCGTCCAATAGCTCAAGTGGCAGCTTTTCAATGCTGATCTGCTTTGAATGACCGTTACGGATGAAGAGGGAGACTGCAATGCTGCCGTCATCCTGTTTCTTCACTTGGAAGCCCGCAAAGTTCACTTCACGAGGTTTTAACTTCGGCATCCGTTCAACGACTTTTTCAAGTGCGTCTTTCTGTTCAGCCGAGAGCCCATCTTCCCATGCTTGTTCAAGTTCAAGTTTATGTGGCACCATGGATTGTACGTTGAAAGCAAGCTTCCAATTCTCCTTAGGCGGTTCTTCCATGAATGTATTTTGCTTGGTGAAAACGAATACCCAAGGTCGTGCACTACGAGCCTGGATTTCACCTAATTCACTTAAATTGAATTCCTGGGAAGCAATCACTTCACCTTTATCATCCAATAAAAGCAATTCGACAGGTCCCATTGAAATCGCCTGATCCAGTGATGATCTGAAAAACGCCTTAACCAACCAGCTGCCGTCCGCTTTTTCGACATCGATATCGACGCCAGCGAGGGAAATCTGGTTTGGTTTTAATGGTTCAAGTTCATTGGATAGGAAACGGAATACATATTCCTGCTCTTGAGACAAAGCCCATTCTGGATGAAATGATAATTGCGTTTCGATATCATCCGTTTCATCAGATTGGACAGCGTTCTCTAAAATTTCCCCTGAATTGACAGTGCTGTCTGCCCCTGTTTTTTCAGTTTTCTTGAACATGGAAAAAAGTTTCATGATTCATCGGCCTCCTGTTGTTGTGAAATAAGCTTCATAAATCCGATTACCTCGGATGCGATACTGCGGCGCAGCTTTTGGTAATGTGTGGCGAATAGTTGCAGGCCTTCACGCTGATAAATCCGCATCGGGTCTTCTTGTCCGTAAGATCGTAAACCAATCCCTTCTTTCAGACGGGTCATCACTTCAAGATGTTTCACCCACATACTATCGATATGGCTCAACATTACTTGAGGGATGAGGTTGACGACTTCCTCATTATCAGCGAAAGAATCGACATAGGCAAACAGTTCATCAATCGGCTCTTTGTATAATTTCAGGATATCAGAAGGCTTTTCTACATTACGCGGCAGCGTAAGCGGCTTCAGTAAAAGGCTGTTCATCGTCCTTTCGATTCTATCGAAATCATAGTTGTCGACAGTTTCATTTTCAGGGCAACTGTCGTAAACGACAAATTCCACCGCTTCAGACACCATTGTTTTTAACTGGCTGAAAAGGTCTTCTTGTTCAAGAACTTTATCCCGTAATGAATAAAGAACACCGCGTTGGTCATTGATGACATCATCCAACTTCAAATTGTATTCGCGCATGGAGAAGTGGGCGCCTTCGACAATTCGTTGCGTACGCTCTGTCAATTCATTCACTTCCGGATTTTGAACAAGGCCATTTTCACCGGTTTTGACTTTTTTATTGAATTTCTCCAAATCATCTTTTGCGAAACGAGTAAACATTTCATCTTCAAGTGAGAGGAAGAACTGGCTTTCACCGTGGTCACCTTGACGTCCGGAACGACCGCGTAATTGGTTGTCGATTCGACGGCTTTCGTGCTTTTCCGTACCTAAGACGAAAAGTCCACCGATTTCCTCGACACCGTCACCAAGCACAATGTCAGTTCCGCGTCCAGCCATGTTCGTAGCTACCGTAATATGACCATATTGTCCTGCTTGTGAAATGAGGTCGACTTCCTGTTCAACGCTTTTTGCATTCAAAAGGTTATAGTCAAGCTTAAAGCGATCCAAATAATCGGCCACTTTTTCAGATTGCAAAATAGATGTAGTACCAACAAGAACGGGTTGTCCTTTTTCATGTCGCTTGGCAACTTCTTTTGCAACCGCTTCGTACTTCTGCTCAATCGTTTGGTACACCATATCTGGTGAATCAATACGAGCGCGCGGACGATTCGTTGGAATTTGGATAACTTCCATATTATATACTTCACGGAATTCTTTTTCCTGAGTCTTCGCAGTTCCTGTCATTCCGCTTAGCGTTGGGTACATCCGGAAATAGTTCTGAATCGTAATTTGGGCTTGTGCTTTATTTTCATCGGTGATGGGCAGACCCTCTTTTGCTTCAATCGCCTGGTGAAGGCCGTCCGAAAGCGTCCTTCCTTCCATAATTCGGCCAGTGAACATATCGACAAGCTCTACTTTTTCATCTTTCACGATATAATCGACATCGCGTTTGAAAATGACATATGCGCGAACTGCTTGGATCATGTAATGATAGAGTGTTTGGTGTTCCAAATCATATAGATTATCGATGCCAAACGCCTTTTCAACCTTCTCGATGCCTTCCTCAGTCAATGAAGTAGCTTTTGTTTCATCGTCGAATTCAAAATCCACGCCCTTTTTGAAACGCTTAGCAAGTCTTGCGGCGATAAAATGAAGATCCGCATCTGCCTGCATTTTGCCGGCGACAATCAAAGGTGTTTTCGCTTCATCAATCAGAACGCTGTCGACTTCATCGATAATCGCAAAATGGTATGGACGCTGAACTTTATCTGCCGTATGACGCACCATATTATCGCGAAGATAGTCGAATCCAAACTCCGTGCCGACTCCGTATGTGATGTCGGACATATACGCATCCTGCTTTTCGGGCCCTTGCATCATCGGTACATTTAAACCGACAGTCAGTCCAAGGAAGCGATGAATTTGACCGATTTGATCATAATCTCGTTTAGCAAGATAATCATTGACGGTAATAACGTGGACACCTTTTCCTTCGAGAGCTCTTAAATAGGAAGGAAGTGAAGCAACAAGTGTCTTTCCTTCACCTGTCGGCATCTCTGCTATATTTCCTTCGGCTAATACCATTCCGCCGATTAGTTGCACATCGAAGTGGCGCATGTCCAAGATTCGTTTCGAGGCTTCACGCACAACTGCAAAAGCCTCTGGAAGGATATCATGGACGGTTTCACCGTTTTGAAGTTGCTCTTTAAATACTGTAGTCATATTTGCAAGTTCTTCGTCAGTGAAGCCTTCGTATTTTGATTCTAAATTATTTATGTGTTGAACAACTTTACGGTATTTGCGAAGCTGTCTTTCACTAGTTTGATTTGAACGCTTAAAAAATGATAACATGTAATGGATGCTCCTTTGTCTAATCCCTCTTTAAGGATACGTCTATTTTATCAAAGTATATCTGAAATGACTACCACAAGGGAGAAATCAAACATTACGCACGATACGAAGCCGCTTAAATGTTCGTTTATAGTTTGAGTTAAATTAAAATAGGGTATGGAAGTCTATGTTTTTGCAAACTTGGATGCTTTCCCTATCTAAACGTGCTATAATACGTTTGGCTATCTAAATTTGTTTTATTCGGGGAGGAAGGACATGTTATTCCTTGCAATGGCTGCTGCATTCGTAGCTTCCATCATACTAACTCCACTTGTCATAAAGTTTGCATTCCGAATCGGGGCAGTCGATCATCCCAATTATAGGAAAGTGCATGCGTCCGTCATGCCGCGTATCGGCGGGGTCGCAATTTTTGGCGCTTTCGCTGTCGGCTATTTATTATTACGTCCTGAAGATGAGCATGCAATTGGAATTCTTGTTGGAGCACTTATCATTATCATAACTGGATTTTTGGATGATATGCTTGATATCACCGCTAAGGCTAAGTTACTTGGCCAATTGGCTGCTTCTATTGTAGTTGTCGCTTGGGGCGGTTTACAAATCGAATTCATTAACTTACCATTTTTCGGTCCTTTTGATTTTGGATACTTAAGTATTCCAATTACAATCATTTGGATTGTTGGCATAACTAACGCTATTAATCTAATTGATGGCTTGGATGGTCTTGCTGCTGGCGTTTCTACGATTGCTCTCATATCTATTACTGTGATGGCTGTAATCATGGGAGACATGTTCGTTGTCGCGACTGCTGCTATCTTGGCTGCAAGCTCACTTGGCTTCCTGTTCTATAATTTCCAGCCCGCGAAAATTTTTATGGGGGATACAGGGGCATTATTCCTTGGTTACATGATTGCAGTATTAGCATTATTAGGGTTTAAGAATGTTGCAGTCGTTTCGTTGGTCATCCCAATCATCATGTTAGGTGTACCAATTTCGGACACATTCTTTGCGATTGTTCGTCGTTTAAGGATGAAACAACCGATTTCAGCACCAGATAAATCGCATTTACATCATTGTCTGTTGAGAGCAGGGTTCTCCCACAGACAGACTGTTCTTATTATTTACGGACTTGCTATTCTATTCGGTGTTGCGGCTGTACTTTTCTCACAGGCAACGGTCTGGGGCGCAATCGTACTTATCGCCGTCATGCTCCTTGCAATTGAGCTTTTCGTCGAAGTCATTGGCCTGGCCGGAACAAATTATCGTCCTATATTGAACCTTGTTCGTATGATTGGAAAATAAATAATACTATATAGAACGGTGGTATGCGAATGATGCATATCATCGTTCTTTTTTATTGGAATGAAACAAAAATGGGGATCGATTGTTTGTCGCGGGTGGTTATCTGTCACTTTCACAAATTTATCGGTCACTTGCCGGGGGTTATCGGTCACTATCGCAAAGATATCGGTCACTTGCTGCGAGTTATCGGTCACTTCACGAGAAATATCGTCGTTTCATGACCTTCGACCTATCTGGATTATATTTTGTTCCAACAAAAAACACCCAGCTGAATAGAATCAGCGGGATGTTTTTTCATTTTATATCTTCACTGCCATCAGCACTTTCATCTGTTGCCCCGTAAATGTCTGAACTGCCATCAGTTAAATTCGAAGAATCCGGGATGAGTCCAAGATGGGCTTTCAATAACTGTTTTACATTTTCCAGGTCGGTTTGATCCAACTGATAATAATAGGGACCTTTTGAATAATCATCATAGCCTTTTAAGTTAATCGTATCGATTTTGGGCATACCACCTTTTGCATATTCCCAGAACGATGTCATCACACCAAAGGTCATGTCAGTTTTCATATTATCTCCGACAGCCTCGATGACATCTCCATACTTCCCGATCGATTTCACTGAAGCCGTTTCTTTGATGATTGCTTGCAAAATCATTTGTTGGCGCTTTCCACGTTCAAGATCGCTATCAAGCTTACGTGTGCGAGCTAATGCAAGAGCATGTCGACCGTCAAGCACATGAAGTCCTTTTTTCAATTGAATGGTGTTTTTATCATTTTCGTCTTTTTCCAGTCTGTTATATGGTACTTCGACTTCAATACCGCCTAATGCATCAACAACTTCGATAAACGCATTGAAATTCATCTTCACATAATAATCGATTGGAATGTCTAACAATTCCTCGACTGTTTCGATTGCTGCATGAGTTCCTCCGAAAGCATGAGCATGGTTGATCCGATCTTTATATCCGACTTTCGGGATGTAGACGTAAGAGTCCCGAGGGATGCTTAATAATTTTACGGATTTTTCTTCCACATTGAAGGTTGCAACAAGAAGTGCATCGGAGCGGCCTCTTGCTTCCATCCGAGTATCATTTTCATCTACACCGATTAATAAAATGGATACGTTATCCCTCGACGGCTTAACCTTGGAATTACCTCTTAATTCGGATTTCGATGTAGTAGGAACCGCTTCATATGCATTTTCGACGGCTTGTTCAGCCTTCTGACGCAATGAAAGCGCGTAGGAAGCTATTACAAGCAATGCGGTCAACGAAACTAATAGACCTATTTTGACGGCAATACGAGTCTTTGACGTCGCTTTCTTCATTTTTTTAAATTCTTTTCTTTTCATATTTAAGCCTCCACCGGGCTAAGGAATTTTCTTAGCAATTTTAATCTTTTAGTTAGTATGCGCAAAAGTCTACGTGTAACTTAGTTGCAATAAATGTAATCATTCGTCAACTTTCACCATTATACTATTAAATTCGGTTGTCGTATACTATTATCAGACTTCAAATTCAAGGAATGTATTAGATTCAGTGGATATCTCGGCTTGGCCGTTTGTTAAATCTGTTATCCATTCGATAAATTCATTGGAATGATCAGTCGGTACGTATAGCAGTAAGCTGACGTCTTCCTCATATAGAATCTCTTTTAATGGATAAGGAGATTGCCTAACTTCATTCTCAACTTTTCCAAGCCAAGTGTAATCGATGGAAACTTTCATTAACTGATGCAGCTTTCGTTCAACTACACCGGTTGCGGCTATTCCTTCGGTTGTGGCCCGGCCATACGCCCGAATTAGTCCGCCGCCGCCTAATTTGATGCCTCCGAAATAGCGAGTTACTACAACTGCAGTATCTTTCAATCCTTGTTTTTTCAGGACTTCAAGCATCGGAAAACCAGCTGTTCCTGATGGTTCTCCGTCATCATTCGCTTTTTGAATCTGGTCATGCTCCCCGATAATATAGGCTGAACAGTTGTGTGTCGCTGTATGGTGCATCTTTTTGATCTCTTGTATGAAATCCAATGCTTCCTCTTCCGTCTCTACCCGTCTGACATATGTGAGGAATTTAGATTTTTGTATGACGAGTTCACTTTCGCCGGACAATTTGACTGTTTTGTAATCCGCTCTCATTTGCAGCACCCCTATCACTTGTAATACAATCTTAATATGTATTCAGTTTTATGATGATATAATAATAAAGTGTATTCGTTATTAAAGAATACTGCAACATTGCTACATAGTGGCCTGGATGGGAGTGTTAAAATTGGCAGAGAATACCATGGATATCCAACGTTTGGAAAGTATCTTCGATAATATGGTTAATGTGATGGATAAATCCAAAAATGATATTTTCTCTATTAGCGAGCAAAGCCGCCTAACCTTCCAGGAGATGCAGACTGAAATTGCACTTATTAAAGAAGAGATTTCCCGGGTAATCGATGAAGGAGATAATTTAGAGGATTTGACACGGCATTCTCGGAGAAGACTTGCGGATGTATCGAAGAACTTTATGAATTACTCCGAGGAAGAAGTGCGAAAGGCTTATGAGACTGCGAATGATCTGCTTGTAAGGTTATCTATCAACCGGATGGAGGAAAAGCAATTACGTGCACGCCGGGACGATCTTGATCGGCGAATAGCAGCTCTATTAGAGACAATTGATAAAGCTGATCACCTTATTAATCAGGTAACTACAGTCATTTCGTATTTGACTTCCGATTTGAAAAAGGTTGGTGAAGCGTTAGAAACGGCACGAAAGAAACAGGAGTTCGCTGTTCAGATTATCCAGGCACAAGAGGAAGAACGAAAACGCCTTTCCCGGGATATTCACGACGGTCCAGCTCAGATGCTCGCCAATGTTCTGCTTCGTTCTGGACTTATTGAAAAGACCTTTACCGAAAGAGGTCCCAATGAAGCGATATCCGAGCTTCACTCATTAAAGGAAATGGTAAGAAATGCCCTTCTTGAAGTGCGTCGTATCATTTATGACCTACGTCCCATGGCGCTTGATGATTTAGGGTTAATACCGACACTACGAAAGTATTCCCAAACGACCATGGAATATGAGAAAGGTACTACAATTCACTTCGTGAATAATGGCAGCGAGCGGCGCTTGGAGCCGAATTTTGAAGTGTCGACTTTTCGACTTGTTCAGGAATGCATTACCAACGCCCTTAAACATGGTAAATCAAGGGATGTATGGGTGAAAGTTGAATGGCTTCGTGATACAATGAACATTGTAGTGAAAGATAATGGAAAAGGCTTTGACGTAAATCAATCTAAAGAGAAATCATTCGGTATTATTGGGATGCGGGAGCGCATTGAATTGCTGAAAGGTGAAATGAAAATTATTTCAAGCGTAGGCAATGGTACTACAGTGTTATTCCGTATTCCGTTACAGGAAAATATAATTGTTGAAAAGGGTATTGGGAGGGAATGAAAATGACCAAAATTTTAATTGTGGATGACCATCAGCTTTTCCGAGAAGGTGTTAAGCGTATTCTCGATTTCGAAGACTCATTCGAAGTAGTGGGAGAGGGGGACGATGGCTCTGAAGTGGCTGAACTTTACAGACGCTTTGAACCAGACGTCGTATTAATGGATATCAACATGCCGGGAATGAATGGCGTAGAGGCAACAGAAAAGGTTAAAAACGAATTCCCGGACGCGAAAATTATCATTCTCTCCATCCATGATGATGAATCATATGTATCGCATGCGTTGAAGTCAGGCGCACTTGGCTATATGCTGAAGGAAATGGACGCTGACGCTATCGTCCAAGCCATCAAGGTCGTAGCGGCTGGAGGTTCATACCTACATCCGAAAGTGACTCGCAATCTTGTTGCGGAATACCGTCGTCTCAGCGAACGAGAACATAAAGGATACTTCCATCAAAATGACATTCGCCGTCCGCTTCATTTATTGACAAGACGTGAATGTGAAGTATTACAATTGTTGACGGATGGACAAAGCAACCGTACAATTGGGGAAACGCTTTTCATCTCTGAAAAAACTGTGAAAAACCACGTATCCAGCATCTTGCAAAAGATGAGTGTCAACGACCGTACTCAGGCAGTTGTCACTGCAATCAAAAACGGCTGGGTTGAAGTTAAGTAATATTAATTGGTATGATAAAGGGGCCTTTTAAAGGGTCCCTTTTTTAATGTTAGGAGGAGTAGTATGAAGAAAAATGTACTGATTTACTTGGCTTTAGCGCTTGTTCTTATTCTTGGGGCATGTTCTAATAAGGAAAATTCCACTGGTGGTTCTGTAAGTGATGGTGAAACGGTTGGTGGCTTTGGTTCGATTGATCACGGGGTAGATGAAAATAAGGTTGGTTTTAATATGTTGGGCGGTTCGATTGAAGAGGCGACGAATGTTCCTTCTGCGGAGAAGGATCTTATTATAAAGTCTTTTGAGACGTATATGCATGCTTTTAATAATCAGGATGTTGATGAATATATGAGTGTTCTTTCTAAAAATCCTAAGAGTTTTACAATTGATGAAGAGCGGGTTTATATTGAGGGTGTTTTTAAGGAGTACGCATTGAGCCGTGAAGCGTCGGATATTACGGTTGTTAAGTATGATGAGGATACGAATGAGGCTCAAGTTTTTGCGAATTTGTTTACTTCGATGAAGCAGAAGTCGACGGGTCTTGAGACGAAGCGTAATGGTCGTCAGGTGACTGTTTTCGCGAAAGAGGATGGGGAATGGAAGGTCACTTCAGTTTATTATATGGAGGATCAGAAGTAAGCAATAAGTTGATTTGCGCTTCGGGCGGACGCTTTCCGTGGGGCGCGGGTGAGCCTCCTCGTCCGCGACGCTTCGCTTTGCTCCCTGCGGGGTCTCACCATTCGCGCTTAATCCCACAGGAGTCGCCGCCCTACGCTTCAATCAACGGTGACTGCTTTTAATAAATTATTTTTTTGAATAAAACATAAGAACGAGTCCATCATTAAATTAAATGGTGGGCTCGTTTTTTATTTCCAAAATCGCATAAATTCCTTTAAATACTCATAAAACAATTGAAACACGCTTTAACGCTGTTAAAAGCTTATAAATCGCGCAAAATACGCACAAATCCCCGCAAAAGTCCATAAATCTCCCGAAACACGCATAAAGCGCGCAGCTACCTCACTCATTCTCCGCTGCGGATAAAATTACCTTCCGGCCTGTGTTGCATTTTCCGAATTTAAGTCATATAATAAGAACAAACGTTCCTTTTGAGAGGAGGAGAAAGTGATGCCTTTAATTCCTGGGAAGGCATTGCCTTATTTTGAAAATATGATTTATCTGCCGATGCTTTTAATTGTATTGCAACGTGATCGGGAGCTGCTTGAAAAGGGCCCGTTCAAATTGAAGGGCCCTTATCTTAAAATTATTGATGCTACGATGACACAGGTTCAAAGCGAGTTGCAAGAAACGAAATTTTATCTGAGACGCCATGATATGAAAGTAATCCGTAAGGACAGGGATAGTATGTTTACGGAATACATTTTTATCAATGGTGGCTATGAAGATCATCGCCGGTATTTGAATGTCCGTCTAAGAAACAGGACGGAAGAATTATTGGATTCGTATTTCACAAGGATGGGAAATTATTCGGCCTCTCATTAGCCGGGAAAAAGAAAAATGAACGGTTTGCCATTTCTCGTTTCTTTAGGAAATCTTTTTCGATCATTCTTGCCAAGGCGAATTGGCGATACAGGGTGGGGGCTGAGATTTCCGTTTTGAATTTTTGTCCATTATCAAAATAAACGGAAGTGCCTAAGCCGTCAGTGCTGAAAAGATCGATTGCATGGTACGCAATCCATACATTTTGGTCTGACTGAGGTGATAGTGTTGGTAGGAAGATGTATGGTAAGCCATAAGAGTTTGCCAACAAAATGGGCGATTTTTGTCTGTTATTCCCGAATAACACTTTAGATGCCTTCAAGGTGGTTTCATAATCAGAACCATATTCGGCGCAAGAACGGCTCACAATATGTAACGGTTTTTTCGGAACGATCAACGTCTTCTCCCGCTCGATGACTCTTGTGAAGATTTTGTTGCCTGCATTTTCGGGTGCCAATACGAAGGTCTTTTCTGTAATGATGTATCTCGTGGTTAACTCATTATTGATCGGTAATTCCCCCTTTTTCGTCAAAATCTCTGTCTATCCCGTCCACTTTATAGTATAGGATAAATAAAATAATAGCAATCAATTGGTGCGATAATTTGAATTATTTATTCAAAACTAACAATTACGCAGTGAAAAAGGACACCCTTCTCAAATTGGGGTGTCCTTGTAGATGTTAATTATCCAATTTTTCTTAAACAGTTTGATAGTCTAATGCGGCCGCGCCGAGTGTCTTCGCTGCAAGTAACATCGCTTGTTCATCAAAATCGAATTTCGGATGATGGTGTGGGTAAGGGGTAGCCGGTTGTGCTCCTGTGAAGAAGAATGTTCCGGGAACCTTTTCCAAATAATATGCGAAATCCTCTCCGCCCATATGTGGCTTGCTTTCGATGACCGCGTCAACACCTGGGATTTGCTCAGCAACTTCTTTTAGGAATTCAGTCTCCGCTTTATGGTTCACGACGGCAGGGTAGCCGCGGAAATAGTCGAATTTGATTTCACAGTCGTGGGTGATAGCAGTTCCTTCTACGACACGCTTCATTTCCCGTTCCATCAAATCACGAATTTCCGGGTTGAAGGAACGGACGGTACCGCCAAGTTTGGCAGAGTCCGCGATTACGTTGAAGGCATTGTCGGCGATGAAAGAGCCAACGGAAAGTACAGCGGACTCAATCGGATTGACACGTCTCGACACAAGCTGCTGAAGGTTTATGACAAGCTGCGCTCCAATAACTACCGCGTCTTTCGTCTGATGAGGAGATGCCCCGTGTCCACCTGCCCCTTGGATTGTTATTTCGAATCGGTCGGCAGCCGCCATGACTGGTCCTGTTAAGTATTCAATCGTTCTTAATGGAGTACCCGACCAGAGATGGGTACCGAAGATTGCATCGACGCCTTCGAGACATCCGTCCTCAATCATTGAAATGGCGCCACCTGGAGCATATTCCTCTGCGTGTTGGTGGATAAACACATATTCCCCTGCAAGATCTTCCTGCATTTCATGGATGGCTTTCGCCAATTGCAATAATGCAGCGGTATGTCCATCGTGGCCGCACGCATGCATGACGCCTGGTACTGTGGATTTATAAGGAACATCTTTTTCATCCTGGATTGGCAATGCATCAAAATCAGCACGCAATGCAACCGTCTTTCCTGGACGAGCCCCTTTGATGCGAGCCACTACTCCGTTGCCGCCAACACCTGTTTGAACATCGACCCCAAGATCGGTGTAGAAATCATGGATATATTGTGCAGTTTTCTCTTCCTGAAATGATAATTCCGGATGCATATGCAGATGTCTGCGGATGATCACCATATCTTCAAAGCTACGGTCCAGCTTTTCGAACAATCGCCCATTCATTCGATAACCCCTCTCAAAAACGTATTTTCTATACATTCGTAATTATAACAATACGTTTCGGGACCCGCAATATGTCTAACTGCTCCGCTTTTGCTGATAGATGCTTATCGTTCGCCGCTATCCTCTTTCTTTGCAATAAATGTAGTAATATAGGGAGCGCTTGAAAAAATATGCGTCGTACTATTTGCAAACTCCTTATTATCAATCATTTGATGGGAATTCTTATACGACGATGTGTTTTTCCAAAGGTCGAAGTCCGAAGCCTCTTCCCATTCCGTCATAATGACATATGTGTCCGAACCAATCGGGCGAAGTAGGCGGAAGGCAACGAACCCCGGTTGGGACTCGATTTCTTCATTTAAAGAAGAGAAACGATGTTCGAAAACAGGACGCCCCTCATCAGTGATTGTGACATTATTGCAGACAAAAAAGCCTTCATCTTTAAGATTGCCGGTTGAACTGATGACTTCATAACGTCTTGGTGTTTGGAATAATGACTTCGCCTCTGTTTCATGTAAAAGTAGCGACTGTCCGCCACCGTGCATGAGGATCATTCCCTTATCTTTATAGCGTTGTTGAAGTTTCTCCATAAAGTCCTTCGTTCCGGATGTCAAATACAAATTCATTCCCAAATCCTCCTCTACTATAGATACTACTCATATTTTCCCTTATCAGAAGAATTAAAACAAACAATGGCGATATGGTGGCAGAAATGACAGAGAAAGCAGTACAAATTCATGACAAAACGAGGCAAATACTATACTTTACGCTAGGAAACGTCTATATTTGAAAGCGAATAAAGAAAAACGTTTGCTAATACTTTAAGAAGGTGGGAATCGATTTATGACAACATTTAACGATACACTGCTTCGTGCTGCTAAAGGCGAAAAAATTGACCATACACCGGTTTGGTACATGAGACAAGCTGGCCGTTCACAACCGGAATACCGTAAAATAAAAGAAAAATACTCCCTTGAAGAGATTACACACCAGCCGGAACTTTGTGCATATGTAACAAAGCTGCCTGTTGATAACTACAATGTAGACGCTGCAATTTTGTATAAGGATATCGTAACGCCTTTGCCAGGAATCGGGGTCGATGTGAAAATTAAAGCGGGCGTTGGCCCTGTTATTTCTAATCCAATCCGTTCTGTGCAAGATGTTCATAATCTTGGAGAACTGTCTCCAGAAGATCATATTCCATTTGTTCTCGACACGATTAAAATATTGAAAGAACAACTGACTGTACCATTGATCGGTTTCGCTGGTGCGCCATTCACGTTGGCAAGCTATATGATTGAAGGCGGCCCGTCAAAAAGCTATAATCTGACAAAATCCTTCATGGTGTCGGAACCGGAAGCATGGTTTGCCCTTATGAATAAATTGGGTGATACAATCATCACTTCCATCAAGGCACAAGTTAATGCAGGAGCTGCAGCAATCCAAGTATTTGACTCATGGGTCGGAGCTTTGAATGTATCTGACTATAGAACATTCATCAAACCTGTCATGAACCGAATCTTCTCAGAGCTGCGCGAATTAAATGTACCGCTAATCACGTTTGGAGTCGGTGCAAGCCATTTGGCAAACGAGTGGCATGACCTTCCTGTAGACGTCGTCGGTCTTGATTGGCGTTTAAGCATCAAAGAAGCCGGGGAAAGAGGTTTGACGAAGACATTACAAGGGAATTTAGATCCTTCATTGCTCCTTGCTGATTGGAACATCATAGAAGAACGTGCAAAAGTAATCGTCGAACAAGGCGTAGAGCACGGCAGCCATATCTTCAACTTGGGCCACGGAGTTTTCCCAGAAGTCCAACCAGCAACTTTGAAGAGATTGACTGAATTCGTACATGAGTACAGTGCACAACTACGAAAATAAGTAAAACTATAATCAGATTAAAACGAGGTGCAACTAATGACAAGGAAGAAAATGGGGCTTTTAGTCATGGCGTACGGAACTCCGTACAAAGACGAAGACATAGAACCGTACTACACGCATATTCGACGCGGTCGTCCACCAGCACCGGAACAACTACAAAACCTTCGTGACCGCTACCAAGCAATCGGCGGAATTTCTCCACTTGCGAAAATCACGGAAAACCAAGCAAACGCGCTTTGTGATCACTTGAATAAAACACAAGATGAAATCGAATTTAGCGTATATGTCGGACTAAAACATATTACGCCTTTCATTGAAGAAGCGGTTGAAAAAATGGACGCAGATGGAATCAAAGAAGTAGTTTCCATCGTACTTGCACCACATTACTCAACATTCTCCGTAAAATCATACAATGAACGTGCGAAAGAAGAAGCAGAAAAATACGGTATTTCGATTACTTCAGTTGATAGCTGGTACAAACAACCGAAATTCATCCAGTATTGGACAGAAAAAATCCGGGGTTCATTCGATAGCATGAACGAAGCGGAACGGGAAAAAGCATGTCTGATCGTTTCAGCACACTCTTTGCCTGAGAAAATCAAGCAGTTCGGAGATCCATATCCTGAACAATTGGAAGAAACGGCGAAAATGATCGCTGAAGCTGCTGAAGTGAAAAACTATGCAGTCGGTTGGCAAAGTGAAGGACAGACGGGAGAGCCTTGGTTAGGGCCGGACGTACAAGACTTGACGCGTGAATTGCATGAAAAAGACGGATATGAAGCATTCGTTTATACGCCGGTTGGCTTCGTTTCGGACCATTTGGAAGTTCTATACGACAATGATTACGAATGTAAAGTTGTTTGTGATGAAATTGGTGCTTCTTATTACCGTCTGGAAATGCCGAATACAGATCCGCTATTCATTAGTGCCATGTCTGATGCTGTTCTTGAACAACTGAAGGCGTGAAACAGTGAGGAAGTGATGATGGACATGAATGAACAGAAGAAAAAAGTTGTCATTGTCGGTGGGGGAATCACTGGGCTCTCTGCGGCGTTTTATATGCAAAAGGCGGCACAGGAACAGAATTTGCCAATCGAAGTAATGCTCATCGAAGCGACCAAACGCCTCGGTGGTAAAATTCAAACGGTTCGCCGCGACGGATTTGTGATTGAACGTGGTCCTGACAGCTTCCTGATTCGTAAGAAAAGCATGGAGGAATTCGCCAAAGACCTCGGTATTGACGGGGAGTTAGTGCGAAATGCAACCGGGCAAGCGCATATCCTCGTGAATGGCCGGCTTCAACCGATTCCTCCAGGCTCTGTCATGGGAATTCCGACGAAGATGAGTCCATTCTTAGGATCAGGTCTGTTTTCATTGACCGGAAAACTGAGGGCAGCTGGAGATTTGTTCTTACCGCGCTCCAGAGTCGAGGGAGATCAGTCACTCGGTCAATTCTTCCGCCGTCGTTTCGGCAGGGAGATTGTGGATAACCTAATTGAACCACTTCTTTCCGGTGTCTATGCAGGGGATATCGATCATATGAGTTTGCAATCGACTTACCCTCAATTTTACCAAGTGGAAAAGAAGCACCGGAGCCTTATCCTTGGGATGAAGAGAACGACTCCGAAGCAAGTGCCGCAGAAGGATGGACACGGGGCTTCGAAAGAGGGTGCATTCCATTCATTCCGGAATGGTCTTGAATCAATCGTAGAAGCTGCGGAACAGCAACTATTTCCGGGGACTGTGAAGAAAGGGGTCCGCATCGAAAACATTTCGAAACAGGGGAACCAAACTATCCTTGAGTTGAATAACGGGGAAGTCGTTTTGGCAGACGCGGTCATCGTAACGACGGGCCATATGGCTGCCCACCAACTATTCGCTTCTCACGGACTGCTTAAAGGCTTGAAGGAAATCCAGACGACTTCTGTTGCGACTGTCGCCCTTGCATTTCCTGCAGATGCCGTCGTCCAGGACAAGGAAGGCACGGGTTTCCTTGTTTCAAGAAGCAACGATTATTCCATAACGGCATGTACATGGGTCCATCGGAAATGGCCGACAACGACGCCGGAAGGAAAAATTCTGCTACGTGCTTTCGTCGGACGGATCGGGGAAGAAGCGATCGTCGATTTGCCGGATGGTGAAATTGAGAAAATCGTACTTGAGGACCTTGGTAAAGTTCTTACGATCAAAGGCAAACCCGATTTCTCAGTCATCACACGATTCAAGGAAGATCGTCCTCAATATAGGGTCGGTCATCGCCAACGTGTTGACGAGGCACGTGCTGAATTGAAACAAGAGTTTCCGAACGTCAAATTAGCGGGCGCCTCCTATGACGGGGTCGGCTTGCCGGACTGTGTCAACCAAGGAAAAGCAGCTGTGGAAGAAGTACTTCAAGAGCTGTTTCATAATTAAAAGAAAGTCCGCCTAGTGCGGGCTTTTTGACTTAGAGGGGGAGATATGATGAAGAAAATAATCGGTATATGTATTGCGCTTATTTTATTGTCGGCTTGCTCCCTTGGGTCGGATTGGGATAATCCCATGCCTGAAGATGGGTTCATTATGATCGCTCATCGTGGGGCTTCGGCTTATGAACCGGAAAATACACTGCCGTCATTCGAGCTTGCGGAGAAATTAGACGCTGATTATATTGAGCTTGATGTTCATTTGACAAAAGACGGAGAGCTTATCGTCATGCATGATGACGAAGTAGACCGCACGACTGAATCCATGGGTAAAATAAAGGACTATACTCTTAGGGAACTGAAAGAGTTAGACGCCAATGAGGAAGAGGGCGAAATAGTTGCAGTCACGGGTCGTGACAAGGATGCCTATGAAATTCCGATATTGAGTGAAGTCTTTGATGAGATGGCGGATGATATCCATTATGTCATCGAATTGAAGGATACGGAGCAATACGTGGGAATTGAAAAGAAGATAATCGATCTGATGAAGGAATATGAATTGATTAGTGAGAACAGTAATGGTTATCCGAGAGCCATTATCCATTCATTTGATAAAGAGGCACTGAAGGAAGTGCATAGGCTAAATCCAGCAATTCCATTACTGCAATTGATTTCCTTTGATGAAGATGAGGAGGCTAAAATTCCGAAGAAGGAGTTGAAGGATATGCTATCCTATGCATCCGGAGTCGGAGTGAGTTATGAAGCGATAACCCCTTCATTTGTGAATAAAATGCATAAAGAAGGGCTTGTCGTCCATGCATATACAGTGGATGATGCGGAAGCGGCATTGCGTTTGAAGGCGATGGGGGTAAATGGAATTCATACGAATGAACCGGATTTATTGGATGAATAAAAGCAGCTGAGTTTGCGTTCTCAGCTGCTTTTATGTTGACTAAATTATATTGCATTCATCGCATTTATTGCTATAGCATTCATGCTGTTCCTCTATTTCTTTTCCGCAAGTAATACAGGTTTTCGGTGGCAGGTTTTTGAAAAACTCAATGACATTCTCCATCATAACAATCCCTCCGATCTATTCTGTAGTAACACTAAATGAATATAGTTATTTGTAATATAACAGTTTAGATAAAAAAATTAGATGACATTGCACTCTTCGCATTTATTACTGTAGCATTCGTGCTGTTCCTCAATTTCTTTTCCGCATGTAGTACAGGATTTAGCAGGTAGGTTCTTGAAAAACTCGATGACATTCTCGATCATATTGTTCTCTCCAATCTATTCTGTATTAATACTACTTGAATAATATGTGTTTGTAGTATAACAGTATTGATAAAAAAATAGTATACTACGGTATTTTCACAATTGGCTAATGGGGCGATTCTATGATTCTATACTCCCGGTCAACATATTCATCATCTCTTGTTCTATAACTAAGATTAATATTGTCAGTGTATTATAACAACCGAACAAATGTCAAGACTTATTTTGCTATTTCGTATAAAATAGAGATGAATTCAATTACATAGGGGGCAATTAGTGTGTTCTTCGTTGATAATAAAGGCATAACAGACCCACGTATCAACCTCGCGATCGAGGAGTATGTACTGAAAAACATGGACGTCGATAAAGATTCGTTTTTGCTGTTCTATATTAACGGACCTTCAATCATCATCGGGAAAAATCAAAACACCGTCGAGGAAATCAATACAGAGTATGTCGATGCAAACGGTATTCATGTCGTCCGCCGACTTTCCGGGGGCGGTGCTGTGTACCATGATTTAGGAAACCTCAACTACAGTTTCATAACGAAGGATGATGGAGAATCTTTCCGTAACTTCAAAAAGTTCACGGAGCCGGTCATCAAAGCGTTGGCAGATATGGGAGTAAAGGCGGAATTGTTAGGCCGAAATGACATACTTGTCGAAGGGCGTAAAGTTTCGGGCAACGCGCAGTTTGCTACACATGGCCGTATGTTCACCCATGGAACTCTTATGTTCAACACTGAAATTGAGCGGGTCGTTTCCGCGTTGCGTGTCAGGAAGGACAAGATTGAATCAAAAGGGATCAAGTCCATCCGTAGCCGTGTCGCGAATATCTCGGAATTCATCGAAGAACCGATGACAATCGAACAGTTCCGAATGAACATTTTGAACTCGATTTTCGGGGGCGAAGAAAATATTCAATACATGGAGTTGACCGAGCAGGATTGGGAAAATATCCATGCGTTGTCAGCTGAGCGTTACGGCAACTGGAACTGGAATTACGGCAAATCGCCTAAATTCAACGTACAGCATTCACATCGTTTCCCTGTTGGTGGCATCGATGTGCGCCTTCAAGTAGAAAACGGAAATATCCAAGACGTGAATATATACGGGGATTTCTTCGGTGTAGGTGAGGTTCAGGTTGTTGAAGAAAGTTTGAAAAATGTCCAATACGATCGTGAATCCATTAGCAATGCGATTGAAGGAGTAGACATTCCAACGATCCTTGGTGGTATTACGAAAGAAGAATTCATTAATTTAATTTATTGATTGAAAGAAAACCGGTGCATGCCGGTTTTTTTCTTTTGGTTTAGTATATGTGGGGTTTGAGGAAAGGGTGTTGGCGGATTTGTTGGTTCGAGGATGTGGAATTTGGGCGAGTTGGTGATAAAGTGCGGAGAGTCGGTGATAAACTGCGGAGAGTCGGTGATAAACTCCCCAGAGTCGGTGATAACAGGCCGAGAGTCGGTGATAACGCCCCAAAAGTCGGTGGTAATGCATTTTCATTGGTGCGCGTTTCTAAGTGAAGTGCAACTTTTCAGGTGGAAAACGGGTGTATTTGAGTGATTCGGTGATAAAGTGGCAAGAGTCGGTGATAAACTCCCCCAAGTCGGTGATAACGCTCCAAGAGTCGGTGATAACTCCTGCTTAAGCGGTGATAAACTTCCTCTAAGTGGTGATAAAGTCTGCCTAAGCGGTGATAAACTTCCTCTAAGCGGTGATAAACTCCACCCAAGTGGTGATAACCGCCCCTGGGCGATTGTGATCACTGATGCCGAGCGAATTTTTCAATGATACGATATAATATAGGAACTAGTAAGGGGGGAATTGGCATTGGCGAATCACCGTATTTTTATTGTGGAAGATGATAAGAAAATCTCACATTTATTGGCGGAGACGCTTCGGAAGTATCAGTATGATGTGGCGATTGTGGAGGATTTTGATAATGTGGACACGGAGTGTTTGGCGTTTGATCCGCATTTGATTTTGCTTGATATAAATTTGCCTTCTTATGATGGGTATTATTGGTGCCGTCAATTGCGGCAGCATACACGATGCCCGATCATTTATATTTCGGCTCGATCCGGGGATATGGATCAAGTGTTTGCGCTTGAGAATGGTGGGGATGATTTCATTACGAAACCTTTTCATTACGAGATCGTCCTTGCGAAGATCAGGAGTCATTTGAGAAGGGCGTTCGGGGAGTATGCGCCGAGTCAGGGGGAGCGGACTGTGAAGTTAGGTGCGCTTGAGTTGTTCATCGAACGGATGGAACTTCATTTACGTGATGAGGCGATTCCGCTTCAGAAAAAAGAAGCCATCATTCTTGAACTGCTAATGGAGGCGTCGCCGAAAGTGGTGTCGCGCGAGACGCTTCTTGAGGAGTTATGGGATGATCAGTCTTTTGTCGATGAGAATACGTTGAATGTGAATATGACGCGTGTGCGGAAGAAACTCACTGATTATGGTGTGAAGTCGACTATTGAGACAGTTCGTGGCTCGGGCTATCGGCTATTAGCGGCGCCGGAGGAATCATGAGGCAGATCCGTTTATTCATAAATGAATACTTGTCATGGGTCATCTTCGAAATGTTCCTTATATCGTTCATAATCGTTTTGTATTGGCTGGATGGATTCACCGGCATCAACACGATGATCTACTCGATCATCATCAGCATGCTGTTGTTAGGTGCATTCCTTGGGGCGAAATTCATCACAAGAAGATCGTATTACAATGCGATTATCCGCAAACCGACGAAGATGGAGGATGCGCTCATCAGGAATGTGCGAACGTCTGAACAGAAAAGGTCTTCGGATTTTATGCGTGATTTGTATAGTCTGCACCAGAATGAAGTGCAGACCCTTTATGCGACACAGCATCGGCAACTCAATTTCATGAATCAATGGGTGCATCAGATGAAGACGCCGATTTCTGTCATTAATTTACTCCTTCAAGAAGAAGGGGAGCTTGATAAAAGAAGTGTCCGGGAAGAAGTGGATAAAATACAACGCGGGCTGGATGCTGTGCTTGTCAATGCAAGGCTTGGGACGTTCGAAGAAGATATGCATATCGAACGGGTCGGTTTGAAAAGTCTTACCCAACAAATTGTGACGGATCATAAGCGGTTGTTCATTACAAACGGTGTGTTTCCGGTTATTTCAATCGATGAGCGGTTGGTCGTTGCGACCGATCCGAAATGGATGAAGATCGTCATCGGGCAATTCATCACAAATGCTGTGAAATATACGTTCGGCGAAGGAAAGCGAGTGTATTTATCCGCGGAGCATACGAAAAAAGGATTTGAATTGACGATACGTGACGAAGGGGTAGGCATCCCGGCATCCGATCTGAAGCGGGTGACAAGGGCGTTTTTTACTGGTGAGAACGGAAGGCTCACGGGTGAGTCGACAGGGATGGGCCTTTATATTGCAGATGAAGTGTGCGGGAAGTTAGGACACCCATTGGCGATTAAATCGGAAGTTGGAAAAGGTACGGCTGTGAAGATCTTGTTTACAAATGGAGAGATGGGTGAGGCGGATGCCGAAGAACGCAATCCTAAAACTGAAGCAGATAACGAAAATCTATGAAGGTAAGGTGATCCATCGTGCGCTAAACCGGCTGGATTTCGAAGCGGACGAAGGGGAATTCATCGCAATTATGGGGCCGTCCGGCAGTGGCAAAACGACATTGTTGAACATCATTTCGACAATCGATATGCCCACTTACGGACAGGTCCTAATCGACGGAATTGAGCCCGAGTCGTTGAATGGCAATGAATTGGCGCTCTTCAGGAGACGTAATTTCGGCTTTGTCTTCCAGGACATCAATTTGCTCCAAATGCTGACTGTTGAAGAGAACATTGTTCTGCCTCTCACATTGGATGGGCTGCCTATTTCGGAAATGAAAAGACGGATCGCTCGATTGGCAGATCAACTCACATTAACTGAAATTCTTAATCGCCGACCGGATGAGTTATCAGGCGGACAAGCGCAGCGGACAGCTGTCGGCAGAGCGCTAATCCATAAACCGAAACTTATCCTTGCGGACGAACCGACAGGGAACCTTGATTCCAAATCTGCAAAGGAAGTATTGGAATTGCTCAGCCATATCAATCAAACCGAGGGGACGACTATCATTATGGTGACGCATGATCCGATTGCAGCAAGCTATTGCGATCGTGTGTTGTTCATCAAGGATGGGGAGATTTTCAATGAAATTTATAAGGATGAAAGACGACAGACGTTTTTCCAACGGATATTGAATGTGCTTAGTTTGCTTGGAGGAAATGTCCATGATTTGCGATAGATGTGATTCATTCCAAATAGGGAGGTCTGCTGCATGACGTTTCGCCAGTTTGCCTATCGGAATGTTGTGCGGAATCGGCGAATTTACGCGGCCTTTTTCATGGCGAGTGTTTTTTCGGTAATGGTTTTTTTCCTTTATTCCATGCTGCTTTTCCATCCATCCATTGAGGGGGGCTCCTTACGGGATATTGCGTTGTTGGGCATGGGTGCAGCGGAACTCATCCTTTACATATTTACAATGTTTTTCTTGTTTTATTCGATGCGTGCATTTTTGCAGGCGAGGACGAAGGAGTTTGGCATCCTCCTTCATTTAGGTATGGAAAAACGGCAATTGCATCGGCTCATTTTCATCGAGACGATATTGATTGGTGCGGGCTCAATCGGAGTGGGGACGTTTTTAGGGTATATGTTCTCGAAGTTTTTCTTCATGGTCGTTAAACGGATTGTCCTATTGCCTGCGTTGCCATTGTATTTATCATGGGAACCATTTGCATTAACCGTAGGTGCATTTTTTAGCCTTTTCATCATCATTTCGCTTGTCGCTCCCGTATTCATCCGGACTGACGGATTGCATGAACTAATCCGCGGGGACGGCAGTGGAAAAGAAAAGGAAGGCTTTTCGAAAATCCGTGGTTCTCTTGGATTAATCCTTTTAGTGCTTTCCTATACGTTGGCTTCACTTACATCCAATAATATTGTCATCGGGCTCATTTTCCTTCTACCACCACTTGCAACACTTGGAACGTATTTCTTTTTTACGGATTCCTTGCCATTCCTTCTTCATCTTTTCAAAGGGAGGAAGGAATTGTATTGGCGTCACTTCCGGTTGTTGGCCATATCCGAAGGGGTAATCCGTTTGAAGGAAAATGCGAGGATGTTTTTCATCGTCACAATCGTATCTACGGTCGCGTTCATGTCGGTAGGTATTCTTGCTTCATTAACTTCATTCGCCTCGCAGTACCGGGAAGTGAACCCTCTTGGCCTTGTCTATGTCAGCTATCCGGGTGACAAGATGGAGGAACAGAACATTAAACGGCTTCGTGATGAATTAAGGAGAAATGGGCTTGAGTACACATATGTAGATTTTCCAGTCTTGAAACAACGCTCTTCCTATACGGAATTCACAGTATCCATCGTTAAACTCTCAAGTATTAATGAGTTAGCGACGGCTTTTGGCAATACAGCGTTTGAATTGGACGAAGGAGAGGCACTATTCCTGCCACCGACGATTTCTACATTCGAGCAATTGAACAGTCAAATTGTCGAAACGGTATTGGAGGAAAGCGGAGTTTCCATACGGATCAACGGCGCGTACCCTCACCAATTATTCCCGGCACATGCGATTGGAACGAATGCAATCATTTTGAATGATACGGATTTTGACCGGATTGCCGCTTTCGTTAAAACTCCATCGGTTGTTTATCATGCTTTCGACATCCCGGAGTGGCAGATGACGAAGAATATCGGCATGACGATTGAGCATTCGATGACGGAATCGATTTTGGCGGGAACATCCCATGAACTTAATTACACGTTTGATAATCCAGGGCGGAACTATTCCATCATACGGACAACATTCACCTTATTGCTTTTCATCGGTTTATTGTTAGCAGGAGTATTTCTACTTGCTGCGGGAAGTTTTATTTACTTCAGGTTGTACACTTCCCTTGACAGTGACCGGAAGCAATTCGATGTGCTGCGGCGTATGGGCATTACCGATAGGGAGTTCAAGAAAATCATCAATCGACAGCTTATTCCACAATTCTTTGTCCCTTGGGGAGTGGCGCTGTTGCATAGTTCCTTTGCATTTTTAACATTGCAAGTCATTTGGGATGCACTCGCCGAGATTTCGATTGTGCGTGAACTAATCTTCGTCTTGCTTGGGTTTACAATTTTACAGGTCATCTATTTCTATCTGATCCGCTGGCGCTATCTTGCGCATATCCGAACATCGAGCTGATGCTGAAAAGGCATGGGCTCGATGTTTTTCTTTACTAATTTTCCGAAATAAAGAATACGCTTTTAGCATTCGGACTATTACTATTTGAGTAGATTTTCAAAAATCATTGTTAACTATAAACTTTTCTTATATAATAATAGAGAGAATTATGAATGGTTGTTCATTTTTTGGGAAAAGGGGATGTTATGTATGAATTTGGTCACACAGGTTTATGAAACATCGAAACTGAAGCCGGAAAAGACGGCTTATCATTTCATGGGCAAAGATACGAAATACGGCGAGTTCGACAAGCATGTGTCCACGTTTGCTCAAGGACTTGAAGATTTAGGGGTTAAAAAGGGAGACCATGTTGCATTTTTATTAGGGAATACGCCGCATTTCATCGTTTCACTTTACGCAACGATGCGGATTGGGGCTACTGCAATTCCAATCAATCCGATTTATTCACCAAGTGAAATCTCGTATATCCTACATAATAGTGATGCGAAGGTTGTCATTGCGCTTGATCAGCTATTGCCGCTCGTCGAAAAGGCTGCTACCTCGTTCCCGACAATCGAACATTATATTATTTGTGAGACAAGTACATTAACCGGAAGTTCAATTTCGGAATTACCGGAAGATGTGAGAAAGAAAGTGAGCCAGTTTACACATTTCTTTGCGAAGGACAGGCCTAACAAAGCTCCAATTGAAGTTGATGAAAATGAAACCGCTGTCATTCTATACACATCGGGTACAACTGGACATCCGAAAGGCGCGATGTTGACGCATAAGAATTTGTATTCGAATGCACGAGATACCGCGGATTACCTAAGTTTTTCAGAGGAAGACCGCGTTATTGCGACATTGCCGGTATTTCATGTGTTCGCGCTTACAGTTGTTGTCAATGCACCATTATTAAAAGGTGCAACGATTTTACTGCTGCCGAAGTTCAGTCCCGCAGAAGTATTTGAAACAATTAAGGCGCAGCAGGCTACCATTTTTGCAGGCGTTCCGACGATGTTCAATTTCCTTTATCAGTTCCCTGAAGGGGCGGCGGAGGATTTTAAAAATATTAGGATAGCTATTTCGGGCGGGGCTTCATTGCCTGTGGCGCTTTTAACAAATTTCGAATCTAAATTCAATGTAAGGATTTCGGAAGGATACGGCCTTTCCGAAGCGTCTCCTGTCACTTGCTTCAATCCATTAGACCGAGAACGCGTACCGGGTTCGATTGGAAGAAGTATTGTGAATGTGGAAAATAAAGTCGTCGATGAGTTCGGGGATGAAGTGTCGGTTGGTGAAGTAGGTGAGCTTGTAGTCCGAGGGCCGAATGTGATGAAGGGTTATTATAAGATGCCTGAGGATACAGCTGCCGCAATCCGCGATGGTTGGCTATATACTGGGGATATGGCGCGACAGGATGAAAATGGCTATTTCTATATTGTAGACCGCAAGAAGGATATGATTATTGTTGGCGGATATAATGTGTATCCGCGTGAAGTTGAAGAAGTGTTGTTTGAGCATCGCGATATTGTTGAAGCTGCGGTGATTGGTGTGCCGGATGCTGATTTTGGCGATGAAGTTCAAGCCTTTGTTGTTTTGAAGGAAGGCGCAGAACGAAATGCCGAGAAGTTGAAGGCGTATTGTGCGAAGCGCTTGGCAAAGTATAAGGTTCCGAAGTCGATCGAGTTTTTGAGTGAACTGCCTAAGAATACAACAGGTAAAATTCTTAGACGGTCATTGAAGGATATAGTGAAGCAATAACAGTACAAACATTGATTTCCGCTTCAGGCGGACGCTTTCCGCGGGGCGCGGGCGAGCCTCCTCGTCCGCTTCGCTACCTGCGGGGTCTCGCCATTCGCGCTAAATCCCGCAGGAGTCGCCGCCTTCCGCTTCAATCAATAGAGAGTATTTAACATGAAAATAGTATCTCACCTTCGAAATACGCATAAACCCTCCTAAACACGCATAAATCCATACAAAAGTTTATAAACTCCGGAACTCACGCATAAATCCATTCAAAACCTCATAAATCCCCCGCAATCACGCATAACCGCCGCATCTGCTACATTTTTAAAACCTTAATTTGTCAAAAACACTTTTCACGACTATTAGAACAATAATACACTATTCTTCTCCGCGATATCGGTAATTCATCCAAAGTAGAATCCGGAGATGTCTCGGATGAATTCTTCTTCCAGATCTCCCTTCTTTTTCAACAGGATGAAAGTGGCGACGGAGGGGAGGGGGAATAGGTCGAAGTGGGGTCTCATGAGTCTTCCTTCCAATAATTCACGGCGTACAATTGAGTGGGGGAGGAATGAGACGCCGATTCCTTCTTGGATGAACCGTTTGGCTATATGGGCTTGCGTTACTTTCATCGTCCGAATGCCCGGGATCTGCTTGTTTAATGTGAAAAGCAATTCATCCCAATAGACGGGGTGATGGTGGGTAAGTAAATAATTAATCATCAATGCCTCTTTTACATCAATTTGTGGTCCGCTTTCTTCGTCATAGCTGTCGGTCGGCATGACAAAGATAATTGGATCCTCGTAAATGCGCTGGGATTCAATATTTTTTAGTGTCGCGTCGAGTGCTGAAATGCCTAAATTTACTTCGCCACTGTCGACAAGGCGTTCGATCAATTCCGACTCCTCAACTCGAATCGTCAATTCGACTTCCTCGTGCCGTTCCATGAAGGTCCTCAAAAAATATGGCAAAATCGTTTCCGCCATTAATGGTGAAATTGCAATTGTCCAGTTCCGTCTGTATCCTTGCGCAAATGCATGCATTCGATCTACGCTATCATCTAACTTCTGTATTAATCCTACTGCCTCATCGTAAAACAATCTTCCTGCCTCAGTCAGCGATACACGTCGATTGATCCGATCAAAAAGCTGTATCCCTAAATGCTCTTCCAATAGCCGGATTTGTACAGTCACACTTGGTTGGGACAGCATCAGTTTTTCCGCGGCTTTCCGGAAGTTCAGTTCTTCTGCCGCTATGATAAATGTTCGTAGCCATTGAGTATCCATTCAACCCCTCCTGATTGATTAATAAATTTAATTAAGTCAATAGTAATTATTCAATTTAATTAATTATATCTTTACTTTATACTAAAAGAAAAGGAGGAATGAACATGTTTAATAGAGGTTTGAAGGATGTTGTGGCAGTCCATACGAAGATCGCATCAGTTGACGGTGAGTTGGGGGAGCTCAGATATAGGGGGATTTTAGTGGGCGAGTTAGTCCCGGATCATTCATTCGAAGAATTGGCTTACCTTTTATGGCATGGTAAATTCCCGGACGAAGAGGAACTGAATTCATTGAAGTCGAAGATGCGAGCAGGCAGAAGACTTCCACAGCATATTGCATCCATTATCGATATCCTACCGAAAGATATTCCACTAATGGATGCGATCCGGACCGCAATTTCTGCATATGGTCAGGTTGAATTCAAGCAAAAACCGATAGATGAACAGGCGATTGTTCTCACCGCTGCGTTACCCGTTATCATCGCAAGGCATTACAGGAATGTGAATCAATTGCCCATCGTTGAGCCGGACGAAAATCTTTCGCATACTGCCAATTTCCTCTGGATGCTAAATTACGAAAAACCTACTGATGTACACGTTGAAGCGCTTGAGACCTACTTGAAACTGACGATGGAGCATGGCATGAATGCCTCTACTTTCGCTGGGCGGGTCACGATTTCTACTGAATCCGATTTGACGGCGGCCGTTACTTCAGCGCTCGGAACGATGAAAGGTCCATTACATGGAGGTGCCCCTTCAGGAGTCATCGATCTGCTTGAGGAAATAGGTACTCAAAATAATATCCGTCCAGTAATCGAGCAAAGATTAAAAAACGGTGAGCGAATTATGGGATTCGGCCATCGGGTTTATAAAACAGAAGATCCGCGCTCAATTCTACTTAGGAAGAAATGTGAAAGCATGGCAGGTAAAGATGAGTGGTTAGATCTTGCGACGACAGCCGAAAAAGAAATTATCGACTTACTCAAGACGTATAAACCAGGCAGAGAATTATACACAAATGTCGAATACTATGCGGCAGCCATCATGCGTGCCATCAACATGCCGCCTGAACTGTTCACTCCGGCATTCAGCGCCGCAAGAATTGTCGGATGGACGGCCCATGCAATCGAACAACAAGGTGATAACACCATTTTCCGACCACAATCTTTATATGTCGGAAATAAATTTTAATAAATTTAAAAATGAAGAAGGGATAACTGTTACGGGTGTCGAAATATGTAGAATAGAAAAAGAAGGGGGAATTCCATATGAGAAACCTACAAGTAGACGACCTATTTAAACTACAATCCGTCACAAACCCACAGTTATCACCAGACGGGAAAGAAGCGCTGTTCATCAAAACGCATATCGACGAAGAGGATAATAAATACATTTCAAACTTGTACCATATTGACCTTTCTACAAACGAAGTGACGCAATGGACGCACGGAAAACACCGTGTCAGCTCACCTAAATGGTCAGTGGACGGAAAGCAAATCGCTTTTTTGTCGAATCGCGACGATAAAAATCAGCTGTATATTCTGCCTGTACGTGGTGGAGAAGCAAAAAAAGCAACGTCTTTTGATAAAGGCGTTTCAAGCTTCCAATGGTCTCCTTGCGGTACAAAAATCTGGTTTGACGCATCGCTAAAAGAAGGCAGGGACTTCAGTTTCAAAGAAGAAAAGAACGATAAAAAGAAGCCTGAACCAGTACGCGTTACGAAAATGAAGTACAAAATGGATGGCGTCGGTTTATTGCCACAGGATTCATACAAGCAAATCGGTTTCGTCAATCTTGAAACTGAGGAGGTCACTCAATTTACTGAAGGAAATTTCCAGCATTCATTACAGGCGGTTTCAAATGATGGCCAACATCTTGTCATCGGTGTGAACCGGAAGGAAAACTTGGACCATGAATTCCGTCAGCCACTCTTTTTGGTGAATGTGGAAACGAAGGAAGAAACGGTAATCATTGAAGAAGAGGGCTATTATGGTGGCGCACGCTTTTCATTGGATGACAATTATATTGCGTTCGTAGGTTCGGACCGTGCATACCAAAACGCTTCACACGGCCATTTATATGTGTACGACACGAAAAGGGGCAATACAATTAATATCACTGAAAGCATCGATGCACCTGTCGGGGATTATACTGCCGCGGATCATCAGCAATCGGCAAGCGCACCAAGCGCCGTGTGGACGAAAGACAATGACCTGTACTTCCAACTTTCAACGATGGGAGATGTCCGTCTCTATTTCGCAACACTTGAAGGAGAGCTGTATCCAGCTACGCCGGAAAACGAGCATGTCTATGGATATGATGTGAATGCAGAGGGTGATTTTGCGTTAGTCGCTATTAGTGACCCTGTACATCCTGGTGAAATCTATCAAATGTCCATTGCAACCGGAGAAAGGAAAGCTCTCACTTCATTCAATGATAATTATTTGAAGGAAGTAGAGCTTGTTCATCCGGAAGCAATAACGTTTAAAGGTCCTAAAGATTGGGATGTACATGGTTGGCTTATGAAACCGGCAGGATTCGAAGAAGGGGAGAAATACCCATTAATCGTCAATATCCATGGCGGTCCGCACGCAATGTACGGCAACACATTCTTCCATGAAATGCAGCTGTTTGCGGCAAGTGGATATGGTGTCCTGTACATCAACCCACGCGGGAGCCATGGGTACAGCCAAGAATTCGTTGACGCTGTACGTGGTGATTACGGTGGCGGCGACTATGAGGACATCATGGCAGCTGTCGACTCTGCACTTTCCGAGAATGTTTGGATTGACGCAGACCGTCTCGGCGTGACAGGTGGCAGCTATGGCGGATTCATGACGAACTGGATTGTCGGCCATACGAACCGTTTCAAAGCAGCAGTTACACAACGTTCGATCTGTAACTGGATCAGCTTCTTCGGTGTTTCCGATATCGGATATTACTTCAGCGAATGGCAAATCGCGGCGGATATGAAGGATGTAGAGACATTATGGAAGCATTCTCCGTTGAAATATGCGGAAAATGTGGAGACTCCATTATTGATCCTCCACTCTGAAAGAGATTTCCGTTGCCCGATTGAACAGGCTGAACAGCTTTATATTACGTTAAAGAGCATGGGGAAAGAGACGGAATTCGTCAGATTCCCTGATGCAGACCATAATCTATCGCGGACCGGTGCACCGAATCTGCGAATCGAAAGACTAAATGAGATGACGGGCTGGTTCGCGAAATACCTATAATTTCGGAGGACACAGTTTGACGTATACACTTGAAGGCGTAACCATTCGCCCTATTAAAGAAGATGACTTGCGACGTATGTGGGAACTTACTTTCAAAGAGGAAAATCCAGAATGGAAGAAATGGGATGCTCCTTATTATCCGCATATGACAATGTCGTATGAAGTCTATTTAGAACGTAAAGACAAATTAATAGCACAAGATGATTATTGGGGTATCGAAGTGGACGGCGAACTTATCGGCATGCTCAGCTATTACTGGGAGCACAAGCCGTCCCTTTGGCTCGAAATGGGCATCCTCATATACGAGCCGAAATATTGGAGTGGCGGCTTTGGAACGAAAGCCCTCACAATGTGGATCGATCATTTATTCAATGAAATGCCGCTTGTCCGCGTCGGTCTTACGACTTGGTCCGGGAACATGAGGATGATCCGAGTAGCTGAAAAATTAGGCATGACAATGGAAGCGCGTATCCGCAAAGTACGTTTCTGGAACGGTGTCTACTACGACTCCATCCGTATGGGCGTGTTGCGAGAAGAGTGGGAAGAGCATAAAGCGAAATGAGATGGTCGAAGTTAAAGCAATTGGCGGAAGGATTTCTATGTGAACCGCTTCAGGGGAGAGTCCAATACCATTGGATTATCCATCGGAAAAGCCATGACCAAACAGGCACTTTTCGCATAACATTTGACGGAGATGAAATTTTTCGCGCTTCCGATATACCCTATAACCTCGCAGCCACATCCCGGGGTCAGGAACTAACTGTAGAAAGGGCGATCGACCCGTTGAAATGGGATTCCGATTGGCGGAAGATGTGGGAATCAAATGAACTTAAACAGCTTCACGCAGCGTATGATGATGCTGAAACTGAAGTTAGAGAGAGTGGCTTATATCCGGCAGGTGAAATCATCGGGCTACTGTTTGATTACATCCACATGCCCTTTGACAAAGCGCTTACCCATGAGCATCCTTTCATTCGGGCAATTGCCTTATTCGATCGGAGACTTGGGAAGCGAAGGCGGAAGGATATTAATGTAACAGATGAAAAAGAGATTGTCCGTAGTTTTTATAAACTTCGCGATGAAATAGAAGGTTGATATGAATAGACAAAAATCCTCCTGAAATCGGGAGGATTTTTGTTGTTCCATATTATCTTCTATATTTTAGGAAGGTGAAACTTGCGCAGGGTAACTTGACCACATTTAATTAACGGAAATGAGTGATTACTCACTTTACAATCTTCTTATTATCTATTAATCTAAAGTGAGTAATCACTCACTGTAGAAAGAGGTGACTTTCCATGAATGAAAAGCAAGCTTGCGTCTCGATTCGAAATGTCTCCAAAAGTTTTGGCAAGCATGTCGTCTTACAAGACATTAGTCTGGAGATCAATGAAGGGGAAATTTTCGGCTTATTAGGTCCATCTGGAGCGGGAAAGACAACATTGGTGAAGGAATTGGCTGGCCTTGACGAACCGACCAAGGGTGAGAATTATTTATTCCAGGAAAAAATGCCTTCCTTGCAACTGATCAAACGGATTGGTTATATGGCCCAATCGGACGCCCTTTACGAAGACTTATCGGCAAAAGAAAATCTTCAATTCTTCTCCGAACTATACGGATTAAAAGGACAGAAACAATCGCAGCGTATCAAGGAAGTGATGGAACTCGTCAAGCTTTCCGGAGACGTCACAAAATTAGTGTCCAATTATTCCGGAGGGATGAAAAGAAGATTATCGCTTGCCATTGCGCTACTTCATGAACCTGAATTGTTGATCCTTGACGAGCCGACTGTTGGCATCGACCCTGTCCTACGAAAAAGCATTTGGAAAGCATTCACTGATTTGAAAGCACAAGGCAAAACACTTATCGTCACAACGCATGTAATGGATGAGGCCGATAAATGCGATCGCCTTGGGTTAATGCGTGACGGGAAATTAATCGCGGTCGGCACGCCTGAAGAGCTGAAAAAGCAGACAAATACAGCAACAATCGAAGAGGCATTCCTTGTTTTCGGAGGTGTTGAACGATGAGAGTGATGGCACTGGTAAAAAGGATTCTTCGTCAACTTGTCAGAGATAAACGGACAATCGGGCTGCTTATCTTTGCACCTATATTGGTTTTGACAATGCTGTATTTTGTCTTCAATGGTTCCGATTACATCCCTAAGATTGGATTGGTCGATGTCCCGGAGATACTTGTGGATCAAATCGATACAAGTGGTGCGGAAGTGAAAACTTTCAGCAATGAGAATGAAGCGAAAGAAAAACTTGCCGCTCAGGAGTTGGACGGTTACTTGAAAATCGAGGGAATGTCACCGACCATCGTCCTTGAAGGAAGTGACCCGAGTGTCACAGGAGCTACGATGAGATGGCTTCAAAACGCTTTGCCGATACCTTCGCACGTAGAAGAAAGCAATTTGAATATCCACTATTTGCATGGCTCAAGCGACATGGGGCAGTTCGATTATTTCGGTCCGGTTCTCCTTGGATTTTTCGTATTCTTTTTCGTTTTCCTAATCGCAGGCGTTTCATTCCTACGTGAACGCACAACTGGCACACTTGAAAGGCTGCTCGCAAGTCCGCTCAAGAAATGGGAAATCGTCGCTGGATACGTTATCGGCTTTGGACTTTTCACGATGATCCAGTCAACAATCATAACAGCATATGCAATTTACGTATTAGACATGGTGATGGAGGGGGCATTTTTTTATGTGCTGCTGATCATCCTGATGCTTGCATTGACAGCACTCACGCTTGGCATCCTACTTTCTTCATTCGCACATAATGAACTGCAAATGATGCAATTCATCCCGATTGTTGTCGTCCCGCAAGTCTTTTTCTCGGGCCTATTCAACTTAGAGACGATTGCCGAATGGCTAAGCTGGATCGGTATTCTGACCCCTCTTTATTACGCCGCTGAAGCACTCCGCGACGTCATGGTAAGGGGATATGGGTGGGGCGACATCTATCCGAATTTGCTTGCTCTATTAGGATTCTGTCTATTGTTCATCGCCGTAAATATTATGGTCCTACGAAAATATCGTAAAATATAAGGAGTCCATCATGACTGAACAAAATAAACATCTACTTGAAGAAATGCTGCAGGAAGACGAAAGCCTAACAGAAAAACAAAAGCAAATCCTCGTTGCAGCTACCGAAATGTTCGCGGAAAAAGGCTTCGCTGCTACATCGACAAATGAAATCGCCAAAAAAGCGGGTGTCGCTGAAGGCACCATTTTCCGCCATTACAAAACGAAAAAAGAACTGTTACTTTCCATCGTCACCCCAATGATGGTCAAAATGCTGGCACCATTCATCATCAAAGACTTGAACAAAGTGTTAGATAAGGAATTCGAGCACTTCGAAGATTTCCTACGTGCCATGATAAAAAACAGGCAGGAATTCCTTGAGAAAAACCTGAAAGTCGTCCAGATCTTCCTCCAGGAAATTCCGTTCCATTACGAATTAAGGGAGCAATTCATCGAACACGTCGGAAAAAAAGTCCTCGGACGCTTCACTCAAATCGTGGAGCATTACCAAATAAAGGGGCAGATCACCAACATGCCTCCAACGACGGTCATCCGCCTCACCGCTTCCACAATCATGGGCTATTTCGTCACAAAACACGTCATTGGCGCGAACTGGAATGATGTAGAAGAGATAAATCAAATGATCACATTCCTTATGAAAGGACTAACAGCAGAGAATTGAGTAATTTCTTAATGGAAATCAATCAATAAACGCATAAATCCTTGCAAAAGCGCATAAATCCTTACAAAAACGCATAAATGTATTCAAAAGTCCATAACATCTCCCAAACACGCATAAATCCGCAATACAAAAACGGGTAGGAATAGGAAAATCCCTATACCTACCCGTTATCTATCTAAAATTACTTCCCTTTAAACTCCGGATTCCGCTTCTCCGCAAACGCAGCAAGCGCCTCAAGTCGATCCTCCGTCGGAATCGTAATCTCATACGCCTTGCGCTCAATCGCAAGTCCAGTCTGTAAATCCGCATTCATCCCATGCTTGATAGCAAATTTCGCCTGCTGTAACGCAATTGGTCCATTGCCAAGCAATTCACCTGTGAATCGGTCCAACAACTCTATCATGTCCGCAGCAGAAGCAACATAAGTCAAAATACCATATTGCAATGCCGATTTCGAATCCAACCTTCTTGCCGTCAAAATGAGCTCAAGCGCTTTTGCTTCGCCAATCAATCTTGGCAAGCGCTGCGTTCCGCCAGCTCCCGGAATAATTGCAAGTCCCGTTTCCGTCAATCCCATGACTGCCGTATCGACCGCAAACCTGAAATCGCAAGATAGGGCAAGCTCCATGCCCCCACCGAATGCATATCCGTTCAATACCGCAATCGTTGGCTGAGGTAAGTTTTCAATCATCGTAAACACTTCACCAATTTTGTAAATATTGCGCTTCACCTGCTCATCGGTCAACAGCTTCCGTTCCTTCAAATCAGCCCCCACACTGAACGCACGAACTCCCGCCCCCGTAAAAATAACGACACGGATATCAGGATTAATGCGAATTGACTCGACAACCATTCCAAGTTCAGACAGCATATCGTAATTAAATGCATTCATCGCATCCGGTCTATGAAGCGTCACACGCGCAATATGCCCCTCTTGTTCATATAAAAGCGTATCCATTTTAAAACCCCCATTTGTAAAAACTTACTACAAACATATCATTTATTAGTAGATGTCGCTATGAAAGTAACTAAAAAATTAGTATACTCGTAGTATTAGCTGGAGGTAAATTCGACATTCTTCGAGCCGCTCTAAGCTTTTGTCCCATCCAGCTTCGGGCGCTAACTGCTCGGGTCATAAGTCAAAGCTGCTCTGTGGCAAAAAACGCCACTACGCATCTTCGCCTTATGCCTGTCGCAGTTGGGCAAGCGCCCTCAGCTTTTGTTCTTTCTGCTTGTTTCGAGTAGAATGTTATTCGGGAGTGATACAAGTGAACACAGCAATAGTTACGGATAGTACGGCATATTTGCCTTCTAACATAGTAAAAGAATTGGATATCAACGTCATCCCTTTGACGGTGACAATCGATGGACAAGCATATGAAGAGGAAGTCGACCTAAAGTCGGCGGAATTCTACGATAAGGTACGTGGTGACGGACCGCTTCCAAAAACTTCCCAGCCACCTGTCGGGAAATTCGCACAGTTGTTCGACTCATTGAAAAAGGACCATGAGACAATCATTTCAATCCATCTATCAAGCGGAATTAGCGGAACTTTCGCAGGAGCAGTACAGGCTGGAGAAATGACAGAGGGCGTGGATGTGCGCGCATTCGACTCCGAATTGTCATGTTATCTTCAAGGATTCTATGTAATCAGAGCCGCCAAAATGGCTAAGGAAGGCGCTACGCCAGATGAAATTATGGCGGAGCTTAATGAAATGAAAAAGACGATGCGTGCTTATTTCATGGTGGACGATCTCGCGCATTTACAACGTGGCGGAAGGTTATCCGGTGCGCAAGCATTGATTGGGGGACTGCTCCAAGTTAAACCGATCCTTCATTTCCACGACAAAGTGATTGTGCCATTCGAAAAGATCCGAACACGTAAAAAAGCAATGAAACGAATCGCGGACATGCTTGCGGAAGACGCGGGGAAAATGCCCCTTGAAGCGGCAATCATCCATGCAAACCGTCCGGAAGAGGCAGAAGCTTGGAAAGAAGAACTGTCAGAACTCTTACCTGACGTCGAATTCACAATTAGCCATTTCGGCCCCGTGATCGGCACACATTTAGGCGAAGGATCAATGGGACTCGGATGGGTGAAACGGAAGGCTTAATGTGAATAAACGCATAAATTGCTGAAAGTAAGCATAAAATGCCGTAAATACGCATAAAGCGTTGAAAAACCGCATAAATCGGGCCAGAAACGCATAAAAGGACTCAATTACGCATAAACGCAATCATACATCAATAATAATAAGAAAAGGGGTGTACACATGACAAAGCCTTTCAATTCGGCAATCAGGGATTTCCTGCATGGTCGTATTTGGTTGCGCATGCACACCCCTTTTCCACCTGAAGAAATAACCGCACAGATCGAAATGGGTCATATTCAGATTATCGAAGGCATCCAAACAAAACCTTCATTCATGAATCAAAAACAGCATTTCTGCAACCGATGCGAAAATAATAATCCGGCCCTTTTCACAACATTTAACTGTGCCAAATGCGAAGGACCTTGTACATATTGCAGGCACTGCCTCAAAATGGGGCGAGTTTCCTCATGCACGGAATTGGTCGTCTGGAGCGGTGATAAACCTGAATACCCGACAAACCACACTTTGGCTTGGCAAGGGAAACTTACGCCGCATCAGCAAAAGGCATCTGAGGATCTTATCAGAAGCCAGGAACAGCAAATTTCCCATCTCATTTACGCAGTTTGCGGAGCGGGGAAAACGGAAATTTTATTCCCGCCAATCCATAAGCTTTTATCCGAAGGAAAGCGTGTCTGCATCGCGGCTCCAAGAGTTGATGTCATTCTCGAACTCGAACCACGTCTGCGCACAGCGTTTCCGCATTCGAAAATCGAAGCATTATACGGCGGCGCGAAACCAACGATGGAAGCGTCCCAGCTTGTGCTTGCCACGACTCATCAGCTATACAGATTCCAACATGCCTTTGATGCCATCTTCGTCGATGAAGCGGATGCCTTCCCATATAAGGCAGATGAAACGCTGCAAAGAGCCGTCCAAAAAGCATTGAAACCCGGTGCTCCTGCCCATTACGTTACGGCAACCCCCTCAGATAAGCTCATTTCCAACATGAAACGATCGGGTTCCATCTCTACTATTAATCGTCGCTATCATGGCCATCCATTACCCGTTCCGACGTATGAATCCCTTTGGAACTATGAAAAACAAATACGTAAAGGAAAACTTCCAAAAAAACTGGTACAATGGACTAAGCAAAGGTTCACGAAAAATGAACCATTCCTGATATTCTTCCATCATATCGGCTTAATGGAGGAAGCAAGGCCTTTATTCCAACTACTCAATCCACATATCCAATCCGTCCATGCATCGCATCCAGACAGGAAGGAACACGTACAGGCACTTCGGAATAAAGAACTTCCTGGCCTATTGACGACTACCATCCTTGAACGGGGGATAACAATCCCGAACGTCCAAGTAGCAGTAGTTGGAGCGGAACAGCAAATCTTCGATAAAGGCGCCCTTATTCAGATCGGTGGTCGAGTCGGACGTTCAGCAGAATTCCCGACAGGCGATTTCACGTTCTTCCATAACGGAATCACCTACGCGATGGATGACGCGAAAAACGAAATTATGAAGTTGAATAAAGGAGGTCCCCAAAAATGAACTGTCTCCTTTGTGAACAAAAACTTGCGAGTACACCAAGCTGGCAATCTCTCCTTGCCATCGAAAAGACTTTATTAATATGCGAAATCTGTTCAAATAGCTTCGAACGTGTCGATACTAGTGAGAGAGGGGATGTTCTACATCACGTCAAATCCCTTTATACGTACAATGAAGCAATGCGCGAATATCTCCATCAATACAAATTCCTCCAAGATGTCGCACTCTCTGGCGTCTTTGCGAATGAGTTAAGAAATGAACTCAAACGGAAAAACGCAATTATTGTGCCGATCCCAATGCATTTAGATAAAAAAATTGAAAGAACTTTTTCACATGTCGAAGAGCTGTTGCATGCGGCGAACATCCCTTTCGAAGACTTGCTCGTAAAAACGAACACCGAAGTGATGGGGGAGAAGACGAGGGAAGAACGGCTTGCGATGCGCCATTTATTTTCAATCAAAGAAGGTACAGTCATCCAACAAACTACATATATACTTGTCGACGATATATACACAACCGGCACGACACTCCAACATGCAGCCACCGCTTTACTTGAAGCAGGTGCTGAAAGAGTGGAAGCGGTCACGCTCATACGTGCAGAAAGATAGGAGAAAAAAACATTATGACGGAAATACGAAATTGTTCAACCTGCAAAGGAATATTCGAATATAACGGACTAAGTGATATCTGTCCATTGTGTACAAAAGAAGAGGAAAAAATGTTCGATATAGTGCATCAGTTTTTAAGAAGACGAGAAAATCGCGCCTCAACCGTTCAAAGAATTGTCCAAGAAACGGGAGTAACTACAACATTGCTATTTAAATGGGTGCGCAAAGGCCATCTTCACCCCTCACGGTTCCCCGGCCTTGGCTACCCATGTGAGAACTGTGGAGAATTAATCACAACAGGAAAAATATGCGAAAGTTGCACCAACAAACTTAAAAGCCAGTTAGACGCATACGAAGCATCACAAGAAACCATTATTGAAATGAATGAAACGTATTTGGCACATGGAAAGATGACGAGAGAAGATAAATTCAACACATAAATTTCTACAAAAACGCATAAATCCTTCCAAAATTCCATAACTCGTAGGAAACACGCATATTTCATTCCAAAAAAGCATAAACAGCCGTAAACACGCATAAATCACCCCAAAAGCGCATAAACGAAAAACCGACTCCATAAAAAGTCGGTTTTTTCTATGCTAATTAAGGAAACACTATCTCCAAGAACGTATTCATACACAAATCTTTCACATTAAGCTAAACCTCAGCTCAAAAATGCCGAAATAAAGCATAAGGATATAAATACTCCAAGAAAGGAGCCAAATCATGAAAATAAATAGAGTCAACATCACGCCCATCAACCCATACCGCGCCAACCAAATGAAAGTTGAACAGGCAAAGGAAAACCACCAAATCAAAACCGACAAGATTGAAATCTCATCCGAAGCAAAACAACTTTCCGAAACATCACCAATCACAATCGAACGAAACGAACGTGTTCAATCACTGAAGGCGCAAATCGAATCGGGAAATTACAAAGTAGACCCCGAAAAATTGGCCCAAAGCCTACTCAACTACTACAAAAAATAAGTTAGATGAAAGCAGGGACTATGATGACAATCGAAACAATACTTTCCATACTCGACAATCTGGAAAAATTGCATAAGAGCCTGCTTCGCATCGCAAAAGAAAAATCGGAACTCATTAAAAATGGCGATATTCAAGGCATTGACCAACTCCTAAAAGATGAGCAGGCACATCTCGCTGCAATCGTCCAAATGGACCAAAGCAGGCAGAATGCGGTCAGCAACTATCTTGAAGGAAAAGGTATTTCTATGCCGATGAATCCAACAATCACCGACCTGATTGAAGCAACTCCCATTCCGGATACTGAACAACTTACGGAGGCGAGGGACCGTCTCCTGCATGCGATTCATGAATTGAAATGGCAAAATGATCTCAACCAAAAACTGACCTACCAATCCCTTCAATTTGTGAATCTGTCGCTGGACATGGTTCGACCACGTACGGAATCGGTCACTTACTCAAAAACAGGCATTAACGGCAAAAAAGCGTCGAGGGATATACCAAACTTCGACTCTCAAGCATAGGAGGAACAGTATGCGCTCCACATTCATGGGACTTGAAACAAATAAACGCGGACTCTACGCACAACAAACCGGCCTTTACACGACCGGCAATAACATAAGCAACGCCAACTCACTCGGCTACACAAGAACACGCGTCAATATGCAGGCAACACAGGGCCTCACGTCGTCGCCTGGATTATTAGGGACCGGTGTCGAAGCAAGCTCAATCCAACGCATCCGCGATTCCTTCGTCGACAACCAATTCAGACAGGAATCCAACACACTTGGCTATTGGGAATCAAGATCCAATGCAATTTCACAAATTGAAGACATTATAGGTGAACCTTCAGAATTCGGTTTACAAAAATCACTAAGCGAATTTTGGTCTTCACTACAAACGCTTGCGACAAGCCCTTCAAGCAGCGGCGCAAGAGCTATCGTCATTCAGCGAGGTCAGGATGTAGCCGAGTCATTCAATCATTTACACAGTTCATTGACCGAAGCCCAGACAAACTTAGGAAAAGAAATCAGTTTTTCAACAGATAACGTCAACTTCCTATTGGAGGAAGTTGCGAGATTGAATGGCCAAATCTCCGGAATGGAGTCAGGCGGTTATCTACCGAATGAATTGTATGATCAAAGAGATTTGTTGTTAGACGAGTTGTCGACCTATTTACCGATCGAAACTAAGTTTGAAAAAACAGGTGGAGGTACATCGGCGATTGCTCAAGGGACAGTAACTGTGTCTTTGAAAATGAACGACGGTGTAAGGGTCGAGCTTGTGAAAGGCAAGGAATTTGGGGAGGTAGAGGTAAACCCTACAAATCAATTAATTCAGGGCATTTCTATAAAGGCGGTAGGCGATACTGATTCCACTAATCACGTACTTTCCGAATTCTTAGATTCTGGAAAATTGAAGTCACTAATTAATTCATATGGATATGGCACGGGTGATGGAAATGGCCTTTATCCAGATATGATTAATAATTTGAATAAGATGGCTGAGGCTTTAGCAAATGAATTTAACAGAGTTCATGGAGAAGGAATAGATCTTGATGGTAATGATGGAGAAGCATTCTTTGTTATTACAACAGCTGGTAATCTATCAGTGAATCAAGATCTGATCGACGATCCAAGAAAACTTGCAGCATCAGGTTCAGCTGATGAAATAGCTAACGCGGATAACGCCAAAGCCCTTTTAGCCATTCAAACAAGTCCATTGGACGATTTAAATAAATCCACAATTCAAGATTTCTTTTCAGGTATTATCGGAAAACTTGGAGTTAACGGCCAACAAGCACAGCGCATGGCATTTAACACAGCATCACTACAAGGTGCCGCTGCCAATCGCCGCGACTCCATCAGCGCCGTTTCACTGGACGAGGAAATGACAGATATGATCCGATTCCAGCAAGCCTACAATGCCTCCGCCCGTATGATTACGGTCATTGATGAAACACTCGACAAAATCATTAACGGAATGGGCTTATCTGGCAGATAATAAAGGGGGTACTAATCAATGCGCGTAACACAATCCATGCTTTCTAACAATACAGTTCGAAACTTGATGACAAGCTATAGTAAAATGGGTAAGCTGCAAGAACAGGCAGTCTCTGGAAAAAGAATTAACCGTCCATCAGACGATCCTGGAGCCGCCATGAAAAGCATAGGCTTCCGCAATCAAGTGGACAAAATCGACCAATACAAGAAAAACCTTATCGAAGTGAATAACTGGCTCGACAGCTCGGAAGATGCACTTGATGGCGTTGGGCAAGTCTTGCAACGTGCCAAGTATCTTGTCACAAATGCCGCAAATACCGGAGCAATGAATCCCGAAGAACGTGAGTTTATTAAAATCGAACTAAGGCAACTTCAGGAAACGATTCAAGACTTTGCAAACACACAAGTAATGGATAAATATATTTTCAGCGGGACCAAAACGGACACGCCTCTATTCAATAAACAAACTAAAGAATTCACGCCAGATACAGATGGATTTTCCAAAGACATTGAAATTGAAATATTCAATGGCGTGAATTTGAAAGTCAATACTAATGCAAGAGACCTTTTCGAAGAGTTAAATACTTTCTTTAATGAAATTACAGAAGCCGGAGAAGATGTCAAATTCGATAAAGCTCTGACGGATCTTGATAAACAGATGGATGATGTCCTTGCACTCCGAATGGACATCGGCGGCCGCTCCAACCGCGCAGAACTCATGCAAAATCGACTTGATGTACAAGAAGCATCAGCCAAAAAACTACAATCCGAAAACGAAGACATAGACTTCGAAAAAGTGATAACCGAAATGCTTACCCAAGAAGCCGTCTATCGTGCATCCCTCTCAGTAGGCGCAAGAGTTATCCAACCTTCATTAGTCGACTTTCTAAGATAAAAAAGGACGTTTATACGTTCTTTTTTTATGCAAATCAACAAAAGGAAAAGGAGCGATCACCATTATGCAAATCCAAACAAAATTCCACGGCGAAATCGATATACAAACGGACCAACTATGGAAATTTCCAAAAGGCATCCCTGGCTTCGAAACTGAAAAGCAATTCGCACTGCTTCCAATCGAAGGAAACCCTAATTTCCAAGTATTACAATCAACAACAACCGAAGCAGTAGCATTTATTGTCTCGAATCCATATTCACTTATCGAAGACTATTCATTCGACATCGACGAACCAACAATTGAACTACTTAACATCGAAAAACCAGAAGACGTATTCGTGTTAGCCATCCTAACACTCAAACAACCATTCGAAACATCAACCATCAACCTACAAGCACCACTCATCTTTCAAATGAATAACAAAACAGCAAAACAAATGATTATAAACGACAACCGATTCAAAACACGCCACATCATCGGCCAAGTCAAGGAGGAAGTCTAAATGCTAGTCCTCTCACGCAAACCGAATGAAACAATTAAAATTGGTGACGATATTGAAATACGCATTCTCGAAGTCAAAGGAGAAACCATTCGCATTGGCATTGAAGCACCAAAAACAGTGGATATTCTCCGTGGTGAACTCGTTCAATCAATAACAGAAACGAACACGGAAGCTCTTACACTGGATACTGCATTATTTTCACAGCTTACAAAAAAAGATTAAATCTCCGAAATAAAAGCCTGGCTCTCTTCCGAAAAAGCGCCAGGCCATCCGTTTAGGTAAAATCCGCTATTTTTCCACTAAATAAACCAAAATCTCACGAAATCTTTTATTAAACACTAAACTACTTGGCAACCAAACCGATATTAACAATGTAAGCGACAGTAACGAGTTCGGCCGGCTCTTACTTCGCAAACAAATTAATTGATTCACAGGGACGTGAATCTACAAACACTCAAGGAGGAAAAAATCATGAGAATTAACCACAACATTGCTGCACTTAATACGTTTAACCAACTAGGTGCTAACAACACAAACGCAGCTAAAAACTTGGAAAAGCTATCTTCTGGTCAAAGAATCAACCGTGGAGGAGACGACGCAGCGGGTCTTGCAATCTCCGAAAAAATGCGTGCACAAATCCGTGGATTGGATATGGCTTCTAAAAACGCTCAAGACGGTATTTCTTTGATCCAAACAGCTGAAGGTGCAATGAACGAAACCCATGCAATTCTTCAACGTATGCGTGAGCTTGCAGTACAATCAGCGAATGATACAAATACTGATTCAGAGCGGGCAAACCTTCAGAACGAAGTGGATCAATTAGCTCAAGAAATTACTCGTATTTCAACTGATACTGAGTTCAACAATAAGAAATTGATTAATGGCAGCTTAGCTACAAGCGGAGTGACCTTCCACATAGGTGCAAACGCTTCACAGAGTATTAAACTAACAATTGGCAATATGGGGGCAAGCGCGCTTGGAGTTGAAGGCGCATCTGCAGCTTTAGGAATTAAAATTTCTACTCAAGCTTCCGCAAATGATGCTATTAAGACAATCCAGTCGGCGATTGATGCAGTTTCATCTGAGCGTTCCAAACTAGGTGCATACCAAAATAGACTAGAACACACAATCAATAACCTTGGAGCTTCTTCCGAAAATCTAACAGCTGCTGAATCTCGCATTAGAGATGTCGATATGGCCAAAGAGATGATGGACTTTACAAAGAACAATATTTTAACTCAAGCTGCTCAAGCTATGCTAGCTCAAGCAAATCAACAACCGCAAGGCGTACTTCAATTACTTCGATAATAAATAATAAAACGGACCTGTCTCAATCATGATGACAGGTTCATAAAAAAAGTCGTACATAGACTGTACGATTTTTTTTATGAACCTATAATCTATCAAATTTTAAGGGAAGTGCTATACATGCAACCTATACTTTCTGTATGCATAATTATGAAAAATGAGGAAAAGGTTATTGGAAGATGTCTTGAATCAATTAGCGGAATCGCTGATGAAATTATAATTGTAGACACGGGCTCTAAGGATCAGTCAAAAGAAATTGCGCTTCAATTCACTGATAAAGTGTTTGACTTTCAATGGGTAAATGATTTCTCAAAAGCAAGAAATTTTGCGGCCTCAAAAGCAAGAGGAGAATGGATTCTTGCTATTGACGCTGATGAGTATGTAGATAGAGATAGCTTCGAAAAGTTTAAAAATGATCTTCTATCTAAACCACCAGTCTTCAATATAATAGGTGTTCAGATTGTTAGTTTTATTGGACAAAACGGACAGAATACTTCACTTAACCACCATGAACGTTTATATAAAAATGATGGATCTATTGCTTATCGAAGAAGTATTCACGAAGTTTTGGAACATAATGATCCAGATAAGGCCAAACACGGTATTATTGACTTTCAGCTCTACCATTCGGGCTATTTGACAAGTACAGTTCAGGAGAAAGAAAAGTCAAATAGAAATTTGGAATTATTGTTGGATAATGAACATAAAGAAGCGATAGATTACTTTTTTATTGGAAATGAATATAAAAATATCGATGACAATAATAGGGCTATTCAATACTACCAGAAGGCATATAGTTTTAAGCCCGATTTAAACTTAGAATGGGTTCAAAAACTTCTTTTGTATTTATCAGATGCACTGCATCGAAGTAATAGAAACGAAGAGTCGTTAGATATCATAGAAACTTGCATAGAAGCTTTTCCTAATGTTGTTGATTTCAAATATTATAAAGGAATTATATCTTTTAATAAAAAACAGTATAAACAAGCAAAAAAAATATTTGAAGAAATAATATCTAAAAAAGAAATATTGAGAAGTGATTCAAGTGATGATTTTTTAGAGTTCTTGCCACTAAAACACCTTGGTGAAATATATGAGATAGAGAACGATTTGCATAAATCTGTAAAAAGTTATTCAAGGGCATTGTCCATAAATGACTCGGACGATAAAGTATGGGTGAAATTAATTTCTATTCTTGCAAAGCATTCATCTTTAGAAGAATTGTCAATCTTCTTGAATAATAATATGGTAAACAAAAAAACAATGACACCTTTAAGGGTTGTGAAGATCCTACTTTCTGTTCCAAATCTTAATGTACAAAAACTTAGCCGCTCTCTATTAGATAATCCAGACCTAACATCAAACGAGAATGAGGCATTATTCATAAAGAATTTGCAACTTGATGGATTTGAATCTGAAATAAGCGAGTCTTTAAAAAAGAAAAGTGATCAAGAAGTTATTTCACTACTTGCAACTGGCATATTTAGTTTAGTTGATTATATCCTATTGACTGTTAGGCTGGAATCCGAAGAATTTATTGATTTTCTATATAATATAAAATATGATCAGCCTTTAGTGAATTTATATAACATGATATTTAAGAAGAAAAATAAGAAACTAACTGCAATTGAAGAGAGTTTTTTTGAAGCAATATATAAACAGACTGAAGTTTTGGAGTCAACAGAGGTGTTAACCATTTTGAAGGGGAAAAGAGCATTTTTAAGTAAAAAACTTAAAAATAAATTGAAACTTATTGGTTGATTAAGTTGAATATCTTTGATTTGAAAAACAGAGGTTATTTTCAACAAAACTCTTTGAAATAGGTTTTCGTATTAAAGACAGGGATTTTTGTATCTATGATTCTGTCTATCGAATTACAAAGTTTCAGTATTAAAATAATTTCAGCCTAAAGGTGGGATTTTGTGCGTTATGCATTACATAAATATATTCAAGAAATGTTAGTTACATTATTAGAAGCCGCAGATTATATTCACAATGAAAAAAATAATGATGAGGTAATTTATAATCAGTTATTATTAAACAGTAAAGAGTTTCTCCAGGGAATAAAAAAAGTAATTAGTGAAAATCATAAAGATACCAATAACCAAAAAATTTTTGGTCAAATAAAACTATGCGAAAAAAAAGTTGTTGAACTTTTAATTCAAAATAAAGAAGATCGCATTCTTGAATTAACAACTGATTTAAGGGAGGATATAAAAGATTTAACGGTCATATTTGAAAAAGAAATTAGTGCTATCTACCATATTGTGTTTTTTGCAGAGCTTGGTCAAAAATGGGATTCTATGCAAAGTGTATATGAAGCTTTTAGCCAAAGAAGTGACTGCGAAGTCAGTGTGGTATTAACACCAATTTTTCGTACAGTAGAAACCAACGGAAAAATAGAAACTGATTTTATTTATGAAGATTATCTTACAAGTTTAGGAATAAACTTTATACCATATAACAAATATGATATTACCAAGCATTTACCTGACCTTGTATTAATTAGTAATCCTTATGAAAGTGTAACCCTCCCTCAGTTTTGGCCTGAAAACATTGCGAAATATACAAAACTTGTTTATCTACCATACTATACCACTTTGATATCTGACGATGCCAGTATCCAGGTTAATTGCCAGTTTCCAGTTACTAAATATGCGTGGAGGATAATTGCACAATCAGAAAAAGTAAAAGAGTTGCATAAAGAGTTTTCACCTAAGAAGGGAAGTAATGTTTTAGTAACAGGTTTGCCAAAATGGGATGAGGGATTTTTAAGTACCACACATAGAAATATAGAATGGGATAGTAAACTGAAGGGGAAAAAAGTCTTTTTATGGAACACTCATTATAATATTACTTCAAATAATGGAACACTTTTAGAATACGGAACCTCTTTAATAGAGCATTTTTTTGACAGAGATGACATTAGTTTAATATGGCGACCACATCCTATGACCGATACTATATTTAAACTGTATCAACCCCAGTATCTTAATAAGTGGGAATACATGAAAGAGATAATTAATAAATCAAGTAATATAGTTCTTGATAATAATGCTTCTTCCTATATGTCATTTAATTACTCTGATGCTTTAATTAGTGACTATAGCTCTTTGTTAGCACAATATTTATTAACTGAAAAACCAATTATTTGGGTTAAGAAAAATAAAGAAGAAATTGTTTCAGACGAAACTCAGTATATATTCCCTATCAATCATCTTGAACAAGCAACGTCTTTAAGAGAAATTCAGGACTTTATTGATAGGGTTAAAAGCGGAGTGGATACGACAAAAAATAAGAGACTACAGATAATTCAAGAAGAAATGTCAGGAGCCGATGGAAGAATTGGTGAAAGAGTAAGTGAACTATTAATGAAAAATTTACAATTGGGGCTACCATGATTAAACATCTTTACAATTAGATTTAATTCCTAATTTTAAGCAATAAAATCAATGCCACCTTTAGGGAATTTCTAACAGAAATGAGATGCACCCCAAAAGTTAGAGTCGAAAATCTAACTGTTGGGGTGTATTATTATGGTTAATAATGCAGCTAATTTTGAGGTGATTGTGTGTGGGGATCACAATAAGAGGTTTTCCGGGACAATGCTGGTATAAGCTATAATAAGTTATTGAACATTTGAAGGGATGCAGGCAAATTATGACAAGTGCAATTATTTTAGCAGCTGGACAGGGGACTAGATTGCGTCCTTTGACAGAAAAAACTCATAAATCGCTTTTGACTATTAATAAAGAGCCGTTTTTAGAAAGAACGATAAAGTTTTTAATAGCGGAAAAAGTTGAAGAAATCATCATTGTAACAGGCTATTTAAACCAACAATTTGAGTATTTGGCGGAAAAGTTTAAAGAAGTGAGATTAGTTTTTAATGATAAGTATGTTGAATTAAATAATGCGTATTCATTATATATAGTACGAGATTTTTTAGCGGATAGTTATATACTTGAAGGTGATTTGTTTATTAAGGAATCTGTATTTAAGGATATCTCAACTGATACGTCAAATTATTTTGTGAAAAGATTAGACACAACAAAAGAAGAGTGGCTTGTTACAACGGATTTAAATTCTAAGATAGTCGATATTAGGGTAGGACAGGTTTGTGGTAGCGATTATATTTCTGCTGGAATTACGTATTTAAATGATGCAGACGGTCATACTTTGAAAAATGTATTTGAAGGCTTGGATTTTGTTTCACTTTCACCGAATTTATATTGGGATACGATTTTGAAAAATAACCTTGAGAATTTAAATGTTTATGTAAAGATCATTCCAGAAAATTTAGTTTATGAAATTGACGATTTAGAGGATTATAAAAGCTTATTAGAAGAATTTAATGAATAGGTATGGTGTTTTTATGAAACGAACTGTTTATGAAACAATTATTTGTGGCGGTGGTCCAGCCGGTATGTCTCAATTAATTTATTTTGATGCTCAAGGTCAATTGGCAGAAGAATTAAATCGAGGAATTTGTGTCATTGAAAAAACAGACGAATTGTTGTCAGGAAACATTAAGAAATACAAAATATCTGCAAACTCTAAAGGAGGGGCTTTGTTTGAATTTTTATCTGAACATTCTTTAGTACAACAGTATTTAAATAAAGAAAAGCTTAGTGAGCAAATACAAAGCTATTGTGATATTGCCCCTAGTTTGCATGATATCGGAGTACTTTATGGGAAAATCGGTAACTTTTTAGAACAGTGTATTAAGCAAAACCCAAATAGTGATGTATATAAATGCGCAACAGTTGAGCAGATACATATTTGTGAAGAGGGACTTTTCAAAGTAGTATTTAAGCAATTCGGGTGTGTAAAGGAAGTTTGGGCAAAAAATGTTCATGTCAATTTAGGTGGGGTGCCGAAAACTTTAAATCTGGATGAAGATGACCGTTATGTGCATTCTCATTATATATTGACGGAACAAAACGAGCATTTAGAAGAACTATTTACGTCAAATGATAGTCTTAAAATTGCGATTGTCGGTAATTCACATAGTGCTATGTCAGTTTTGAGTAAATTAAATGAGCGTTATAGCGTCATTAATTCATCAAAATATAGCTTTGATCTATATGGAAAATCAAATTTGAAATTATACTATTCAAGTATGGAAGATGCACTATTAGATGGATATAACTTCACAGAGGATGATATATGTCCTGTTACACAAAGGGTTAATCGTTATTCAGGAATGCGTGAAGAATCTTTCTTAGTAGCAAAGGCTATTTTGAACGAGACCATTAATAATGTTACGTTAAAAAGAGTTTATTTCAAAGACAATGCAGATTATGATTTAATTATTGAATGTCTTGGATATAAAACAAATTTAATTCCGGTTTATAAGAATGGTAAGCAGATTCAGTTTGAAGTGAATAATGGAATTTTAAAAACAGATACCCACTTTAGACCTGTTATGAAAAATCAAGAGTCCATTGACTGCTTTTACAGCTACGGTTTAGGTGTTGGAATCGGTTTAACTGAGGTTAGTGGTGGTGAAAAATCCTTTACGGGAAATATCGATGGGATATGGTTATATCAGCATTATGTTGCTGAAATTATCACAGAACTCAATAAAAAAGTTTTGGAAGTAATATAAAGTCATTTACAACTCAAACACTGGAATCGGCCAACCGTCAAGCAAATACGGTATGTCAGAAGTAATTAAACTGTATTACCCATTCGAAGAAGAGTTCTAATGGGTTGAAGGGTAACGCTGCTAAATCGTTATTTGCACATTTGAGATGGGAGCAGCACCTCCTAAAAATGTATACATCAATTATACTTAGGAGATACTGCATTTGTTTGAGGGTGCTTAAACAGTGTGATATTAACTATTAGTCCTTTTGGTTTTTCTGCTTAGTTCATAAGATTTTGGGATTACTATTTGTAACGATGCTAATCAATTTCAATACTCAATTAGTTAATTACCTTATTTGTAAGTGAATGGTACTCACGTAAAAAGTTTTTCGCACGACTGTATCGTGTTGCTGCATATGATCCGAAATCAGCTCCGCCGGCTTCCTTCATTAATCCCCAAATTGTCCATAAGAAGTCAATGAAAATTTTATTCATTAAGACTCTTGCTGTATCTTCATCTGTAACTATGCCATTAAAATAAATTGTTAAGAATAGCTCTTCTTCAGCTGAAGTTAACCCAGCTTCTATCGCATACATAGCGATATCCCACAAAGGATCGTTCATTCCCGCGTACTCCCAGTCGATTAAATACATTTTATCCTCGCTACTTTTTACAAAATTTTCTGTGAGGGGATCGATATGGCAAGGTGCTAATTTAAAATCAAGAGATAGATATTTATCTTTTAAATCTAAAACTTGCCGTTTTACTTCTTCGTAGTCTTCTGGAAGTTGACCTTTTAATTCTTTTAATACTGTTTCATATTCAGTAATCTTTTCAAACACATTAAATACTTCTACAAACTCCTCCCCGGACATATGAACTTTGCGAAAAGATTGAGCAACTAAGATAATATTGTCTTCACGTCTCCCGGTTTTCGGATTAAGGGTTTCTCCATTTTGAATATATTCAACAATTTTCAATCCATTCTCTTCATTAAAATAAAGAATATTTGGGTTCACACCCAAAGCACTAACAATTTCAGTGTTCACTTTTTCGGCGTATCTATTTAAGTACCTTTCAGTGCCTTTTCCAGGGAATCGAACTGCATAATCCTTTGAGTCAATCGATACTTTATAATTTCGATTTGTTAAGCCTCCAAGTGGCTCCATGGAAATGACACGCTTTACATCAATCGATAAAGCGTCCGCAATTATATGCTTTAATTTATCTTCTTTAAACTTTTCCTCTTTTACTTTTAGCAACGTATAGATTTTATCAGTGACTTTAAAATAATGCTCTTTGTTGTCAATTTCCGACCAAATCAATTCAGGAAGCTTTAAATACCCTAAATTAACCTTGCGGGAGACATTCAGAAGTGTATATTCATAATTGATAAAAGGGTTTTTGTTCTCCTTATAAATTTCAAGCATTTCAATAAATACTTCATAGGAAATCTTAGTGATTCCAACCATTTCACCATCTATTTGATTTAGACGATGTTTATCCTTTGAAATTTCATAAACATAACCATTTCGTAATTCAATTAACGCCTCATCACCTGAACCGCTTTCTTTTGTGATAAGCATGCAATCACGATCTTTATGATTCAATAATTCAACAAATGCTTTTTCTTCAATTAAAATATCATCTTCCACAAGTATAAAATCGTCCGTAATATATTCCGCAGCATATGCCAATGATGCCATGCTGCCTGTCCATAAATATCGAGGATTCTCAATAAAGATAATGTTTTCTTTTCCTTTAAGGCCTTCATAGTTTTCAATTTTTTCTTTTTTGAAACCTGTAATAATAATGATCTTTTCGACATCATTTTCTTCTAAGCACGAAACAGTTCGTTCAATCAGGTTTGTACCTTGAATATCAAGTAAGCATACAGGCATATCAAAATCTTTTCTTTCTCCAGCTACTAAAATAACAGCTTGAGTGACTTTCTTTCTTTCATTAGAATGAAGCAATACTTTTGTTTCCTGATATTGTTCAAGCTCGTTCAATAAATAATTTTTACCCAATTTAGTAACTTGGTAATGGTGTTTTATTCCTGATTTTCCAGTTTCAATAAACCCGTCTTTAGTCAACTCATTTAACGTATAATTCACTTTTCCAATTGAAAGATTGCACTCATCTGCCAAATGCCTTTGATTAACATCAGCATTCTTTGATAAAATCTCTAAAATTTTAAACTTATGCATATGTAAATCTCCTATCCTTGTTCAATATTTGAACAAGGATAATTGTAGTAGAATAATCAAATAATGTAAATAACAAACTTCAACTTTTATTACTAAATGGGAGGAGTGAAAGATTTCGCTTTCGTGGTGGATGGAAGAAGCATCCAAGTAATTGATCAATGACCCAAAAAAGAATCTAACATTTAATGCGAAGATTGGAAAAGAGAGTTCGACTTTGCGGGTTGATTTAAACAATTTTTATGTAATTGATATTCACCAAGAAGTCAATTAGTCTGACCATTGCTTATTTTAACTGGAAAATTATGATATCATTAGTATTAATTCGGGTGGCGTTAAATATTGGACATGGCGTTAAATTATCATGAATTCAGCTTGCATAGGTACTAACAAATAAAAATAAGAAGTAGTATTTTGGAATAACCTCAAAGGAGTGGAAATATTACCAGGTTCCCATTGAAATCGGAATTGTTTTAGAACCTGGAACCTAAACCTATATTGCTGGAACCTCCTGAGAGCTCTTCTGCCACAGCGGAACTGGAAACGGTAAACGTGACGGCTTGAAAAACGAAGAGATTGGACAATCAGCTGCGAAGCCCCTGTCGGGAAACCGTGGGGAACGTTCAACGACTAGGATATACCGTCTAAGGCAATCGCTATGACGATGAAATCCGTAGGGTGTTACGAGTCGTAACATTCGAAGTGCCCAGCCCCTACAAGGTAACTTGAGGGTGAAGATATAGTCTATACCATGATTGAAAGACATGGAGGCATAGCAAGCCAATTAACAACCACAAGGCGTACTTCAACTTCTACGTTAATCTGGTTAATAAAACGCGGTCCGGGATTATTCGGATTGCGTTTTTTAATTGAATTGATTTAAGACAGAGTGAATTGTACAATGAAGTCCTTGTTTATATATTTCAAACTGGTGAAATTTATATTAATGGTTGACATCTTAGTATCCATTTAGCGTACTAATCAGAAAGGACGTTTTATATGGCTATATATGAAATAACAATGATGTACGGAATAGTTCCAATTTTGGTTACTTTAGTAGGTGGGCTTTTACTTAAAAATTATTTGCCTAATTACATGAATGAAAAAGGTAAAAACCATGCAACTAAAGAGGATATTGCTGATATTACGAGGAGAACAGAAGAAGTAAAATCTGAATTTCTTTCGAAATTGGAAGTAGAGAAAAAAGAAATAAATATTGAAATTGAAAAAATGAAATTGGAACAAGGTCAGATACTAAAGAATTTTGAGCTTTACACTCAGAAACGGCACGAGTGTTATCCGGAACTGTATAAGTTGTTAGAGATTGCAACGGTCAAATTAGGCAGTTAAGAGGTCAAAGAAGAATATTGACATTTGCCAACGCCACGGTCGCCGACGTTGAACAATTTATGAGGGAAAAAGATTTTACGGGGTATGATATAGAATTTGTTGTAAATCACTGGGATAATAATAATACCGCTGCCCTTGAAAGATTAAACTATAGATTAATAAGAATAGAATATGAGAAGGCAAGGGAAGACTTTATTACGGCAAATGATTTCTTTTTCTATAATCAAATTTATTTATCCGATGATGTTGAACAAATTGCTGATGAGTTAAGAGAAAAATTACATGACTTGTGGGTAAATTACGATTTAGATATAGGTTCATCAATTTCATTAGAAAAGAATGAGAGATTGATTCAACAAATTGATTTGAAAAGAAATGAATTAAAGATTACCATGAGGGAAGAGCTTAAAAGTATATAAAAGTGTCGGAATGTAGGGAATAATATCCGATTCCGAAAAGCTTATAATTATTCCCACAAGACAGTCGGATAGTGAAACTGAAAAATACTAGTCTCTTTAAAACACTTAAGGATTTGGGAGTCGCAGTTTCAACGGGCCCTGTTGTTGGATTCAGGGTAAAGGAACACTTGCGTATGACGTCCGAAGAGGGGACAGTACCGCTTCTTTATCCAATTCACATCGAACGCCAAGGTGTAAAATGGGTTAAAGATTCCGCATGGATAGAACCAGTTTATCTGACAAGTAATCGTTATTTACACCAAAAACTAGGAGAAATGACACTTCAAATAGAATTTGAATATCTTGCCAAAAGAATGATTAAGTATAAACAAGCATTAAATTTAGCTACACTTTGAAGCTACCATTAAGAAAAGGTGCTAAGGAATATATTGACTTTGACTCTTTGTGTAAAGAGCATTCACCTAATACAGCAGTATCACTAGAAAAGTATTACATATAAAGTAAATGTAAAAGAAAAATAAAATTATAATAAACCCGGTATACACTAGGTTAAATTAGGAAGGAAGAGGGTCCCTTATGATCTTAAAGTCCAATATACCGGCAATAAATACGTTAAACAGAATGAAGATCAATAATAACAAAGTAATGGCTGGCACAGAAAAATTATCATCCGGATTAAAAATAAACAGGGCTGGTGATGATGCCGCTGGTCTAGCCATATCCGAAAAAATGAGGGCGCAGATCCGCGGTTTAGAAAAGGCACAACAAAATATTCAGGATGGCATATCTCTTATCCAAGTAGCAGATAGCGGAATGGCAGAAATTCAAAGCATGTTGCAACGGATCAGAGAATTATCAGTCAAGTCTTCAAGTGACACGCTCACAAACGAAGATAGGGATCCGATACAAAACGAAGTAACAGAATTGGTAAAAGGGATAGATACAATAGCGAATAATACTGAATACAACGGCTTGGTATTGCTTACCGGGGAAAATGCAAAAGAGGGAAGTTCGGCAACATCGGATTCTTTAGCCCAATATGTTCACCAGATAACAGACACCAATGGTATAAATGACAAATATTCTTTTAAAGGCACTAATTACGCTAGTGCTATAATAGACTTTAGTAATATAAAATCAGCAAGTGAAGTTTCCAATCTAGTTGGAAAGGGAGTTCATTATACATGTGCTACCTGTACAAAAGCTTATAGTATTAAATTTGTAAATGGCAATCCGGATACGTCTAGACTGAATGATTTCAATCCTGTAATGGAAGTAGATGTGAGTGCAGTTATATATGGAGTTGACTTGGTGGGCAGTATTATAGAAAATGCGTATGGTCAATCAGGTTTTCAATATGACCCGATAACGAAAAATATACCTAGTTCTGCTACAGGATTTGTTGATCACTATTCACAGTTAGCCGTTAATGGAGGAAAGATATATATATATGATAATAGACCGGGACATGCAGAAGAAAAATGGCCTGCCGCTGATGGTCGGGGAGTATTCAATCATAGTGTGTACGGTGAGACTGAAGTAGCTAAAGGAAAGTTTTTATATGTGGATATTCAGGCAGGCAGTAATACGGGGCAGAGTATGAGGTTGGAAATTCCAAATGTAACAAGTCAGGAATTGGGCATAGAAAATTTGTTAGTAAATTATAGAGACAGTGCGATTTCGGCAATAACTCAAATTGACAATGCGATAAGCAAAGTTTCAAGCGCCAGGGTAACGGTAGGTGGATATCAAAACAGATTGGAACATGCTTTTAATAATATTTCTTGTTGCAAATTAAACTTATCAGATGCTGAGTCTCGGATCCGTGATGCTGACATGGCCAGCGAAATTATGAAGCTTAGTAAAGACCGAGTCATTTTACAAGCATCTCAAGCCATGATGGTGCAGGCAAATCAAATCACGCAAGGGATATTGCAACTTTTGAAATAGTGAAAGTGAATTTCAGGTCCCAGGTCTCATTGAATTCGGAATTGTTTTAGAACCTGGTACCTAAACCTTACTTTAAATGGGCTGAAGTATCCTTGCCATTAGGGAGTAGATATAGTCTGACCTTTTAGTAATAACGAGAGAAGTCGCAATCAAGCCAACAACCACAAGGCGTATTACAACTTCTACGTTAATCGTACCCTTGATATATTTTAAAAGAGACTTCTTCGCGGAAGTCTCTTTTTTATTTGCTTTATAGCTTTTTTTTGCAGAGTTCGTCTGCTTTGTTTACGTTGATCCGAAAATAAATGGTGATATTTCAGAGTTTCTATAACCTATACAAAAAATATTCCACCACCCTGTATCCTTTCCGAAAAAAACACTCTATATAGTAAGTGAAAGGACTGTTCATAAAATCTTAATTTGAGGTGAAGGGAAAATGGATCAAGGTTGGTTTAAAACTCATCGGTCACTGTGGGATAAGCCCATTTGGACGGAGGCGACGTCGGATCAGAAAGTGATTCTATTAACTTTATTGAAGATGGCTACATACAAGGAGCGGCAGTGGGAATGGAAAGGGAATCAGTATTCATTGCAGCCGGGACAGATGATAACGTCACTCCCGTCTCTCGTCTTACAATGCGGGAAGGGTATAACTGTACAGAAAATCCGTACGGCTCTCAAACGTTTTGCAAGATACGGATTTCTAACAGACGAATCAACGAATCAAAATCGGCTTATAACCATTGTAAATTGGGACGTTTATCAACAGAATGATAGCTTGGAAACAGCCGTTTCAACAGGCAGTCAACAGCCGGAGAACAGGCAGGTAACATCTAACAAGAAAGGTAAGAAAGAAAAGAATATAAGAACTAATTATCCAGCTGTTGTTTTTGATGAATCGTCCGATTACTATCAACTGGCATTGGCACTACATGAAACGATCAGTAGGAATCATCCTGACAACAGGAGACCCGATTTAGGGAGATGGGCAAACGATATGGAGCACATCGTTGAAAACGATCAACGGACAATTGAGCAGATTCAACATCTTATCAATTGGTCCCAGCAGCATCATTTTTGGCAGACGGTTATCCTATCCCCGGCAGCATTACGAAGAAATTGGGATCAGATGGTGGCACAAGTTAAACAGGAAGGCGAGCGTCGAAACGGACAAGTTTATCACCTCCCGAAAAGGCCAGTGGAAGAATTCCAGTTGGACTTGACGAAAGGGGAAGATTGGTTTTATCAAGAAGAAAACACTTCTGTTTAGCTGAAATAATGCCCATACTAACCGATATAAACAACAGCATCATAAACTTGGATTCGATGGAGGCAGTTATTTTGAAATTAATTATCGGTGAACAACAGATTGAGTATAAAGAGGTACCGTCAGTGGATGAAGTGATTGAGCTGATTAACGAAAGCGTGACAGAAGGGCGTTATTTCAGCCATTTTATTTCCGACGGTGAAGAAGTTTACGACGAGCATGAGGAGTATTTGGAGAGCAACTTAGACGAAATCAAGGAGCTACAGGTTGTCATTAAGACCGAAAAGGAATTTATGAATGATGTCCTTCTATCGGCTGAGGAATATTTGCAGCGTGCAATTCCTGATATGAGCGTGCTTGTCGAGGGCTTTAATCGTGTTCCGACAAGTGATACGTGGGACAGGTTTGAAATGCTACTTGGCGGGATGGAGTGGCTGAATGATATGCTGAAAGTAGTGACCACTAGTAAAGAACGTCCTTCAAACTGGGAACTATTCAATCAGCTGAAGTCCAACATGCAAGCGGAGCTGTTAAAGATTCGAAAAGCGATGGAAAAGAAAAACACCAATCAAATTTCAACAATAATCAAGAATAGTGTGTTACCGATTTTTACTCGTCTAAAAGAGGAATTTGGGAAGACGATCGATTCGGAGTTTGTTCGGAAGGATTTGAATTAATGATGAATCAAGATCCAATGTATTACGTATCAAAACTTGAACTAAAACCGCATCCGGAAGGCGGGTATTATAAGCAGACGTTTGTTTCGAATGAACAGGTAACCGATGAGGAATTATCGGTTACGTATGATGGGAAGAGAAAGCTTTATACGAGCATTTATTTTCTTTTAACGTCTACGGATGTGTCGCATTTTCATCGGTTGAAGTCAGATGAGTTGTGGTATTACCACGCGGGAAGTTCATTAACCGTACATATACTCCACGAAAATGGGACATATGAAGAGATTAAGCTTGGGCTGAACCTTGAGCAAGGGGAAGTCCCCCAGGCACTCGTTCCGAAAAACTCAATCTTTGGATCATCTGTTATGGAAGAAGATGCATTTTCTTTAGTCGGGTGCATGGTGTCTCCCGGCTTTGAATTCCAAGATTTTGAGATGTTTACACGGGAAGAGCTGCTGTCAAAGTATCCAGAGCAAGAGGAAATCATTATGAAATTAGCTTATGAAGTGCTTCCGGAATAAAGGGCGTACTTTGAGAGATGTCTACCTAAAATTGGGTAGGTGTTTTATTATTGCAATTTCTTCTGTCACAAATCCGCTAACATAATTTGAAATTAGTTCAAATTCCTACGAACAAACTTATAAGTATTAACAAAACACGAACCTGCCAGTATCCATCAAAACTGGCAAGTTGGTGTTTTTTATTTACTTTCCCTAAATGTAACCCAATTCAGAACCTTCTTATGATAAACTAACTACTAAGAGAAATTAACGGGAGTATGGTGACAAAACCCATATTTCATCACAAGGGAATGTTTCTATGAATTACGAGATTCGCAAAGTAGATGAGCAGAATAGTAAGGATGTGTTAGAACTCTGCGTTTCTGAAGGACAGCGGGGATTCATTGAGTCTCCAGCAGAGTGTTTGAAAGATGCAGAGGAATGGCCGGAATTTCGACCTGTCGGGTTGTATGTTGATGGTCGGTTAGTTGGCTTTGCGATGTATGGAGCGCTGCTGGATAGCGGGGGTGGACGCAATTTGTGGATGGATCGGCTACTTATAGATGTACGTTTTCAGCGTCAAGGGTATGGCCGACGTTTCACGGAGCTACTGATTGAGCGCATGCTGTCGGAATACGGCGAGCAACCTATCTATTTGAGTGTGTATGCGGATAACATCGGAGCGATTCGTCTTTATGAAAACTTGGGGTTTGTGTTTATTCACGAGTATGATTCGGATGGAGAGATGATTTTCCGGAAGTCGTTTTAGTTTAAAGAAGGCAGCATTGTGAGTTAATTGTTTGCCGTAAAAATAGAAAAAATAATGTAACTGGGGGATTGTTTAAAATGACCGAAATGCATAAAAAACCGACCATACTTATGTTAGGTACATTTCATATGGGTGAGACTGCGGACGTCTACGTCACAGAAACGGATGACTTATTTTCAGAGACGAGACAAAAGGAAATCAAGGAGGTCGTAGAACGGTTATCTGCATTCAAACCGACGAAAGTTGCTGTTGAGGTGGAGAAGAAGTGGGATGCAGCGCTTAATGAAAAGTATGATGCGTACATAAACGGCGAATATGAGTTGGAAATGAACGAAGTGTTTCAGCTTGGTTTTAGGGTTGCGAAAGATGCGGGACTTCCGAAAGTGGATGCAATCGACTGGATGGAGAAGGGCTCGGGGAGAAGGAGTTCAGGGGAGGTCTACGAATGGGCGAAGGCGAATCAGCCGGAGTTATTCCAAGAAACTTTTGGATGGCTGGAGGACGGCCATGATTTACTTGCAATTGGGGACCGTACTATGAAAGAATGGCTAACTAATGCCAACCACCCGGATGTGATTAGCCAACACCATCGCATGAACCTGAACATCGCCCGAATAAAAGAAGCGAATTCATATGTCGGCATCGACTGGTTGGTCTGGTGGTATGAGCGGAATTTGATTATGTTCTCTAATTTAATGGACTTAGCATCTTCGGGTGATGAACGGATTTTGTTCATTGTTGGATCGGGCCATGTTGAGATTGTTGGGAATTTCCTACGTGAAAGCGGGGAGGTTGTACTTGAGCCTGTGCATCCGTATTTAGTTTGAAGGGTGCCGTAATGATAATTAAATTTATAAGATGCCTTCCTACCCCTGCAATTTTAGGTAGTGAAGGTGTCTTTTTGATTTGAAGCTTGAGCATTTTTGCTTTATAAATAAAAGCGATAGCACAAACTAACAATCCCTTATTTTCATCAACGTTGCCTTATTCCCCCGAAGAGTATATAATTGAAGTGAGAACAAATGTTTCCATTTTCCCTGATTATGCCAATGAATGTTAACTTGAATTTTGATATGATTACAGTAAATATTATTGAACATCTTTGATTGAACAAATAGACCGATTAAATAGGATAGGAGGGTGAAATATGGAAGAAAAGATAAGCCAACAAATGATCTTGCAAGCGATTATGGACCTTTCAAGTCAGGTTGTAGATCTTTCAAGTCAATTGAAAGATACGAAGGATGAATTGAAAAGTGAAATTGCAGAAGTTAAGGCTGATGTAACGATCTTGAAAGAAGATGTTTCAGTCATTAAAGAAGATATTAAAAGCTTGAAAGAAGATATCGAACGGCTCGATGATAAAGTCTCACTGTTCGATGGAAAGCTGGAAGTATTAGCAGATGACATCATAACGATGAGATCTGATGTGAAGCGGCTTAAAAAGGCTAAATAAACTTTGAATTAAAAACCACCTTTCGAATTTTCTTGTGAAAATTGGAAAGGTGGTTTTTTCGGATAGCAAATGAATTAAGGAATTTTTGTTTCTTCTTGTGGGTATGAACCTTGATGTTTAAGGGTATAGAGGAGGTAAACAGCGAAAAGAGTGATGCGGTTATGTTTGGGAATGAAGACAAGTATATAGCGCCGGATGAAGCGGTCGATGCGATTGAAGATTTTGCGGGAAGGTACCCAGGCTATCGGCGGGCGCATGCGAAGGGAATTGCTTTTGACGCAGAATTTGTGCCGAACGGGAATGTGGCATCCTTGACTAAAGCGCAACATTTGCAAGATGAAAAAGTTCAAGCTGTTGTACGGTTTTCCCATAGCACCGTGAAGCCTGATCCGCCTGAATGGCTTGTGCCGATCAAGGGGATGGCGGTCCGGTTTTCATTGCCGAATGGCGGAGTTACGAACTTGACGATGGCGAATGTACCAGTGTTCATCACGAAGACGCCTGAAGCGTTTGTCAGGTTGCTAAAGATGATGACGAAAGGTGAGCTGTCGTGGCGTGAAAAATGGCGTGTCCTTCGGAAAGATCCTGAATATCGGACGGTGCCAACCCTCTTGAAGCAATTGAAGCCAACTGCGAGTTTTGCGGAGGAGACGTACAATGCGCTCCATTCGTATTACTTGGTGAACGAGCAAGACAAGCGGCAGGCTGTACGGTTCAGGTGGGTGCCCGTCCTTGAAGAGGATAAGGGATTGCCGGCCGGGCGCATGGATGATTTGGAGGCTGAGCTGATAGAGCGTATGAAAAGCGGTGATGTGCAATTTCGCCTGATGGTTAGGGTAGCAGGAGAGGGTGACCTCGTAGATGATCCAAGTGTCAGGTGGCCGGATGAACGGCCGATGATCGAAGCAGGAATTGTGACACTGAAATCAGTAAGGGAAGACGCAGCGGAGTCCCTCGTTTTTGATCCAACGATGGAAGTGGAAGGGCTTGAATGCTCGGATGATCCGATTCTCCGATATCGGTCACCAGTTTATGCGGAATCGTCGGATAGGCGATTACGGGAGGAACGGTTGCCTAAATAATAGTGGTTCAGTAAGACAGCCTAAAAAGTCTGCAGTTTACGGATTTTTGGGCTGTTGATGCTTCTTAAAATGAAACCAATTTTAAATTTACGTGTGGATTTCAGGTGGGAAGGGCATTTCTTATAGCGACAATTCTCTTCCATCACCAAGCAGTAGGGTGGTGTTTTTTTATTACGATCCAAACATGTCATTCAATTCAGAACCTTCCTATGATAAAATAGTTAGAAAGAGATATTAATAGGGTAGGTGAGAATCGATGCAGACAAAACCTATATTGCTTTCTAAACTAATGCCTCCGACCCCGTCCGCGACGTATATGCGTAGGGCTTCGTTCGTAAAAAAGATGAAGATGGCTGAAAAGGTGAAGCTGACGTTGTTGCATAGTGGTGCGGGTTACGGGAAGAGTTCCGGGTTAGCCGCTTACTTTCATGACACGCGGGCGTTATATAGCTGGTTTTCTGTCACGGAAGCGGATGACGATATCCTCCCATTCATTACTTATTTGACTGAAAGTATCCGGCGGGTTTGTCCGCATTTCGGAGACTCCCTATCCGAGTGGGATGACCCTGATATCTATCCGAGGGAACTATATCTTGAGCGCTGGCTTGCTTTGTTCATGAATGAGCTTTTTGAATTGGAAAAGCCATTTTTTATCGTTATCGATGACTTCCATTATGTAGACCACGTTTTTCAGATCAATTATTTAATCGAAAAGATGATTGGCTTATTGCCGCCACAAATCCATCTTGTCGTTGCCACGCGGAATCGTCCGCGCTGGTCGGGTTTGGTGAAATTGAAACTGACGGGCCAGTTAACCGAATTGGTGGAAGAAGATTTCCTATTTTCCGAGGAAGAAGTTTCGGTTTTCTTTGAGGATTATTTCGATCAGGTTTTGACGTCTGAAGAGGCGGCTTCCATTATCCAACTGACGGAAGGCTGGGCAATCGCAGTCAACCTGCTTGCGATCCATGTCACTGATGCGGAAGGTGATTTATCTGTTGAAATGAAACCTGCATTACAGGATCTGTTCGCTTATCTTTCGGAAGAAGTTTTCAATCGGATGATGCCGGAAGAACAGGAGTGGGCATTGGCGTTTTCCATGTTCCCGATGTTTTCAGAGGAATTAATTAAAGACTTTTATGGAGAGCAAGCCGCATTGATTCTCAAGGAACTCGCGGGTAGACATGTGTTTATCCAGTCAATCGGTGAAGGCATCTATCGCTACCATGCACTTTTTCAACAATTTTTGGAGCGGAAATGGCTGACGGTTGATAAGCAGCAATATGAAGTGAATCAAAAGAAAGCAGCGGAACTATACCTCCATCGGAAGGAGCAGATTCCAGCTATATCTCACGCACTCAAAAGCGGTGACACAAATTTCATCGGCAAAACCATTTTGGAAAATGGCGCTGCATTGATCAAATCTGGGCAGTTCGAATGGCTACTGGAAATCCTGAAGGGGCTCAGTTTCGAAATGCGGGAGATTTATTATCCCCTTTACTATTTTGAGGGAGAGGCCCATCGGTACCGTGCTTTTTACGAGAAAGCAAGGGAGGCTTATTCGAAATGCATCCAGATTGCCGAAAAGCTCGGCGATGATTATTATGCGGGCAGGGCGAATGCGGGTATTGCGCATATTTACTTGGACACGATCCAACCAGGATTGGCTGAATCTTATTTAATGAATGCGATTCTTTTGGCGGAAAAAAGTGAGAAGACCACGCCTCTCGAAATGGAGTTATTGAAACGGCAATTTGCGGAGAATCTGGTCAACTTGGGCAGAGCATCGGCGGCGGCGGAATGGGTTGAACGGGAAATTCACGATAAAAGCATTTTGCGAGAAGGAAATTTGGATGCACGGATTGCGTTGAGAAGGGGCAAGTTAATTGAAACTCAAGCTATATTGTCTTCAAGGGTCGACGATTCCACACTACCCGATGCACATCGCGAAACAGACGTCTTGCTTTCTTTGATTTACGTGATGACAGGCCAAACAGAGCAGGCTATGGAAAGTGCTGCGAAGGGAATCCGGTTAGGTGTCGCGGAAAAGTCCGGATTCATCGAAGCTGTTGGCCGCATTCGAATGGGGCATGCGAAAATACTTGCCGACCCTACCGATTTGATCACACCTAAAGAGTTTTACATACAGGCGATAGAGCGAATGGACGAGTTGAATGTATCACGCGGCAACGCGGAAGCTTATATGGGTTTATCCATATTGACTACAAGGGAAGGGAATTATTCCGAAGCGATCCAATACGGAAAAGCAGGTTTGCATGAAACGGAACGTGTAAATGATGGTTGGTTGTCTGGATTAATACATGTCGGTTTGTCGATCGTCTACTTTTACGCGCGGAATGAAAAGGAAAGCGAGAGTCATTTACAGGAAGCGGAGCGAATATTTAAGGAATGCGGGGATCACTATGGGGAGATGGTCGTTGCATTTTGGTTCATGGCCATTTATGACCGATTGGATAATGATGATTTATTCAGAGCGTATTCAAAACAATGCTTCTCCCTAATGATGACCCATCATTACTCATTCTTTTTATCATCAGATACTATATTTGGCCCGTTCGATCGCCAATCCATCCATCCATTGGTGCTTAAGGCGGCGCGCCTGCTACCAACAGAAGCAGGTATCCAACAAGTAGTCCACTTCCTGCAACTTGATGAGGTCGTTTCTCATCCCGGCTACAAATTAGATGTACGCGTCTTAGGACCTTTTACAATGTATCTTGGATTCGACGAGGTTGATGAGCGGAAATGGCAGCGGGATAAAGCGAAAGAACTTTTCCTTTATTTACTTTTAAATAAAAATCGATATGTCCCGAAAGAAGAAATCATGCAGGCATTATGGATGGATGCCGATGAAAAAAGCGCTGACCGAGACTTTAAAGTAGCATTGAATGCTTTATTAAAAGTAATCGAACCGGTACGAAGCGCAAGAGAACCGTCATTTTTTATCTTACGTAAACAAACAATGTACCGGTTGAATCCAAGAGCCGAAATCCGAAGCGACTTGGATCAATTCAATCAGTTCATGGAAAAAGGACTTTCAGAAAAAGACGCAAAACAAACGGTCGAATCCTTAATGAAAGCAGCTTCACTGTATAAAGGAAAACTATTCGAAGAAAAATTATCGGTCGAGTGGATCGCCCATCAACGCGATCAAACCGAACAGCACTTCATCCAAGTAATCGAGAGGCTCGCCCAATCCTTCACCCGACTACGCGAGTATGGCAAAACAATCGAATGGGCAGAGCGGCTATTGCATATCGAACCAACATGGGAAGAAGCCTACCGCTTACTTATGTACGCACACTACCAACTCCAAAACCGTCCACAATCAATAAAGTGGTACATGAAATGTAAGGCCGTTTTACAAGAAGAATTCGCAATTGAACCAATGGAAACAACCGAGCAGATGTATCGAATGATTATGAACGAATTATGAGGAAGCAGATTATGTCGCTTCCTTTTTTTGATAGATCCTATAATTAGGGGAAGTTAATGGGAAGTTATTGTCTGTCTATGGGAAAACTTCAAGGTTTTACGGGAAGTCATCCCCGTTCTATGGGAAGTTGTTACGGGTCTATAGGAGGTTTCTGGTGTTCAATGGGAAGTCATCTACATTCTACGGGAAGTCCCAAGTAATTTCATTCACGCAGGTCTTTGTATGAAATTGGGGACCTACTGATGCGCCAAGTGCCTTTTACTGATAAAGCCCTTAAATAAAGAAGTTACTAATTGATTAGAATTAGTTGATTGCAGCGGAGGGCGGCGAAGTGCAAAGATGTGCTCTCAACGCTTCGCTTTTGTTCGCAAAAGCCGTTCTTCGTAACGGCTTTTCCTGCGGGATTTAGCGCGAATGGTGAGACCCCGCAGTGGAGCGAAGCGACCGAGGAGGATCACCCGCGCCCCGCGGAAAGCGTCCGCCCGAAGCGAAAATCAACGACCAATTTTAACCTTTGCCTTAATTTCTGCAAAGAGCGCAGAAATACGGCAAATCGAACTCTTCGTGGTTCGATTTGCAACTGATTTGCAACTATCATCGAATAGAGTAATAGACAGAAAGAAAGCGGTTACAAAAACAGATGGAGAGAGGAGTTGCAGTATGAAGAAGAAATCATGGTTGTATTTATTGGTCGCAATGATGCTGGTCATTATGGCGGCTTGCAGCAAATCCGATGGAGGGGAAGCATCCACAAAGACGGATGACGACGAAAAAGCAACAAACCAGTCAAATCAAAACGAAGAAGAAGAGGAAGAGGAAGAATTAGGCACAATCAAAATCGGTGTCCTCGCATCCCTTACTGGCGCCCTTGAATCATACGGAAAGCAAACTAAGCAAGGCTTTGAACTTGGTCTTGAGTATGCAACAGGCGGAACAATGATAGTCGCAGGCAAGAAAATTGAAGTCGTCTACGAAGACACAGAAACAAAACCAGAAGTCGCAGTACAAAAAGCAACAAAACTACTTGAAGAAGATGAAGTCGACTTCCTTGTCGGATCATCCAGCTCTGGTGACACACTCGCCGTTCTTCCACTTGCTGAAGAATACGAGAAAATCATGATCGTCGAGCCGGCAGTTGCGGATAGCATTACAGGTTCAGAGTTCAACCCATACATTTTCCGTACGGGACGTAACTCATCGCAGGATGCTGTCGCTGGAGCTGCGGCGATTGCTGGACCAGGAGTGAAAATTGCTACATTTGCACCGGACTATTCATTTGGATGGGATGGAATTGCAGCATTCAAAAAAGCGGCTGAAGCTTTAGGAGCAGAAGTCATCATCGAGGAATTCGCTGATCCAGCTGCAACTGACTTCACTTCGAACTTGCAAAAGGTCATTGAAGCAAAACCGGATTATATGTTTGTCGTTTGGGCAGGTGCAAACTCGCCTTGGAACCAAATTGCTGATTTGAAGATGCAAGAAAAAGGCATCAAGATTTCGACTGGTGCACCGGATATCCCGGCACTATCCATCATGGAGCCACTTGTAGGCATGGAAGGATTCTCAGTTTACTACCACACGCTTCCTAACAACCCAATCAATGATTGGCTAGTGAAGGAACATAAAGCAAGATACAACGGTGAAGTTCCGGATCTATTCACACCGGGTGGTATGTCAGCAGCAATCGCGATTGTAGAAGCATTGAAGAAATCAGATGGCGATGCTAACGGCAAAACGTTGATAAAAGTAATGGAAGGCATGTCTTTCGAAACACCGAAAGGGAAGATGACTTTCCGTGCGGAAGACCACCAAGCATTGCAAACACTTTACTCTATTAAACTTGAAAAGCAAGAAGGCATTCCGTATCCAGTGCCTGTACTTCTCAGAGAATTGTCACCTGAGGAGACTGAGCCACCAATCCAGAATAAGTAAAAGAAAGAAGGACAGTTTGTACTGTCCTTCTCAATTGGATGAAATCCCCCTGTTTCATCCAATCGAGAAGGGCTGAACAGGTGGAAGGAGGAAACAATATGGAACCGATCATTAAAACAGAAAATTTGACGATTCGCTTCGGTGGACATACGGCAGTTTCCAAAGTGAATTTTGAAATGCCTGCCAAACAGTTGAAGTCTATCATCGGTCCGAATGGGGCAGGTAAGACTACATTTTTTAATTTGCTAAGCGGAGAACTGAAGGCAACAGAAGGCGATGTCTATTTCAAAGGGGAAAATATTACTTCAATGTCTTCCGTCGCACGAGCGCGGTTAGGTCTTGGACGTTCATTCCAAATTACGAACGTATTCCCGAATTTGACTGTACTTGAAAATGTACGCCTTGCGGTCCAATCAAAGGAAAAGATCCGGTATCAGATGTACCGGCATTTCACTCATTATAAAAAGCTGTTGGAAGAGTCGCAAAGGCTGATTGGGGTTGTCTTGCTACAAGGGAAGGAACACGCAATCGCGAGCCAGTTATCCCACGGAGAAAAAAGGAAGTTAGAGATCGCGATGCTTTTGGCGCTTGATACGGAAGTACTTTTATTAGATGAACCGACTGCTGGGATGTCGCTTGAGGAAGTGCCAGCCATCCTTGATGTCATAAAAGCGATCAAACAGACGGGCGATAAGACGATTCTTTTAATCGAACATAAAATGGATATGATTCTCGACCTATCGGATTCGATTATGGTGCTTTTCAACGGCAAACTCCTTGCAGACGGAAGCCCTGAGGAAATCATGAACAACGAGACGGTTCAAAACGCGTACCTGGGAGGCTTATATGATGAAAACCTTGCTGAAAGTTGAGGGAATCCATACGTTTATCGGGCAATATCATATCCTTCAAGGTGTTTCATTTGAAGCGCGTGAAGGGGAAGTGAGTGTGCTGTTAGGGCGTAACGGGGCTGGGAAAACGACGACATTGAAAACAATTATGGGATTGACACCCGCTTCGAAAGGGACAATTTTTTTTGAGGACAAGGACATCAAAAAACAGCCTACATATACAATAGCCAATACAGGCATCGGGTATGTTCCGGAAGACCAAGGGATTTTCGCCGATTTGACCGTCGAGGAAAATATGAAAGTAGCAATGCGTAAAGAGGATGATGCAACACTTGCCCGACAGGAATATGTGTTGGATCTCTTTCCTGATTTGAAGACGTTTTGGAAAAAAGATGGAGGGCATCTGTCGGGTGGACAAAAACAGATGTTGGCGATGGCGAGGGCTTTCGTCCATGAAAGCAAGTTGCTGTTGATCGACGAACCTTCGAAAGGTCTTGCTCCTATTGTCATCGAGAAAGTGATGGAAGCTATTACGGAAATGAAAAAAAGCACGACGATTGTGCTTGTTGAACAGAATTTCATCATGGCAAGCAGGATTGGGGACCGGTACACACTTATCGATGACGGTGCGACGGTGCATGCGGGTGAGATGAAAGATTTGATAGGGAATGAAGAATTGAAACGAAAATATTTGGGAATCGGGTGAAGGGGGTTGCACGATGGAATTACTTATCAATTTGACGGTCAATGGCTTGGCAACGGGCATGCTCATCTTTCTACTTGCTTCCGGATTGACCCTTATTTTCGGTTTGATGAGCGTGTTGAACTTTGCGCATGGTGGATTGTTTGCCTGGGGTGCCTATTCCGCGGTCTGGTTTTATTCGCTTACCGGTAGTTTTATTCTTGGTATTTTAGGTGCTATCGTAACGGGGGCAGTCCTTGGATTCATTACAGAGAAGCTTATCATCACGCCGGTTTACGGGAATCACGTTCAGCAGATTCTTATAACGCTTGGATTCATGCTTGTGTTGGCGGAGCTGTTGAAAGTTGTTTGGGGGCCCAATCAAATACGGGCGATAGTGCCACCGAAATTGGAAGGTAGCTGGGAATTTGGGGATGTCCTTATTATTAAGTACCGATTATTCATCATTATCGTCGGGTTTGTTATCTTCGGCATTTTTCAATACATGTTGCAAAAAACGAAAATCGGTCTTGTTGTCCGTGCGGGCGTTATGAATAAAGAAATGGTGCAGGCACTTGGCATTAACATTAAACGCGTATTCCTATATGTATTCATGACTGGTGCGGCACTTGCAGCACTCGGTGGTGCACTGTTTGCCCCGTATTCCGGTGTCATCTATGCAGAAATGGGATTTGAATTTGCGATTTTGGCGTTCATCGTTGTTGTTATCGGTGGAATGGGCAGTTTTTCTGGATCGCTATTAGCCGCTATCCTTGTAGGGTTAGCGGGAAGTTATATGGCCTATTACGTTCCGGCACTTTCACTTGCGGTCAATATGATGCTAATGGCAATCGTATTAATCTTCCGTCCGCAAGGGCTATTTAGGGCAAAGGGGTGACGGCATGAAAAGAAAATTTCAATTGAATCATTACTTACTTGTCGTTATTGTAATCGCGCTTGCGATCTTCCCATTCGTATCGGATTCAAGGACTTGGACTATTTTATTGACGCAAATATTCATCTTTTCGATCCTTGCGATGAGCTATGATATTTTGCTTGGGTATACGGGTATTGTCTCATTCGGGCATGCGATGTTCTTCGGGATGGGTGCATATACGACCGCAGTCATGCTGAAGAGGATTGAGCCGACTATGGGGACGTTCATCGTTTCAATCGGTGTCGGCATGCTACTTGCAGGATTGATCAGTTTCTTCATCGGCTTACTTACATTGCGATTGAAAAGCCACTTCTATGCGATGTTGACACTCGCTGTGTCTGGATTGTTTTTAGTGTTAGCGGAGAAATGGCGGACATTGACTCAGGGGAATGACGGATTTACTTTTAAAGCACCGGAGTTTTTCAAAGATCGTGTCATGTTTTATCTTGTCGTTCTTGCTTGCCTTGTACTCGTTTATGTATTCCTAAGAAGATTTGTGAATTCTCCTTTCGGAAGAGTGCTTGTTGCCGTCAGGGAGAATGAACAGCGAACAAGTTCCCTTGGCTTCAATCCACTGCATTATAAAGTGATTGCCTCAGTCGTTGCGGGTGTTATTGCGAGCTTGGCAGGTTCGTTGTATGCCGTATCGCTTCGGTTTGTCAATACGAGTGTGCTGACGATGGATATCACTTTGGATGCGTTACTTATGACGATCATCGGCGGTGTGGGGACATTGATCGGCCCGATTGTGGGTGCAGGGGTAATTGAATTAGCGCAGTATTATTTATCAGGCTTGGCAAAAGAATATCCGATTTTCGAACGGTGGATCATTTTCTTCGGAATCGTATACATTTTAGCGGTCGTCTTCTTCCCGAGAGGTGTTGTCGGAACAATACGGGAGCAATTCTGGAAACGGAAGATGAAAAAGGATGGAGCAAAAACTGTACCTAAGAAGGAGGTTTCATAATGGTCGTCGGGATTGTCAGCACTGGTGTTTATATTCCTGAAACAAAAATGACTGCGGCAGAAATCGCAGAACGTGCTAATTTACCCGTCGACGTTGTGAAACAGAAGATGGGTATTACGGAAAAGCCAATTCCCGGTGAGCATGATCATACCGTTGCGATGGGGATCTGGGCGGCTCGTGAAGCGATGAGGAAAGGGCAGATCGAGCCGAAGGAAATTGATGTCATCATCTATATCGGTGAGGAGCATAAGGAATATCCATTATGGACGGCTGCTATAAAGATGCAGGAGGAAATTGGTGCCTATCATGCATGGGCATTCGATGTGGCGCTCCGCTGCGGCACGACGATAATGGCGATAAAAGTGGCGAAAAGTCTTATGGTGGCTGATCCTTCCATTCGGACGGTTCTTTTAGCCGGCGGTTACCGTAATGGCGACTTCATCGATTATGAAAATGAACGGACACGCTTCATGTTCAACCTTGGGGCAGGCGGCGCGGCGATGATTTTACGTCGTGATCATATGGAGAACATCATACTTGAAACGGAACTTATTACGGATGGCTCATTCTCGGAAGATGTCGTCGTTCCTGTCGGGGGAACAAAGAGGCCGCTGACAACCGAGGATTTGGATAATGGTTTATATCGCCTTGATGTACTTGATCCAGTTGGAATGAAAACAAGGCTTGAACAGAAATCGATGCAAAACTTCCTTCAAGTCATCCGGGGTTCATTGCAAAAAAGTGGATATACCGAAAAGGAAATCGACTATTTAGCTATTTTGCATATGAAAAGGTCAGCGCATGATTATGTGTTGCGCGAGCTTGGTCTAACTGATGATCAATCTATTTACTTGCATGAATTCGGTCATATTGGCCAAATGGATCAAATCCTTTCATTGGAGTTGGCTCAATCAGCAGGGAAATTGAAAGACGGTGATCTCGCAGTCCTTGTCAGCGCTGGAATCGGCTATGCATGGGGTGCGGTGACCGTGAAATGGGGAAAATGTGAGGAGGAATAACGGATGGAACTAAAAACAGGATTAAAAAAAGTCGTGTTGCAGAACAACGAAGAGATTGCATATCGGGAGCGGGATGGCGGCGACAAAAACGTCGTTCTCGTCCATGGGAATATGACCTCGTCTAAGCATTGGGACGTCCTGATTGACAAGATGGATTCGAAGTATAAAATCTATGCACTCGATATGCGCGGGTTCGGAGAGTCTACATATTTTGAGAGAGTTACAGGTATACGGGACTTCTCCGAGGACTTGCACGGTTTCATCGAGGCGTTAGGGTTGAAGGAATTTTCCTTAATCGGCTGGTCGACGGGCGGGGCTGTTTGCATGCAGTATGTTGCTGATCATCCGGGTAAATGCGAAAAACTTGTCCTCAATGCTTCGGCATCCACAAGGGGCTATCCGTTTTTCGGTACGAAGACGGACGGTACCCCTGACATTGAGCATCGTTTGCAAACAATCGAAGACGTTGAGCAGGATCCTGGAAAGACGTTGGCGATGCAAGGATTGTATGACTCAAAAAATCGGGATGGCTTAAAAGCAGTTTGGAATGCGTTGATCTACACTCATCAGCAACCTCTTACGGATAAATACGAAGAGTATGTTGACGACATGCTAACCCAACGGAATTTGGCTGATGTCTACCATTCATTGAACACATTCAATATAAGTCCAATTCATAACGGCGTCAATGAAGGCAGTGACCAGGCAAAAGATATTACGATTCCCGTACTTGTCCTTCGCGGTGACCGTGACTATGTTGTGACAGAGCAAATGACCAAAGAAATCATGGAAGACCTTGGCGACAATGCGACGTTTGTATCGCTCGAGGATATGGGGCATTCCCCGCTTGTGGATAACTTGGAAAAACTGAATTCGACGATTGAAACGTTTTTGGCGTAAGGAGCTGACATAATGAGACTAAAAGGGAAAGTAGCAATTATTACTGGAGGAGCGAACGGCATCGGTTTGGCTGCATGCGAGCGTTTTGCTGAAGAAGGGGCAGCTGTTATCATGGCCGATTTTGATGAAGCCGCGGGCAAGGAGCAAGAGGTTTTATTCAAAGAAAAAGGGTATGAAATCACTTTCTGTCAAGTGAATGTCGTCGACCGTGAGAGCGTTGCTCAGGTAGCGGAAAAAACAATTGAACTCTATGGCAAGATTGATATTTTAATAAATAATGCAGGGATTACGAAGGATGCTACATTGCTGAAGATGGAGCCGGAAGATTTCCAGCGTGTCTTGGATGTGAATCTTACTGGCGTCTTCAATTGCACGCAAGCAGTCGTACCACATATGATTGCTGCTGGAGCAGGGAAAATCATCAACACGTCTTCAGTAAGTGGTGTTTACGGGAATTTCGGGCAGACGAATTATGCCGCGACGAAAGCGGCTGTAATCGGTATGACGAAGACTTGGGCAAAAGAGTTCGGACGTAAAGGCATCAACATAAATGCGGTAGCGCCAGGATTCACGGCGACTGCGATGGTTCGTAAAATGCCTGAAAAAGTCATACACCAGATGGAATCGGCGGTTTCATTGCAACGGCTTGGAAAACCGGAAGATATCGCCAATGCGTATTTGTTTTTAGCAAGCGGAGAATCCGACTATGTACACGGACATGTCCTGCATGTCGACGGCGGAATAATGATGTAATGGAGGGAGGGGGACTACCGTGTTCCATGAGCAAGGCTGGATATTGAAAAGGGCCGCACTATCTCCTGATCGGATTGCGTTAATCGATATCCATACGGATGTGCGCTGGTCATACAAGGATTTGCGAAATCGGATAATTCGGTGGGCTTCCTTTTTCCGGGAAAGAGGGTTTGCGAAAGGGGAACGGATTGCCGTTTATTCCCCGAACAAACCTGAGCTGTTTGCCATTCTATTCGCGTGCGAGCAAGTCGGGCTGATGTATGTTCCGTTGAACTGGAGGATGAGCCGCCCGGAATTGCAGGCGTTGTTAGAGGACTGTACGCCGGTGTTAGTTGTTTACGATGACAGTTTTAAAGAATCGATATTTGGGTTGAAAGTTGCCGATTCCGTCTCACTTACAGTCATCGAGTCGTTAGGGATGCCCGAAAATTCGGCGTTTGAGGAAAAGGTGAATCATACGGATCCTTGGATGATTATCTATACTGGCGGCACGACCGGTATGCCGAAAGGTGTCATGCTGTCGTATGATGCGGTGAATTGGAACGCGTTGAATACGATTATAAGTTGGGGGTTATCCGAAGATGATACGACCGTCAACTACATGCCGCTTTTTCATACGGGCGGATTAAATGCATTAAGCATCCCATTACTGATGGCAGGTGGAACAGTTGCTATCGGACATCAATTTGACCCGGAAGAAGCTTTGAAAGTAACAGATAAATACGAAGCGACGATTTCATTATTCGTCCCGACGATGTATCAGATGATGATTCAGACGGAGTGCTTCCGCCAATCTTCGTTTCCTTCAATGAAAGTATTCTTATCCGGAGGAGCTCCATGTCCAGCGACGGTTTATCGTTCTTTCAGGAAAAAAGGGTTGCGGTTCAAGGAAGGATACGGATTGACGGAGGCAGGGCCGAATAACTTTTTCATACGCCCTGAAGATTCGGAACGTAAAGTCGGTTCTGTTGGGAAAAGTATGTTATTCAATGAAATCCAGGTGTTGGACGAAGAAGGAAACCGTTGTGAAAAAGGCGAAATTGGCGAGCTTTTGGTGAAGGGGCCCCATGTATTTTCAGGATATTGGAATAAACCACGTGAAACATCAGAAGTCGTACAGGATGGATGGCTCCGCACAGGTGATTTGGCTAAAATCGATGAGGACGGTGATACATTCATCGTCGGAAGAAAGAAAGACATGATCATTACTGGCGGGGAAAACGTCTATCCGCAAGAAGTAGAGCAATGTCTGATCAATTATTCCGGAATCCGCGAAGCAGCCGTTGTCGGTATGGCGGATGATAAATGGGGAGAAATTGTAGTTGCTTTCGTGGTAGCTGTTGAAAGTGATTTGTATCATGACGCTGTCATTGCGCATTGCAAAGCCACACTTGCTTCCTATAAGATTCCAAAGAAAATTGTTATTTTAGATGAGCTACCGAAAACACATGTCGGCAAAATCGATAGTGGGTATTTATGCAAGATGCTGATTTAATCAAGAGCGCCTCAAAAGTCGGAATTTGACTTGGAGACGCTTTTTTTTGTGGGGGTAACGGGAGAGGTTTTTTTAGTAAAGGAGAAGTCTTTGACGATGAATGAGAAGTTAATGGGAGTTAATGAGAACTCTTTGGTATTGAATGAGAACTCTTCAGCGCTAAACGAGAAGTCATCGGTGATTAATGAGAAGTCATCGACGTTAAATGAGAAGTCCCCGGCGTTCTACGGGAAGTCTTCGGCGTTCTATGGGAACTCCCCTGCGTTCTACGGGAAGTCTTCGGCGTTCTATGGGAACTCCCCTGCGTTCTACGGGAAGTCTTCGGCGTTCTATGGGAAGTTCTCGGTGTTCTACGGGAAGTCCCCGGTGTTCTATGGGAAGTCTTCGTCGTTCTATGGGAAGTTCTCGGTGTTCTACGGGAAGTTTTCTGCATTTAATGGGAAGTCAACATCGTTCTACGGGAAGTCCCATGCATTCTACGGGAACTCCTAACAATAAAAAAACGCAGCCCGATATGGCCGCGTTTTTCACTATCAGATTATAAATTATAGGCACAGGGTTAACCCAATCCCAGTATATTTATCAAGGATCATACCTATTTAACAGACGGTTTCGGCGTTCTCTTGTATTATTTGCTTCTGCATCCCTTGCCATCTGATCTTTTCGTAATTGGCCATTTATCCGGGGGTCTTGTAATCTCATACTTCCCCACATCTTGCTACCGACTTTATTCTTCACTTTTTCGATTTCATCTTCAAAAAATAACATGTCCATTCCTCCCTTCTCCTGAAGTGGATTTGAGAGAAAGGTAACTAAAAATTCCCCTCTCATTACAATACGCAAGTAACATTGACGTATGGAGGTTTATGCACAGGGGAGATCACTTTAAAATAGAAAATTTTGATGTTGTAGTTATAAAAAATGAGATTTCTTAATAATACTTAGGGAATCTAAATAATTTTTGAACTATTTATAGCAATCTTCCATTATAATAGAATTTATAATAATCATTTATCTATAATGGGGGAATTGAAATGGACTACCTGTACAATCCGTATGCAACAATTCGTCATACCGCGTTCGCAAGAAAGGGAATGGTGGCAACCTCTCAACCACTTGCTGCACAAGCGGGTATCGAGGTAATGCAAAAAGGGGGCAACGCGGTGGACGCGGCAATCGCAACGGCTGCTGCACTGACAGTTGTTGAGCCTACTTCGAACGGAATCGGGGGAGACGCGTTTGCACTTGTCTGGATGAAGGATACACTATACGGATTAAATGCATCCGGACAGGCGCCGGAAGCAATGACGATAGATGCATTTAAAGAAGACGGACATGAGAAAATTCCAACTTGGGGATTCAAACCAATTACAATACCCGGGGTGCCGGCAGCTTGGGCTGAGCTATCAAAACGGTTTGGTAAGCTTCCTTTAATTGAAGCTTTAACACCTGCAATACGTTATGCAGAAGAAGGTTATCCGTTAACACCTATTTTAGGAAAGTATTGGCGAATTGCATATAATCGCTTCAAATCACTTGATTCCTCGGAATTTGACGAATGGTTCAAAACGTTCGCACCCGATGGGAGAGCACCAGCAACAGGGGAAATGTGGAAGTCTCCAGGGCACGCGAAAACATTGAGGGAAATTGGCGAAACGAATGCCGAGTCCTTTTACAAAGGTGAATTAGCAGATGCGATTCACGAACATGTGGCAGCGAACAATGGTTATTTACGAAAGTCGGATCTTGAAAATTTCAAAGTCGAATGGGTCAATCCAATCTCGACAAATTATAAAGGCTATGATGTTTGGGAAATCCCTCCGAACGGTCAAGGCATGATTACGCTAATGGCATTAAACATCTATGCTGAGATGAACCCGCCGGTCCCGAATGATGTACGTACATTACACGAACAGATTGAAGCGATGAAACTGGCATTTACAGACGGTAAAGCATTCATTACCGAAGAAAAAGATATGCCAATAGACGTTGCCCACTTGCTGTCGAAGGAATATGCAAAGCAGCGTGCGTCTAAACTTACGGACAGGGCAACAATTCCAGATCCATATGAATTACCGAAAAGCGGAACGGTCTATTTGGCGACTGCAGACGAGGAAGGTAATATGGTTTCATTCATCCAATCGAATTATATGGGCTTCGGCTCGGGAATCGTCGTGCCGGGAACTGGAATTGCACTTCAAAACCGGGGGGTGGACTTCTCATTGGACCCATCGCATCCAAATGCGTTGAAACCAGGGAAACGTACGTACAACACAATCATCCCTGGATTCCTGACGAAAGACGGAAAGGCTGTCGGACCATTCGGAATCATGGGTGGCTTCATGCAACCTCAAGGCCATTTCCAAGTTGTCGTCAATACGATCGACTATCACTTGAATCCGCAAGCTACATTGGATGCTCCGCGTTGGCAATGGATCGAGGGGAATAAAGTGCATGTCGAACCAAATTTCCCGAATCACCTTGCACAGGCACTAACAAGATTAGGGCATCAGATCGTGCCTACACTGGATAACGGTTCGTTCGGTAGAGGTCAAATCATTTGGCGCAATCCGGAAACTGGCGTCCTTGCGGGCGGAACCGAATCAAGAACAGATGGAACAATAGTCGCTTGGTAAATAAATAACATAGGCAGCACCTCCTCAACCGGTTTCATATGAAATCCGGTTGGGGAGGTGTTTTTCTATGTTTACAAAGTATGCATGTTATTTTTTAGCTGTTTACTCAACTTATAGTTAGTTTAGCCGATACAAAGGGTAATGAATTTCTTATTCACAGGAGGTTGGGAAGATGGTCGGACGCATTGGGGATGCAAGTGGCACACAACAAATAAGGGCGAAATTGGAAAGTGCGGCACCTGAAAAGAATTCGAAAGTCGCGGAAGTACAAGCTATATCTGTAAATGTTCAGGAGCAATCACAAGAAGGGCAGCAGCTGCCAATCGAAAAAGCTCGGCAAGTGACCGATAGCATGAATAAATTCCTTGAAAGTGCAAACACACAGTTACGCTTTAAATTACATGATAAATTAAATGAATATTACGTCGTAATTATAGACCAGAAAACAGACGAAGTCGTCCGAGAAATTCCTTCAAAAAAGCTAATGGATACCTACGCGGCCATGAGGGAATTTGTCGGAGTACTCATCGACCGGAAAATCTGAGGAGGTTGAAACAGTATGCGAATTAGCGGTTTAGCAACAGGCATGGATACGGAACAAATCATAAGGGATATGATGAAGGCACATCGAATCCCACTCGAGAAAATCACTCAGAAGAAGCAATATACGGAGTGGCAGATGGATGATTATCGGAGTGTGAATAGAAATATAACGGACCTGAAATATAAAGTAACCGATACAATGGGGCGTCAGTCGACGTTTATGCAGAAGACGGTTAATATATCGAATCCGAATGCTGTGGGGATTAAGGGACTAAGTGCGATTAGTGAGTTTGCGGGGACGATTAAAGTAGACAAGTTGGCAACTCAGGCGAGTTTGCAAGGGGGCATGCTTACGAACGTAAAAGGCTCAACAAGGTTAGAACAGTTAGAAGGCTATGATGGAGAAAAGATTATTAAAGTAAGAGCGATAGATAAGAATGGTGAATTGGGAGAAGTAAAGGAATTAAAGTTTTCCGCAACAGATACAATTGACTCTGTAATTAAGAAAATCAATAGTGAAACTGGCGTTAATGCTTTTTTTGATGAATATACAGGTAAAATAGCAATGACTGCTAAAAACAGCGGTGCGCTTAAAGGTGATGTTGGTACTCCGAGTATAGTCATTGAAGGTAAATTAGGTGATGTTTTAAAGCTAACTGGCACCCATGATCCAGATGATGACAATTCACCTAAATTTACCGCCGGTAATAATGCTGAATTTATATTTAATGGGCTTAAAACACAACGTGCATCTAATACCTTTACAATCAATGGTTTTGAAGTGAATCTAAAACAAGTAACTACTGATGAAGTCACCTTCAGCTCCGCCCCGGATACCGATAAAATCGTAGAATCCGTCGTCAAATTCGTTGATGACTATAATAAATTGATCGAAGAATTGAATGAGAAAATCCGTGAACCAAAGTATCGAAACTTCCAACCTCTTTCGGATGAACAGAAGAAAGATATGAAGGAAAAAGAAATTGAACTTTGGGAAGAAAAGGCGATGAGCGGTACGCTACGGAATGATCCTACGATAGCAAGTTTATTAACAAATCTTAGGCAATTGATGAGTAGTCAAGTGGAAACTTCAAATGGTGAATTTATCAGTTTGAAAAAGATTGGAATAGAACCAATCAAGGACTTCAAAGAAAATGGAAAGCTGGCAATCAATGAAGATGATTTAAGAAAAGCAATCACTGAAAATCCGAACCAAGTCTACGAATTGTTTGCGAAATCTGCTACAGATACAGACAAGGGTGGAATTGCTATTCAGTTCCGTAAAACTATGGATGGTTTCAATGCAGTTATTTCAGAAAAAGCGGGCACAACCGGTACAGTGAGTGATAACTTCGCAATGGGACGCAGCTTGAAAAGCATGAACCAGCAAATCGACCGCTTCGAAGATCGTCTGAAAATGATGGAGGATCGATATTGGAGGCAGTTCACTGCAATGGAAAAAGCGATTCAAAAGGCCAATGCCCAATCCGCTAACATGATGAATATGTTTGGTCAGTAATTATAAATGGGGTAAAGATGTCCGTAACAGTGGAAACCTTTAAAGGAGAATAAAACCAATGGCAATTAATAATCCATATGCAATGTATCAGAACAATTCAGTGAATACATCGACGCCTGGTGAATTGACGCTTATGTTATACAACGGATGTTTGAAATTCATCCATCAGGCAAAAAGGGCTTTGGAACAAGGAAATATCGAGGAAAAGAATATAGCGACGCAGAAGGCGCAGGCAATCGTAAACGAGTTAGTGGTGACGCTTGATCGGTCAGTACCGATTTCAGAGAATATGACGGTGTTGTATGAGTTCGTCAATCACCGACTTATTGAAGGAAATATTAAAAACGACAATAAGATGTATGATGAAGCGGCAGAAATCATCACGGAGTTTCGCGATACGTGGAAGCAAGTCATTCAAATAAATCGTTCGAAGCAATACGCGAATATGGATGGAATATGATCCGGTCGTCAATGATACGTTGGCAGGAAACGGCGCAGCAACTCCTGTCATTAACGAGTCGAACAGATGAAGAAAATCGAGACGCTGTAATTGAGGAAATCGATCGGCTATTGGATGAAAGAGATTTATTACAAATGGATATTGTCGCTCCTTTCACAGCGGAAGAAGAAGAATTGGGAAGGGTTATAGTCGGATTGGAACAGCAGGTTGTGAAGGGACTTTCTACATTCACAAAGCATATCCGCACCGATATAACCGCTGCACAGTCCAAGAAAGATCATATGAAAAGTTACATTAACCCATATGCCAATGTGGCGAGGGATGGAACATTTTACGACACGAAGCGATGAAGGGCTAATCAGTTCACACTGATTGGCTTTTTTTGTCGGTACTCTACTAAAAACAACACCATTACGTCAAAACTCCCACTTTTCATCTACAACTATTTCACTATTCATGGTACATTGAAAATAACATAATGGGGTTAACAATAACTTAAAAGGGGGAATGAAAAAAATGGGAGTAGGAGATGTGGAAAAGCTCATGTATGAGCAATTTTCTAAGAAAAATTTTATTTTATTCGTAACGCTTGGTGCTTCAAGTTTAATAGGGGCAATTTATTATTATCTAACCGGTCAGGATGCATTAAAAACGATTAGCATGACAATTCCTCTGACGACGTCAATCATCGTATTTCTTTTATCCAAAAAAATCTTGTTTTTCGAGAAACTGTTTCCATGGATCATCATTGGCATCACAGCGTTTGCAACGATTTTCAATGGTGTAGTTGGTGATCCTTCCATCGTAACCGCTGGAATCGCATTTTTCATCGCTGGCATTGCCAGTGTGCATGTGTCCATGCGGATTATGACATATGGTTTTGCCCTATCGATTGCTGTAATGATTATTTTTTTAATGAATTATCCATATCAGGAACAGATTGCGTCAAGCAAAGGAAGTCTCATGTTGCCACTTATTTTGCTCGCGGCAGGTTTTTTCATTCAAATTAAGCAGACAAAAAAGCTTGAGGAGCAAGTGAATGTATTTACAGTGGAGCAGGAGAAACGTGCAAAAGAGGAAGAATATAAGCATCTAACTCTGAATGAAAACGTAGAGAAAGTGGCGGATGATTTAGTCTCAATCGCACATACTGCAAAGCGGCACTGGACTTCTCAAAAAGAATTATTAGAAATTATGGATGACATCGCAGCAAGTGTTGAACGGGAAGCCGAGCAGATTAGCAGGATTGCGCAAAATACAGAACGGGTGCAAAACGATGTGGCAAATATGCAAATCGAAACGCAGTCGATGTTTAAAGATGCGGCAGAATTGCGATCTGAGTCGGATGAAATCGTAAGCCTGATGCGTAGCGTTCGAAATGGAATGGAAGAAGTGGAGCAGCTTTTGAATGAATTGAATGGATCATTCGGCCTGCTAACTCGAAATATCGAAAAAACAAATGCATTAGCAAAATCGATTGCCTCCATTACCGAACAGACGAATTTATTGGCATTGAATGCGTCAATTGAAGCGGCACGGGCCGGAGATCATGGAAGAGGGTTCGCCGTCGTAGCCGAGGAAATACGGAAACTTGCACAAACTACAGCTGAAACGCTAAATGAAATTAATAACAACCTGACAGATGTAAATAAAATGAATAGACAATCTCAAAAGAATTTAACAGCAAGCACCGATAAATTAAAGTCGCAAGGCCTGATAACAATCGATGCTGAATCAAAAATCGAGTCCATGCATCAAACGTTAGGTCTTTTGCACGAGAATCTTTTGATGTTTGATACAAAAACTAAGATGATTTCAATTGATACTTCGGAAATCGGTAACACCACCGGAACGTTTGCCGATTTACTAGCACAATCAAGCGCATCACTTGAAGAAGTCAATGCCACAGTGCATACGACGGTTGCAGATAATGAACAAATCGTGCTAACGCTTGAAGGAACGATGAAGAGGACAAAAGAGTTGGCTGAAAGTCGATAAAAATCAGTTCATTTGGTATAATGAATATAAGGAAAGGAAATGGAACGGGGTGGGGACATGCAATACAAACGTCATGAATATTTCAGGCATACTTTCGACAACCCCCTATCAGCAACTTTTCGCATCTTAGTCGAGGGATCATCGAATGAATCCAATCCAGGCAATTGCATGCTTTTGGATATCAGCACTGGCGGTACGAAACTTATTTCGAGTTTAGATATACCGACGGATACTGGGCCTGTACGTCTACGACTTAACTTCGTGATTTATGAAGCGAATATTAATGTCATCGGAGAAATAGTATGGAAAAGGCGGGGTATCGATGGAATCCGTTACGGCATCAAATTTATTGAAGACGCTTCAACTGAAAAACTAATTCTTGATGAACTAAAGCTGCGCAGACGGACGGAAATCGGAGCGGCTATTGAAAAAAGAGGCGAAAATCCTCCAACAAGATGATTTTCGCCACAATTCGACAAGATTTTAATTTTTCCTTCGAATAAAAGAAGGAAATTAAAATATAGATGTAGAAGTATATAGTATCGGTTAATCAAAGGAGGAGTTCATATGTTAGACTTTAACATCCGGGGGGAAAACCTAGAGGTAACTCCAGCAATTCGTGAGTACGTCGAGAAAAAAGTACAAAAGCTCGAAAGATATTTCACAGAAGGTGCAAATGCAACCGCTAATGTCAATTTGAAAGTGTATAATGACAGACAGACAAAAGTGGAAATCACAATTCCTATGAAAAACTTGACACTGCGTGCTGAAGAACGGCACGAAGATATGTACGCTGCAATCGACTTGATCGTAGACAAATTAGAACGTCAAATTCGAAAATACAAAACAAAAGTGAACCGTAAGTTCCGCGAAAAAGAAGGCGTAGCAGCTTTCTTACAATCCGTCGGAAAAGAGAAAAATAACAACGAAGAAGAGACTGTGAATGAAGACTTCGAGTTCCAAGTCGTCCGCACAAAACAATTCGACTTGAAACCGATGGACCAAGAAGAAGCAATCCTTCAGATGAACATGCTTGGCCATAATTTCTTCATCTTCACTGATTCCGAATCAGAAGATACTAATATCGTTTACAAACGAAAAGACGGGAAATACGGTTTGATCGAAACAAACTGAATTAAATAAATCTCGACCCCCGGAGAAATCCGGGGGTCTTTTGAATATTTCGTGGGGAAACTTGCCCCATTTTAGAACCGTCCAATATATGTAGACAGAAATTAGTTGCTTGGAGTGGAAGGCGGCGACTCCAGGGGGAACAGCGCGAGCTGAAAGCCCCGCAGGAGCGAAGCGACGAGGAGATTGAAGCCGTGCCCCCGGAAAGCGTCCGCCTGAAACGGAAAGCAACGGTTTATTTATATGTTAATCTATTGATATATTTAAAATAAACCCTTTACAAATTGCTCCGACTATTTGCACGGTGCTTTTTACAATGTTAAAATGAAGGGTGAACTTAATGAGGATGTGACCTAAATGCTTGGCGTATTGAATAAAATGTTTGATCCGAATAAAAGAGATTTAAAACGTCTTGAAAAAATTGCAGATAACGTTGAATCCCATGCTGCGGAAATGGAACAACTTTCCGATGAGCAGTTAAAAGAGAAAACGGCAGAATTCCAAGAGCGAGTTGCAAATGGTGAAACAATTGAAGAAATCCAGCCAGAAGCATTTGCAGTCGTCCGTGAAGCTTCACGACGCGTCCTTGGCATGTATCCGTTCCGTGTACAAATCATGGGTGCTGCCGCGTTGAATGAAGGAAATATCGCGGAGATGAAGACCGGTGAAGGTAAAACATTGACTTCAACACTCTCCGTTTATTTAAATGCACTTGAAGGAAAAGGCGTCCATGTCGTAACGGTGAACGAATACCTTGCAAGCCGTGATGCGAATGAAATGGGAGAGCTATTTGAATTCCTTGGACTGACTGTAGGCTTGAACTTGAACAGCTTGTCAAAAGAGGAAAAGCGCGAAGCATATACTGCTGACATTACGTATACAACGAATAATGAGCTTGGATTCGACTATTTACGTGACAACATGGTTTTATATGATGAACATAAAGTGCAACGGCCGCTTCATTATGCGGTCATTGACGAAGTTGACTCAATTTTGATCGATGAAGCGCGTACGCCTTTGATCATTTCAGGACAGGCGGCTAAATCGGCCGAGCTTTACCGTTTGGCTAACCGTTTTGTCATGACGTTGAAAAAAGAAGAGGATTATTCCTATGACGAATCAACGAAGGGCGTCGTACTGACGGAATCCGGTGTTGATAAAGCCGAAAAAGCTTTCGGCATCGAAAACTTGTTTGATTTGCAGCATGTTACGTTAAACCATGCGATCAACCAATCATTGAAAGCCCATGCAAGTATGCATATTGACGTCGATTATGTCGTCCAGGAAGGCGAAGTAGTTATCGTCGATTCATTCACAGGTCGTTTGATGAGCGGCCGTCGTTACAGTGATGGCTTGCATCAGGCAATCGAAGCGAAGGAAGGCTTGGAAGTTCAAAATGAAACGATGACGCTTGCGACAATCACTTTCCAGAACTTCTTCAGAATGTATGACAAGCTCTCCGGGATGACGGGTACTGCAAAAACGGAAGAGGAAGAATTCCGTAATATTTACAATATGAATGTCATTGCCATTCCGACGAACCGACCAATCGCGCGTGATGACCGTCCGGATTTGATCTATGCATCGATGGATGGAAAATACAAGGCTGTTGCTGAGGATATTCGGGAGCGCCATAAAAAAGGGCAACCGGTTCTCGTTGGTACAGTAGCGATTGAAACATCTGAAATCATCTCGAATTACTTGAAAAAGTACGGTATTCCACATAATGTATTGAATGCGAAAAACCATGGTCGTGAAGCGGATATCATTTTGGAAGCAGGTCAAAAAGGCGCCGTTACAATTGCAACGAACATGGCGGGCCGTGGTACGGACATCAAGCTTGGTGAAGGTGTTCAAGACCTTGGTGGACTCGCAGTAATCGGTACAGAGCGACATGAATCACGACGGATCGATAACCAGCTTCGTGGTCGTTCAGGCCGTCAAGGAGATCCAGGTGTCACTCAGTTCTACCTTTCCCTTGAAGATGAATTGATGCGCCGTTTTGGTTCTGAGCAAATGAAAGGCATGATGACGAAGCTTGGTATGGACGATACGACGCCAATCCAATCAAAAATGGTGTCACGTTCAGTTGAATCTGCACAAAAACGTGTGGAAGGGAATAACTTCGATTCCCGGAAACGTTTGCTGCAATATGATGATGTATTGCGCCAACAACGTGAAATCATTTATAAAGAACGTAATGAAGTTCTTGCATCCGAAAATATCCGTGAAATACTCGAAGGCATGTTATCAAATGTCATCGATCGAGTCATTGCAATGCATGCACCGGATGAAAAAGATGCTGAATGGAATTTGAAAGGACTTGAAGATTTCCTTGGGGCAAACCTTTTGCCGGAAGGTCGTCTAACTGTCGCTCAATTGGAAGGGAAATCCGCGGAAGAATTGAAAACTTTAATTCACGATGCGGTCATTGAACGATATAATGAGAAGGAAGCCGAAATGTCGGATGACCGCATGCGTGAGTTCGAGAAGGTCATCCTACTCCGCGCAATCGATTCGAAGTGGACGGATCATATTGACGCAATGGACCAATTACGTCACGGAATCCACTTACGTGCTTACGGTCAAACTGATCCACTACGTGAGTACCAGGCTGAAGGTTTCTCCATGTTTGAGGATATGGTAGCATCTATTGAAAATGATGCATCAAAATATGTGATGAAAGCTGAAATCCGCAACAACTTAGAGCGTGAAGAAGTTGTAAAAGGTCAGGCCGTCAATCCAAAAGAGGATGGCGAAAAAGTTACTAAAAAACCTGTCCGCCGCGCAGTCAACATCGGCCGTAACGACCCATGCCCTTGCGGAAGCGGCAAAAAGTACAAAAACTGCCATGGCAAAGGCTGACAAATAGTCATATAACATGTAATATTAACTTCCCATCGGTATTACGCAGATTGCGTTTTACTGATGGAAGTTTCATTTTATTTACTTTCAGGAGGAAACAACTATGATGGAATTATCCGATGTTCGGAACGAGCTTGACAAAACAGCTAAGAAATTAGCGGACTTCAGGGGGTCTCTTTGACTTAGAAAACAAAGAGGCACGTATGCAAGAACTCGACGAAATCATGCTTGAGCCAGGCTTCTGGGATAACCAGGATTCCGCGCAAAAAGTCATTTCCGAATCGAATGCATTGAAAGATACAGTCGGTGAATTTAACGAACTCAACGACACGCAAGAAAATCTTGAAATGACATTGGAATTGCTTCGTGAAGAAGCCGATGAAGAGTTACAAGAAGAGCTCTTTGCCGAACTAAAAGAATTCAAGAAAAAAATGGAAGACTTCGATCTCCAAATGCTTTTGAGTGATGAATACGATAGAAGCAATGCAGTCCTTGAAATCCATTCAGGCGCAGGCGGAACGGAATCCCAGGACTGGGCATCCATGCTGCTTCGCATGTACACACGTTGGGCCGAGCACCAAGGCTTCAAAGTAGAAACGCTTGATTATCAGGCGGGTGATGAAGCGGGTGTCAAATCGGTCACACTATCGATTAAAGGACATAATGCATATGGCTATTTGAAAGCCGAAAAAGGCGTTCACCGTCTTGTACGTATTTCGCCTTTTGATTCGTCAGGTAGACGTCATACGTCATTTTCATCAATCGAAGTCATGCCTGAATTTGACGGTGACGTCGATATTGACTTGAAAATGGAAGACGTAAAAGTCGACACATACCGTTCAAGTGGAGCGGGCGGACAGCACGTCAACACGACTGATTCAGCAGTCCGTATGACGCATATCCCGACAGGTGCAATCGTTACCTGTCAAACAGAACGGTCACAAATCAAAAACCGTGAACGCGCCATCAACTTGTTGAAAGCGAAAATTTATCAAATCAAACGCGAGGAAGAAGAGGCAAGACTTCTTGAAATCCGTGGAGAGCAAAAAGAAATCGGTTGGGGAAGCCAAATCCGTTCTTATGTATTCCACCCATATTCCATGGTTAAAGATCACCGTACGAATGAGGAAACAGGTAACGTTGGTGCTGTCATGGACGGAGAAATCGACCTGTTCATCAATGCGTATTTACGCTCTAGAATTTCATAAGACAGACAAAAAAGTGCACTTCGGTGCGCTTTTTTATTTTGAGTTTAAAATTTTCATTTAGGTGTATAGTAAAAGGTAAAGGGAAGTATGAAGCTTGAGAAAAACCTTCCAATTTGTCATAAATTTGATAAATATGAACAGGTTGGACGGAAGTTTACGATCCGGTTCCTTTGGTATACTAAGGAATGTAGCAGAGCTTTTAATGACAGGAGGAAAAACAATGAAGAACAAGCTTTTAGGAGTTATGTTTGGAGCAGCACTTGTACTTGGTGCATGTGGCGGTGGAAACAATGCGAGCAACAATGGCAATGGCAGTACTGCCGGTGTAGACGCAGATAAAGTTTTCCAAGCAAGCTGCGCAAGCTGTCATGGTGGGAATCTTGAAGGACGCGGAACAGCCCCGGCTTTAGCGAATATCGGTTCTGAGTTATCAGAAGCTGAAATTCACGATATTATCCAAAACGGTAGAAATGGTATGCCTGGCGGTCTAATCAAAGGCGAAGATTTGGATGCTGTTGCAAAGTGGCTATCTGAAAAGAAATAATACGTTAAGTAACAAACGCAATGGGCAAACCTGCCTATTGCGTTTTTTTATAGCTAAAATTATTTACCAAAATAATCCAAACAATGAACTTTATTTACAGATTGAAAAAAATGTGGTACTCTGTCGAACCAAATGAAATAAATCTGTAATACTCGCAGTGCTTATGCATGTTATAATGTGGTTGTCGGGAAAAAAATGTGGAATACAATAATATTCAGGTGGTTTTCAAATGATTGTGATGAAAGATGTATATAAAAAATATCCAAACGGTGTTGTTGCTGCTAATGGCATCAATGTCGAAATCGGTCGTGGGGAGTTTGTTTACGTCGTCGGGCCAAGTGGGGCGGGGAAATCAACGTTCATCAAAATGATGTACAGAGAGGAAAGTCCTACAAAAGGTGACATACTAGTCAATGGCATTAATCTTGCAACATTAAGGAACAAAAGAGTCCCTTATTTAAGAAGGCAGATTGGTGTTGTTTTCCAAGACTTTAAACTACTTCCTAAGTTGAATGTTTACGAGAATGTAGCTTTTGCGTTGGAAGTAATAGAGGAATCTCCTAAACAAATTCGCAAAAAAGTGAATGACGTTTTGGCGCTTGTCGGATTGACGCAAAAAGCCAGAATGTTTCCGAATGAATTGTCTGGTGGAGAACAGCAGAGGGTATCCATTGCACGTTCCATCGTCAATGTTCCGAAGGTCGTCATTGCGGACGAGCCTACAGGAAACTTGGATCCAGATACTTCTTGGGAAATCATGAAGATCTTTGAACAAATTAATGCGCGGGGCACGACAATTGTCATGGCCACGCATAATAAGGAAATAGTGAATACAATCAGACACCGTGTACTCGTCGTCGATGGCGGGATGATCACGAGAGATGAATATGAAGGGGTTTACGGTTATGAAAGCTAGGACATTGGGGCGACATATCAGGGAAAGCCTTAAAAGCCTCGGACGTAACAGCTGGATGACCTTCGCCTCTGTCAGTGCAGTAACTGTTACACTTCTGTTAGTCGGGGTGTTCATCGTCATTATGATGAACTTGAATCAATTGGCGGATAATCTTGAGAATGACGTTGAAATAAAAGTAATTGCGGAACCTGCAGCAGATGCCGAAGCGGTTAAACAGTTGGAAAAAGAGATCAAAGCAACCTCGGGCGTGGCAAGTATTATTTACGCCACGCGGGATGAAGAGTTAGACAAGATGATCAAGTCTTTTGGTGATGAACTTAATTTATATAAGCAAAGCAATCCTTTAGGAGATGCGTTTTACGTCAAAGCGACGGACCCTCATAGAACTGCCGAGATTGCCTTGAAAATCGATAAATATAACAACACGTATAAGGTCGTTTATGGGGAAGGAAAAGTCGAGAAGCTTTTCAATGTACTTACTATAAGTAGGAATATTGGAATGGGGCTCATTCTCGCATTATTGTTCACAGCTATGTTTTTAATTTCAAATACTATCCGACTTACCATTGTGGCGAGAGGTAGGGAAATTGAGATTATGAAATTAGTAGGTGCAACAAATAGTTTTGTACGAGTCCCATTCGTGTTGGAAGGAATTTGGCTTGGCGTACTTGGTTCAATCATTCCGATGATAGTCATTTCAGTTTCGTATTATGAACTGTACCAACAATGGGAACCGAGATTACAAAACGAGCTATTCCAATTATTGAACGCTACACCGTTCATCTACCAGGTAAATGGACTTCTTCTATTCATGGGAATCTTTATCGGAGTATGGGGTAGTTTTATGTCTGTTCGTAAATTTCTTAGAGCCTAATAGATTGGGAATGTTGTTGTCTACCAGCATAGCCTAAAGGGGGAAAATGAAAATTTGATGAAGCGCAGATGGTTTTTGGTGAGTATTATTGCGGTATTCATGTTTACATCATTTATCGGGGAAACAGGAGTCCTGGCAAGTAAGTTAAATGAATTAAAGAAAGAACAAAAGCAGAATGAGATAAAAAAGAATGACCTTAAATCTGACATTCAAACGAAAGAAAACGAGATTAAAAAGATTGAAGCTAAAATTGAAGACTTTATGAAACAAATTCTTTCATTGAATAAAGAAATCGAAGAAACAAATGCGAATATGAACAAAGTCATCGATAGTATCAATCAAACGAATGAAGAGATTGATATATTAAAAGAATCTATTGCAGATTTGGAAAAGAAAATTGAAGAGCGTGATGTGGTGCTTCGTGAACGCGTTCGTGCAATGCAGGTAAAGGGAAGCCAAGTGAGTTACTTGGATGTCCTGCTTGGTGCAAATAGCTTTGCGGACTTCATTGACCGTTTTTCTGCGGTTACAACATTGATGGATGCTGACCGTGATATTATGCGCAGGCAACAGGAAGATATCGACCAGCTTGAAGTAGAGAAAGCGCTTGTAGAAAAGAAACTAGCAGAGTTGGAAGAAAGCAAAGCGCAATTGGAAAAATTGAAAGCTTCACTTGAGGCACAGAAAAAAGAGAAAAGCCAATTGATTGATCAATTGGAAGCTGAACAGGAAAAGCTTTCTTTAGAAAAGAAAGATCTTGAAGAAGAGTACCATGATACGATTGAAGTTGAGGCAGAGCTTGAAAAAGCAGTGATTGCCGAACAGAAGCGTATCGCAGAATTAGCCCGACAAGAGGAAGAGCGTAAACGGAAAGCTGCGGCGGCTGCAGCTGCGAATAAACCGGGAGCATTGCCCAACGTGTCCAGCGGTTTTTGGACAAGACCGGCAAACGGTAGGGTCTCTTCACACTTCGGATGGCGAGTGCATCCGATTTTCAAAACTAAACGTCAACATCGTGGAACTGATGTTGCCAATTCAATTGGAACACCAGTTGTATCTGCAGCGGACGGAGTCGTTTCCTATGCAGGGCAAATGGGCGGTTATGGAAATGTGATCATGGTCACCCACTCATCGAATGGTAGCATTTTCACAACAGTGTACGGACATTTATCGAAAATCAATGTGAGTGTAGGACAGGTTGTCGATAAAGGTACCCGCATTGGTGCACTTGGCAATTCCGGGAACTCAACAGGCCCACATCTTCATTTCGAAGTGCATATAGGTAACTGGACAGCGTCCGGTCCAAGTGCAGTAAATCCATTACGATATGTATCGTTTTAATTGAAATCCGCCCTTTCCCGGGCGGATTTTTTATGGAGTTTGGAAGTGGGGAGGTTGCGGGTAGACCTTTCGAATTCGCGATGAGACTTTCTTGTTTTCCGGGGACACTAACGACTTATGGCTAAAACTTCACAAATATTTACCTTTTCTTCTTTAAACTACAAGTTAGCCTCTCGCAATTTGTTGGTCTTTCATCTACCATAGGTGGTATAAGGATAAAGGAGTTTTCCGGATGCTTGTTACGAAACTTTACGTAATTGGTAATATCACGGTGCCATCCAACTGGATTGCACTCATTGTTGCCTTTATAATTGCATATAGTATTATTCGCTTAAGGCTTGGAAAAGTTTCAGCCACGCTGTTTAGTGATGCGGTGTTTTATATAATTATCATTTGGAAGTTATCGGTGATCATTACTGATTTCAGTACGGTGATCCGGGCGCCTATTTCCATTGTTTATTTCAATGGGGGATTTACTGGGTTCTGTCTTGGACTGCTTTTCGTTGCCGGTCGAATTTGGTTTGATTGGATAAGGGGAAAAGTGGATAAGGAATCTCTCGTTGCTTTATTCACAGGGGCCGTTACGGTGCAGACTATATTTCAGGTAATGATGGTGTTGTTGAATAAAGGAAGTTTGATCGCTGGAATTGGTACTGTAGTTATCTTTATTGCCCTAACATTTTTTGTCTGGAGAATTGAACAAATAGGGGATCATATTGCCCTGATATCAATGTTATTTATGGCGGCGCATATTTTTGTGGCCACGATTCAGCCAAAAGGATTGCTGAATCCACCACTTTTCATAACGCTTATTATCGGCGTATTTTTTATAGCGATTTTCAAGGTTACAAAAGTCCAAACAGAACGGGGGAGCGGATTTGAATAAGAAAGTGATTGGATACATAATTGCTGCGTTGCTCATTGGCTCGATGGTTGTGATCATGATCAGTACGAATTTGAAGAAGGTAGACCCGATTGCTACAGCCGGCGTTTTGGTTGAGTCCGGAGTAGGATCCGAAGTCGCGATGGAAGATGTCGGTTTAAGGCAGGGGGACTTGCCTCCCGATTTTGAATTGACGACAGTGACTGGAGATATGGTTAAGCTTTCTGACTTGAAAGGGAAGAAGGTCATCCTGAATTTCTGGGCGACTTGGTGTCCGCCATGTAAAGCGGAAATGCCGCATATGCAGAACTACTACAAGAATTCTGCCGAAAAGGATAATGTGGAAATTTTGGCAGTCAATTTGACGACTGATGAACATCGTGGAGTGAAAGCTGTTCAGGAATTTGTGGATTCATACGGATTGACATTTCCAATTCCGTTGGACGAATTAGGTGTGGTCGGGGAATCTTATCAGGCATTCAGGATTCCAACGACATATATTCTGAATACGGACGGTACGATTGCGCATGTGCTTGTCGGACCAATGGATGAATCGATGATGGAAAGACTTGTCCAAGACCTTGATTGACAAAATACGGTTTTCTGTTGTCGTAACAGCCCCGCTTCGTTCATATAGTAAACGGAGGAGGGAAGTTATCGATGCGCAGAAGCCGTTTTTTTGTGTTCGCATTATTAGCTGTGATAGCAACAGGTCTATTTTTGGTGCTGGACGGCTGTTCATCTGAAAAAGGGAAAAATGCGGACGTGGCAATGAAGGAAATGTTCCCTGTTATTAATGAGGCGTATAACATCATCCAGGAGAATACGGTGTACCAGGTCGAAGGGGACAGGCTAATTGAGGGTGCATTGCGAGGAATGGCGGATACAATCGGTGATCCGTATTCGACGTATCTTTCTAAGGAAGAGGCCGCTTCGCATCGGGAATCGTTAGCTGGTGAAAAGTTGGGAATCGGAGCTGAAATTACTCGGTCGGGTGGAAAGTATATCATTGTTGCTCCAGTTAAAGGATCTCCGGCAGAAAAGGCGGGCCTACAACCTTACGATGAGATTGTACGTATTAACGGCGAGCCGTTAGGCGGGATGACACTTCAAGATGTCGTCAAAAAAATCAAAGGCAAGGAAGGGACTACCGTCAGTTTGACGATCTACCGGCCGGATTTAGGCAAGCATCTTGAGTTGAAAGTGATGCGTGATGTAATTCCGGTTAAGACCGTATCGGCTGAGTTAATGGAAGAGCGGGGCAAGAAATTCGGTTACATAGCATTGACAATGTTTGGCGATGAAACGGCCGCTGAATGGAAAAAAGCGACCGATGATATGATTGCCGGCGGTGCAGAGGCTCTTATTATTGACGTTAGAGGTAATCCTGGTGGGTATTTACGTGCTGTTGCCAAAGTGGCGGGAAGTTTGTTGCCTGATGATTCAATCTTTGCTTATATGCAGAACGCTCAAGGTCAACTCACACCTCTTGTTGTCGAGCCGTCTGAAAAGTTTTCCTATGATAAAAAACTGAAAAATATACCGGTTGTTCTACTGCAGGACAAAGGGAGCGCCTCGGCCAGTGAAGTGTTAAGTGGTGCCTTGAAGGATTTACGCCGTGGCTTTATCATCGGTAAGGTGAGTTTCGGAAAAGGGACTGTACAGGATACGATGGAACTATCAAATGGCGGTGAGATGAAACTTACCACTCATAAATGGTTGACACCGAAAGAAACATGGATACATGGCAAAGGTGTCAATGTCGACCTTGAATCGGAACAGGATAAGCTATTTACGGAACATATCCGTTTCTCGACGGAGGTGTATGCAGAAGGCGATTACCATGAGGACATTTCATATGCCCAAAAACTGTTGGTCGGACTTGGTTATGCGGTTGACAGGGAAGACGGCTACTTTGATGAATCAACAGCCCTCGCAGTGCACGCATTTCGAGTGGATTCCAAGATCCCGACAGAAAACATAATGGATCGAAAGTTCTTTGCATCACTAAGGGAAAGAGTGGAAAATTATCGTAAAGATAAAAAGAATGATGTCCAGCTGCAGGTTGCTATTGGGTATGTCCATCATTTATTAAGCAATTAATTAATTAATTAATCAAGCTGAAAGGCCCTTTGTTTCTGACAAGGGCCTTTTTTGTTGTTAAACACGTAGTTTCATAGAAAATTTTTGGGCTTCTCACACGTATGACGATTCTTTTGATACAATAAAGAATAATCATGTTTTCGGGGATGGGAAGGTGACAGTTGATGAGTGAAAACGTAATAGTGGATTTGTTAAAAGCGGTTGGACTATTTTTCTTGAATCCTGTTTGGTTGATAGCCCTTGGTGTGGCGGTCGGGTTAGGGTATTTTCGCGTGAAAAGGGAACGGCGTAGCTTCCTAGTACGCTTACTTCCAGGCTTGACGGAAATGAAACGGCTGTTAGCTGAATCATGGATGCCCGCTCTGATTCTATCGATTCTTATATCAGGCGTAGGTTTGACTGTAGAAGTTTCTTGGATCGTCCTATTTTCAGCAATCGCTATTTTGTCTATGATTTCGTTTCTTTATCAAACTGCATCGCCGATTTACTTTGCAACGATCGCGTTTTTCGGTTTATATGCATTGGAACGATTCATGCCTGATTTTACATTTCGTGGATGGACTATAGGAAACGTGGATCTATTAGGTGACATGGCGTTAACAGTAGCTGTCATTGCAGGACTTTTCCTCGTTGCAGAAGGTTTCCTCATTCGCCGACATACTGTTCACTATGCATCCCCTTTCCTGACATCTACGAATCGGGGATTGCGGGCTGCTGCTTATAAGTCGAAACGGCTATGGCTTTTACCGATTGTATTTCTTGTGCCTGGAGATTTCTTGTCAGCTATCACACCATATTGGCCGCAGTTTACACTTGGAGGAACGACTTTTAGCTTTCTTCCTGTGCCAATTATTATCGGATTCTCCCAGGTTGCACGGGCAAGCTTCTCAGATATCATGTTCCCTAAAATTGGACGAGCTGTTACAATAATTGGATTGATTGTCGTCATTATCGGTATATCTGCCTATTGGCTGCCGATTTTAGGTTGGGTTGCTCTGTTAGTCGGTTTTATCGGCAGGGCAGCGATTACCATCTTTTTCGCAATACGTGAACGGAAAAGTGGATTTGCTGCAGTTCCGAAACCAACTGGAGTTATCATTGCGGGGATCTTGCCGGAATCTCCTGGTGAAAAGCTTGGTCTTATTCCCGGTGAATGCATCAGAACTGTAAATGGCATCCAGGTTACGAATGAAAAGGAATTATATGATGCCATCCAGGTGAATGCTGCACATTGCCGTTTGCAAGTGATAGGCCGTGACGGGGAAGTTCGGCTTATGCAGCAAGTGCTGTATCGCCACGATCATCATCGATTGGGACTGTTAGTCGTCCGTTAATCCATTCGGAAGGATAGGTGGAAAATGGATATTGCCACATTGGAAACGAAATTGATACTTGCACTATTACTTCCAGGGTTGCTCGTTGTATTTTTTACAAGGGTTACCTTCCATCACATTGTCGGGCTTGCGTTAACAATTGCGCTTATTGCAGCTTCGGTTTACGCGGGTTATACGCATAACTGGATCCTTTATGTCGCGGATGCGCTTTCGCTGACGGTCGGTTTTTGGTATGCGACGCGAATGGTGAATAGGGCAAAACAGAAAGGCCAAGAGGTTGATGAAGGCTAATAAATTATATAAATAAAAAGAGGCATATTCTATTCTTAATTGAATAGAGTATGCCTGTTTTTGTATAAATTGAACTAATAAACCTTATTATATAAACAGGCCATAAATTGCGAGGACTCCGATTGTTCCAAGGACGACTGACATGACGCCACCACCAAGGAACGCGATAAGGAATGCTGTTGCGGCTCCGATTATACCGAAGAGGATATTGCCTTCCTGCACGAAAAGAATCGCAGGGAAGATTAGGGCTCCCAATACTGCATAAGGGATGTTTCTAAGTACGCCACTGATTATTGGAGGCAATTCTTTTCCGTCAAGGAATGTGAGCGGCACCATCCTTGGGAGATACGTCACGATTGCCATCCCAGCTAACATCCACCAGTATGTTGTTCCCATTAGTCAACCTCCTATTCTATGTAGTCGCTGTCAGTATTTTTTCCTCGTCGGGAATAAATAACTTCAACTAAAATTGCCGAGCTAAGTGTTGAGACAAGAATCGCCCATCCGGTTGAAAGAAGTTCACCGAAATAGATGATACTGTGAATGGCTGCTGCAAGTGAGGCAAGCATGACTACTTTACGATTGCCTTTCATTGCCGGGACAAGCAGTCCGATGAACATAGCATACAAGGCAATGGACATGGCAACTTGTAGGAAATCAGGCAAGTTGGCGCCGATGACGTAGCCAACTACGGTGAAAATCACCCAGCTCCCATAGGCGATAGTTGTAACTCCGAAGGCGAAAGCCGTAGTGATTTTCTCCTCTTTCCTTATGGCGAGGACTGAAAAGGACTCGTCTGTAATGCCGAATGCGTAAATCGATTTTATCCATTTTGGTGCTCGATGCATCTTTTCATTCAAGGAAGCCGTCATAAGAAAGTGCCGGATGTTGACGATGAATGTGTTAACAACAATTGTGAATGGGTCGACTCCTGAATTGATGAGGCTGAGTGACATGTATTGCGCGGCACCTGCGTAGACGAACATACTCATGGCAGTAGCCTCGATGAGTGAAAGTCCAGGCATTTCACTTGTCCCAGTGTTGGCAAGCAATCCGAACGTTAAAGCAATCGGAAAATAGCCGATTGCGATGCTAAGTCCGGATTTCAGTCCGGATAAGAACTGATTATTCATCAAATAGTCACATCTTTCTTGTATGTATATTTGAAATTATACTATAAATTTTGTGTTTTGGTGGTATTCTATAAGGGAAAAGGGAATAGTTGAACTAATAGTCTATTAATGGAAGTTTGTTTAGGGAATTGTATATATGACGAGGGTGTTGTGAATGAGTGAATGGTTAGATGTTGATAAAATAAGTGAGTTGGCTGCACAATATAAGGCGCTTGGACCGTTAATCGGACTTTTGCTGCCTTTCATAGAATCATTTTTGCCGTTTTTACCGCTTTTCGTATTTGTCATAGCGAATACGGTTGCCTATGGAATTTGGTATGGCTTCATTTTATCATGGGCAGGAACGGTTGTAGGCTCTTATGTTGTATTTCTGATTATCAGAAAGTACGGTAGAAATCGTTTGTTGAGTTTTTTGACTAAGCATGAGCGCGTGCAACGATTGATCGGCTGGGTGGAGAGGAATGGCTTCGGGCCGTTGTTCATATTGCTTTGCTTTCCGTTTACGCCGTCCGCACTTGTGAATCTTGTGGCAGGCTTGTCGAATATGAAGAAGAAAAGTTATTTGTTGGTTCTTCTTGCTGGGAAATTCGTTATGATTTTCACGATTGGATTTATCGGGTATGATTTGAAGGCGTTGTTGACGCAGCCGATTCGTACTGCGATTGTTGTGGGGATTATCGTGTTGTTATGGGTGGTAGGAAAGTATTTTGAGAAGCGTCTTGATAAGAAAGTGGAAGAGGAATCGAGTACGATGTTTTATGATGAGGATGAAGATTGATGGCGGTTGCGTTTATGCGTGTTTGGCATGATTTATGCGTGAGTAGGCAGATTTATGCGTTTTTGGCGTGATATATGCGTGAGTAGGCGGATTTATGAGTTTTTGACGTGATTTATGCGTGTATAGGCGAGTTTATAAGTTTTTGGATGATTTTATAAGTTTTTTGATGGTAGGCATACCTTAAAAAGGTATGATGCAAATAGTTCCTGTCGTCCTATTCTTTCGGTACAATGAAAGATAGGGAGATAGGGATTTTTATTTTGATAGGAGGGATGAGGGCGATGACTTTACGCTTTGTAACCGGCAGGGCCGGGACGGGGAAGACGACGTTGATAGAGCGGGAGATTGCAGCTGAGCTTGAACGGGACCCGCTTGGATCTGCGATTATTTTAATTGTCCCGGATCAGATGTCGTATTCGATGGAACATAGTTTGTCGGTTAACTTCGGTTTGAATGGAATAATTCGAGCGCAAGTGTCGACATTTAAGCGGCTTGCGTGGCGGGTTCTGCAGGAAACGGGAGGCATCACGCGCAAGGAAGTTGATGGGTTCGGTTATCGGATGCTTGTGCGAAGTGTTTTGGAAGAGAATCGTGATGAGTTGAAATTGTTCAGGCAGGCGGCCAATAAAAGAGGGTTCACCGAAAAAATTGGAGACCTTATGAAAGAGTTCAGCAGGTATTGCTTGGATCATGAATCCTTAATCGGTTTGCAGCAGGAATTGTCCGCGGGCGATGCACCACGTACGCTGCAAGATAAGGTAAGTGATTTGACTTTACTTCTTACGAAAATAGAGGAGCGTCTTGGGACAGCGTATGTGGATAGTGAAGGGCATCTCACTTTATTGACTTCGCAAATTAAGCATTCGGAACTGATAAAAGGCGCGGATATTTATATAGATGGTTTTGAGAGTTTTACGGCAAGAGAGTATGAAATAATTACTGAATTGCTGAAGTACGGGCATCGGGTGACTGTTGTCCTTCCGATGGAATCTGATCTATCGGGGCATGCAGATCATGAGCTGTTTTTTAATCCTGTTAGGACTTCCTTAAGACTTAGGGAGATTGCGCGTAATGAATCGGTCGATATTGAAGAAGGCGTTCATCTTGGACAAGCACTACGGTTTAAAAACGAGGAACTTAGACATTTCGAAAGGGAATTTGAGTTGTATCCTCCGAAGGAAAGACCGTCCGAAGGTGCAATAACTTTAATCGAAGCGACGGATCGTCGGGCGGAAATTCATGCAGTGGCAAGGAAAATCCGTGAGCAAGTGATGCGGGGCGAACGATATAAAGGAATTTCGATTTTGTACAGACAGCCGGAAAAATATGATGAATTAATCGAAACGATCTTTTCGCAATACGATATCCCTGTATTCATCAGTAGGAAAAAGCCGATGCTCCACCATCCTCTAATTGAGTTCTCACGTTCTGTTTTGGAGGCCGTGACATCGGGGTGGACGTATGAGACCATATTCCGGGCTGTAAAAACGGATTTGTTCTTTCCGCATAGGGAAGATAAGCTGATTTGGCGTGAACGTGCGGATCGTCTTGAAAACTATGTGATTGCGAATGGAATTTACGGGAAGCGGTGGATGGATGAAGTTCGCTGGAAGGTGAAGCGATATCGTGGTTTGGAATTGCATACGACAGTGCAAACCGATGAGGAATTGCAGCTAGAGCGGGAGTTGCATGCGATAAGGGATTTGATCCGTGAGCCGTTGAATAATTTTGAAGCTGACTTGAAACGGGCTAAAAATGGACGGGATTTCGCAGCGGCGATGTTTTCATTCTTGGAATCTATGCATGTATTTGATAAAATCATCGATTTGCGGGCGGAAGAAGAGCGTGCCGGTAGGCTATTGAATGCGACAGAGCATGAGCAGGCATGGAATTCGTGGATTAATGTCCTTGATCAGTTCGTTCTTATGTTTGGAGATAAAGAAATGGAGCTGAAAGAGGCAGCCCGGATTTTGGATGAAGGGTTTGATACGCTCGAATTCACCCGGATTCCACCGTCCCTCGATCAAGTGACCGTAACGACGATTGAACTTGCAAGTTTGATGGAAATCGAAGTCGGGTTCATCATCGGGGTCAATGATGGCGTTCTTCCACAACGAGTCGATGCTGAAGGACTTCTGTCCGATTCAGACAGGGAATGGTTCTCGAAAAGCGGACTTGAGCTTGCACCGTCATCCAAGATGAAACTAATGGATGAATCATATATGGCGTACAGAGCGTTCACGTCGGCAAGGGAGAAGCTTTTCATCTCCTATCCGATTGCGGATGAGGAAGGGAAATCACTTTTACCGTCGCTTTATATTCAACGGATTGGGCAGTTATTGCCTAATATAGGGTTACAGTTGGCAGTTTCGGATCCATCTGAGCTATTAGATAATGGTGAGCAAATCGATTACATCATTCATCCAAGAACGGCTCTACCATATGTATCAATGAGGGTTAAGGAAGCCGAGAAAACGGGACAGCTTCAGGCGGAATGGAAGGCTGTTCTTGATTATTATGAGGATGATCCGTTATGGTCTTCCGTGCTTCAACATATAACGAAATCGAGGAATAGCCGTAATGAGACTGAACGGCTCGCGCCGGAAATGACGGAAGGTCTGTATGGCAAGTCGTTCGTTTCAAGTGTTTCAAGGGTGGAATCGTATTACAGCTGTCCATTCCAGCATTTCGCGTCCTATGGGCTCGGGCTGCAGGAACGGATGGAATATACATTGGAAGCCCCGTCTATCGGGGATCTATTTCACGCTGCATTGAAATGGATTTCGGATGAAATGAATCGGACAGGGAAGTCTTGGACGGAATTGTCGAAAGAGCAATGCTGGCAACTGTCGAGAGATGCAATGGAATTCATTACACCAATGTTTTTCAATCGTATCTTGTTATCGACAAGCCGCTATCATTATATCCGACGGAAACTGACCCATATCCTAACAAGGACAATTTTCGCCCTTGGGAAGCAGGCGACGAAAAGTGTGTTCAGACCGGTCGCCATCGAAGCTGCCTTCGGACCTAATGAACAGTTGCCGCCTTTAGAGATTCCGCTTCGCCGTGGTAATAAAATGAATCTCCGTGGGCGGATAGATCGCATCGACGCGACTGAAATTGATGGGAAGAATTATTTGAGGATTGTAGATTACAAATCTTCTGCCAAACAACTGGATTTGACGGATGTCTATTATGGCGTATCTTTACAGATGTTGACGTATTTAGATGTCGCGGTCGAACATGCGGAAGAATGGATTGGATTCAAGGCGGATCCCGCAGGAGTCCTTTACTTGCATATCCATAATCCGATGATCAGAACAGAGTTGGAGCTCACCGAGGATTTGGTTGAGCAGGAAATCATAAAGTCCTATAAAATGCGTGGGTACTTATTAGATGACACGGAAGTTGTCATGGGAATGGATGCGCAACTTGGCAAAACATCGACCGTTATTCCGGCTGCTTTGAAGACGGACGGAACGTTTTCAAAGACTTCAAGGGTACTTGCATCGGATGATCTGCAAGTTGTACGAAAGTTCGTCAGACAACGCCATCAACAGGCTGGCGACGGGATGCTTGCCGGCGATACACGGGTCTATCCGTATAAATTGAAGGATAAGATGCCTTGCCAATATTGCTCGTATCGATCGGTTTGCCAATTCGATCCGACTAATCCAGAGCAATTGTACCGCCAATATGAAGATATGAAACCTGAGGAAACATTAGAGAAAATGAGAAAGGAAGTGATGGATGATGGACATTCCAGTTAAACCGGCTGATGTGACGTTTACAGATGCGCAATGGAAGGCGATTTGGGCAACAGGCAAAGACATTCTTGTGTCGGCAGCTGCTGGTTCGGGAAAAACGAAAGTGTTGATAACACGGATGATTGAAAAAGTGTTGAGCAGTTCTAATCCAATTGATGTTGATGAATTGCTAGTCGTCACGTTTACGAACGCTGCTGCGGCTGAAATGCGCCACCGGATGGCTGAGGCCCTCGAAGAAGCGATTGCAGTCAACCCGGATTCAATCCATCTTCGCAGGCAATTAAACCTTTTGAATAAAGCTCAGATTTCCACTTTGCACTCCTTCTGTCTCAATGTTGTTAAACAGTATGCCTATCTTCTTGACATCGATCCGGGGTTTCGTATCGCGGATAGCACGGAAGCGGCGTTGCTACGCGATGATACAATCGGGGATGTGCTTGAAGACGCATATAATGCAGAAAATCCCGAAGCGATGTACCGTCTTGCGGACAGTTTCACATCAGACCGCAATGACCAGTCAATCGAGACGTTAATCGATAAGCTCTATGATTATTCAAGGGTTCATCCTTCTCCTGAAAGATGGCTCCGGATGATTCCGATGCAATATGAGATTGGGGAAGATATAACGATAGATGAACTCGATTTCGTTGGACCGTTGAAAACGGCAATTCGTCATACGCTTGAAGAAGCGATTGCCCTGACTGAGGATATGAAACGCATTGCACTGATGCCAGAAGGTCCCGAGCCACTTGCAGTAACCGCAGATGCTGATTTGCAATGGATTAGGGAGGCGAAGCGGCGAATTGAGGAAGGTACTTGGGAGGAAACATATTCATTCTTCGGTTCATTGACTTGGGTCAAGGCAGGTACAATCAGGAAAAACACATGTGATGAGGAGTTGGCGAAACGAGCAAAAGCGATAAGGGATTCAGTGAAGAAAATCATCAATACATTGAAAGAGTCCTATTTTGCCCGTACACCTGCACGTCTATTGAATGAAATACGTCTCATGGCCCCAGCGATGCATACGCTTGTCGGGTTAGTCATAGATTTTGGTGAACGCTATGGACGAGTCAAAATGGATAGAGGACTTGTGGATTTTTCGGATTTGGAGCATTTCGCCTTGCAAATTCTTGCGAGGGAAGTGGACGGTGAACTTGTGCCCTCGGATATCGCGACAGATTATTTGGATCGATTCGCGGAAGTTCTTGTTGATGAGTACCAGGACGTCAACTTGTTGCAAGAAGCGATTATCCAATTGGTTAAGCGTGGCAGCGAAGCGGACGGGAATTTATTCATGGTGGGAGATGTGAAACAGTCGATTTATCGTTTTCGTTTGGCAGAACCAGGGTTATTTCTTGGGAAATATACTCGATTTACGTCGAATGATGGCGAAAATGGGTTAAAAATCGATTTGAACGCTAACTTCAGAAGCCGAAAAGAAGTGTTGGATGCAACGAATTTCATCTTCTCTCAAGTGATGGGGAAACGTGTAGGAGAAGTTGACTATGACGATGCAGCCGCCTTGAAATACGGTGCTCGTTATCCGGAAAAGGAGTCGGCCACAGCGTTGACCTTGCTTTACGCGGATGATGGAGAAGATATCGGTACTGAGGACGACAATGAGGCAACAGAGTTAACTGGACAGAGCTTGAAAAGTTCACAGGTGGAAGCACGGTATATGATTAAACGAATTAAGGATCTAATGGCAACTGGCGCAGAAGTGACAGATGCATTCACTGAAAAGCGTCGACCTCTTGAATACAGAGATATTGTCATTCTAATGCGCTCAATGAGCTGGTCAGGAGAAATTGCGGAAGAATTTAAGCTTGCTAACATACCGATTTACGCGGAATTATCACATGGTTACTTTGACGCTATTGAAGTGATGATTATGCTCAATACATTACGTGTCATCGATAATCCCTATCAAGATATTCCGCTTGCGTCCGTACTTCGGGCGCCATTTGTCGGTATGACAGAAAATGAGTTATCCCAAGTCCGACTTGCTGCGAAGAACAAGCCGTTCTATGAGGCATTGAAGCTATTCATGGCAACCGGCGGGGCGGGAATCGCTTCGGAAACACAAGTGAAACTACAACGCTTTTTCCTAATGTTCGAGGACTGGCGCAATCAGGCAAGGCGGGGTTCATTAGCCGAGCTTATATGGCAAGTGTTTTCGGATACCCATTATTATGAAATGGTTGGGGCCATGCCGAACGGAAAGCAACGACAAGCTAACTTGAGGGCGCTGCATGACCGTGCAATTGACTATGAAAAGACATCATTCCGGGGCCTGTTCCGCTTTTTACGTTTCATCGACAGGATGCAGAAGCGTGGAGATGATCTTGGGGCAGCTCGTTACGTCAGCGATACGGAGGATGTCGTCCGTATCATGACAATCCATTCGTCAAAGGGTCTGGAGTTCCCTTATGTTTTCATAGCAGGGGCCGGCCGGCAGTTCAATAAGATGGATTTCAACGAACCGTATTTATTCGACCAGCATTTCGGTCTTGCCGTAAAAGCGATTGATCCAGATCTTCGTATTACGTATACATCGTTGCCTTTCCTCGCGATGAAAGAGAAGAAGGAACTTGAAATGCGTGCGGAGGAGATGCGGGTCCTATACGTAGCAATGACGAGGGCGAAGGAGCATCTCGAACTCATTGCATCTGTTAAGGATATCGAAAAGGCAATCGGTAAATGGCAGGATGCACAGCTGTTGGAATCGGGTGCTATGTTGCCGGAATACACAAGATCCCGGGCGAACGGTTATTTGGATTGGATCGGACCTGCGATTGCAAGACATTCAGATTTCGAAAAGTTTGGTGTTATGTACGGCGGTAGTTTGACCGCTGATGCATCCAAATGGGAAATTTTCGCATATCCAGTTTCTTCATTTGTAGATACCGAAGTCAATTCAGTGGAAACTGCTGAAATACAGGAACTGATTCCCGTAGATGAAGCAGTAGACGCGGATTGGTCTTCTGAAGTAAAGCGAAGATTTGACTATGTTTACCCGTATATGGCTTCTGTTTCAAAAAGATCCAAACAGACGGTAAGTGAGTTGAAAAGGGTGTCACTGCTTGAGCGGGAGGACGATTTCGATGATTTCTTTGCTTCAAAGGATGATGAAGTAAGTACTCCATATTTGCATGCCCGTCCTTCGTTCTTGCAATCAAGGGCATTATCAGGTGCGGAAATCGGGACTGCAATGCATACAATCATGCAGCATATCGAAATGACTAATTCCCATTCGGTACAAGAGATTGAACGATTTATTACCGAATTAACGGCACGTCAATTACTTACGGAGGACGAAGCGAAAGCAGTCGATGTGAATATGGTCTTTCATTTTTTTGAAACGCCGATATTCAAGCGATTATCGCAATCGAATCGTATTCTTCGGGAAGTTCCATTTACGTATGCATTCGATGGAAAAGACGGAGATCATCAGATTTTACAAGGGATTGCCGATTGCTTATTCGAAGAAGCGGATGGCTGGGTGCTTTTAGATTATAAGACAGACCGGATTCGTGGGCTTTATAAAAATGAAGCTGACCTTGTCGATGAAATGCAGAAACGCTATGGCATCCAGTTGAGCCTATACAAGAAGGCTGTAGAGTCAATTGCAAAAATACAAATAAAAGAAATGGTCCTCTATTTGTTCGACGGGGAGAGGATTATGCAAGTTCAGGAGGAGTCTGTTTGAGAGTATCACCTACGATTGGCAGCAGAATAGATTCATTAGATATGCTAAGGGGCTTTGCGCTTCTTGGAATTCTCATTGCAAATATGCTAATTTTCCATTCACCATATTTCTACATCGATGCACAAACCTATTTCGGGACGCCGGGTGATCAGGAGTCTTACAAGCTAATCAATATTTTTATAGAGGCAAGCTTTTATCCCATCTTTGCGATGCTGTTCGGTTATGGGTTGAATATGCAGTATGATAAGGCAAACGCGAACGGGGCGAATTATGCTCCGATGATGGCAAAGCGACTTGCTATACTCTTGGCTTTCGGTTTGGTTCATGCACTATTCGTTTGGTCGGGGGACGTGCTCTTTACGTACGCGATAATGGGCTTCATAATGATTGCAGCTGTAAGAATACCGAAAAAGTGGCTTTTATGGATTGCAGCCTTAGTCTATTTGATTCCTTCGCTATTACTGATTGGTGTCATTTATTTAATGACAATATACGACCCCAATCAGCTGATGGAAGGTTTCTCGGATATCCAACAGATTGAAAGGGCTATAACTGCCTATGGGCATGGGACATATGTAGAAGTGCTTGCGTTCAGGATTTCAGAATGGTTATTGTTCGGAATGACAGGCACATTTATGGGAGTTTTCATGATTCTTCCGCTTATTATGATTGGCGCGGCTTTCTCCAAAATGAAGTTATTTGAACGTGCCTCTGAATGGAAAGGGCGAATTGCCCTCGTTACTATTTTAAGCCTAACAATCGGGATTTTCATTAAATCATGGCCATATATGGACACCCACACGTCCTACAATACGTTGATCCAGCAACTAATTGGAGGTCCAATATTGGCAATCGGATATGCGGGAATCATTATCCTTTTATGTCAATTGCCTATTTTCATGACCATTTTCCGACCTGTTTCAAAAGCGGGACGTATGTCATTGACGACGTACTTGATGCAATCTGTCATTGGAACACTGCTATTTTACAATTACGGATTGGGACTATACGGGAAAGTGGATATAGAGACAGGAACAATGATAGCTGTAGGGATTTTTGCCATTCAAGTGATTTTTGCGGAACTATGGCTTATGAAGTTCAGGATGGGGCCGTTTGAATGGTTATGGCGCAAAGGGACCTACGGCAGAGATGCCTTCGGTAGAAATTTGCCGAAAAAAGAGGAGAACGGGAAAGTTTTGTAGAATTAATGGATATATAAGCGTAGGTGCTTATATGATTGATTAAATGAAGTGTTATCCAAATTATGAGGAAGGATGGGCTTGTACATGAAACTTTTATCGTTCCGGTTTGAAGGCAAAACATTATTCGGTCCGAAAGTGAAAAAAGAGGAAGCGGTCTGGGATGTGAAATCAATTGCCGAGACATTCGGTGAAAAGGATTTCCCTTCAACAATCATCGAGGGAATCGCAGGAGGTTTGGAGTTTGTTGAAAAGGTGAGGAAACTTGCCGAACAGGCTCGGAATAGTGAAAATCCGGAACAATTCAAACATGCTTTTACGGATATCGAATGGCTTTCTCCAATTCCACGGACGCCAAAGAATGTACTGTGCGTCGGCAGAAACTACGCCGAACATGCAGCGGAAATGGGCGCGGACACACCACCTGAAAAATTGATGATCTTCACAAAATCACCGACTTCGATTGCTGCTGACGAACAGGACCTTCCAATTCACGCAGACCTCACGGAGAACATGGACTATGAAGGCGAATTGGCTATTGTGATTGGTAAGAAAGGGAGTAAAATTCCGAAACAACTTGCCTATGACCACGTTTTCGGCTATACAATTGCAAACGACGTGACTGCACGGGATATACAATATGGCCATAAACAGTTCTTCCTTGGGAAAAGCTTGGATGGTACTTGTCCAATGGGTCCGTATATCGTGACGAAGGATGAAATTCCGAATCCGCATCAGCTTTCGATTGCAACAAAGGTGAATGGTGAATTACGCCAAAATGGAAATACAGCTGATATGATTTTCAAAATAGATGAGTTGATCTCTGAAATCTCGAAATTTGTCACGCTGGAGATAGGCGATGTCATTCTGACCGGAACACCTGCAGGGGTCGGAAAGGGAATGAACCCACCGAAATACCTGAAGGCGGGAGATACAGTGAAGATTTCCATCGAGAATATCGGTACGCTTGTTAATCGTTTCGTGTAAACCATTTTTCTATATTGGCAAGCCCTTCTATGATAGGATAAATAGGAATTATAATAGATGAGGTGAACAGTTTGGGATTTTTGTCGGATACAACCCATTTTCATATTTTCACATGGGTCGTTGGTATAATCGTTTTTCTCGTCGCAGCTGTAATGGCTAACGGGACGAAAGGCAAGAAAATTACGCATATGATCGCACGCCTATTCTATGTGCTGATCCTTATTTCAGGCGTTGCGCTTTTCATCAAAGGTATGGATTATGGCAGAGGTGCTGAATACGGTATCAAATTCCTTCTTGGTTTAGTGACAATCGGGATGATGGAAATGGTATTGGTTCGTTCTACAAAAGGAAAGCCTGTAACAATGTTCTGGATTTTGTTCTTCGTTTTCTTTTTCGTGACAATGTTCTTCGGCTTCAAATTGCCGATGGGCTTTGAATTCTTTTAATCATGATATGAAAAGGTTTGGGCCTCCGGCAAATGATGCCGGAGGTTTTATTTTTGTGAAGGTGTCCTTGCAAAAACACGCCTCCCATTCACAAATTAGACTCATTTTACCAGTGGCAATTCATTTTTTATTTCATTACATGGCGGGGAGCGTTCTGTTTTGATAAAATGGCTACAGATAGCTCGGGTAGGGAGGCTTTTTTTGTGAAAAGAAAACGTTTTACTGGCTTTGTTGCATGTTTTTTACTGTTCATCTCAACAGTTTTACCGGCAAATGCTTCAGCCAAAGTAGATACAAGCATTGCTGATGAAAGCATATATGATTTATTGGTGGATCGCTATAATAACGGTGATCGCAAGAATGATTTGGATGCTGATATTCATGATGACTATGCATTCCATGGTGGGGATTTTGTTGGAATCCATGCCCGATTGCAGCATATTATTGAAATGGGCTTCACGATGATTTCCATCGGGCCGGTATTTAAGTCCGAGTCCTATGATGGAAAAAAAGCGTTGTCTTACTCCGAATTGGATCCGCATTTTGGAACAGATGACGAGCTTAAGGATTTGGTTGAGGAAGTCCATAAACAGAAGATGAAAGTGATTGCGGATTTTCCGTTAGGCAAAGTGGGTGCAGATCATGAGTGGACCAAAGATCGTACGTATAAATTCACGCATTCCGCGGATGGTACAGTCGATTGGAATACTTCTGATCCAAAAGTTCGTGAGGATTTGATCAGGGCAGTAGTTGATTTTGTAATAACATATGATTTGGATGGTATTCGTCTTACGCAATTGGACGGATTTGACGATGCTTATTTGAATGAAATGATTAACGCTATCCACGGTGCTCAGGAAGGTTCATATGTTTTGACGAATGAGGAAAGCGCTGCGAATTTCGATTCTACTCCAAGTGGCACGAAGATGGATATCCTTCGTGAAACATTCATGACGATAGATCCGGATTCATCGAATATGGAAACTTTCAAAGACAATGACGAAACTAGATTGATTCAATTCGATGATCTAACAGGACCACGTCTCACGTATGATATGGTTGAATTGAGGATGTTCCCGCCGACCCGATGGAAAGTGGCAGCAACGGCACTCTTCACGCTTCCTGGCGTTCCGCTTATGACGTATGGGACTGAAATCGCGGTGAACGGAAAAGAAGCTCCTGAAAGCCATCCGTTATTCAATTTCAAGACAGATATGGAGTTCAAGGAATTGATCGGCAATCTGAATCTGTTGCGTAATAAATCGGATACACTTCGTAATGGTGAATTTGAATTGCTTCACAACAAAGATGGATTCATCGTTTACAAACGTTCTTCCGAAGACGAGACATGGCTCATTGCTGTTAACAATACATCGAAGACTGCCAACGTGGAAATTCCGATTGAAAAGATTGGCGAAAATAAAAAGTTACGCGGCCTCTTAGACGGCGATCTGATCCGTGAATCGGATGATGGTGTTTTCCGAGTCGTTTTAGATAGGGAAATCGCGGAAGTGTATATCGCTGATGATGATAAAGGATTCAATACTCCTTACTTAATCGCATCGATTCTTGTCTATGTAATTTTCCTTGGATTCCTGTTCATTATGATAAAAAAAGGACGAGAACGAAGAAAAGTAGAAAGTAAAAAAGCTTAATCATTTATTACAAAATGCCTTTTCATGACACGGACAAAACCGTGTTTGAAAAGGCATTTTATTAGTAAGTCATTAATTTAATTTATTCAAAAAGAAAATTGCGATTGTTCCAGGGCCGGCATGTGATCCTATAACGGAACCAATCATAT